>CAIMEE010000366.1 GCA_903839865.1 Enhydrobacter aerosaccus | reverse complement strand
CGGCTCCGGCTGCTCCGTCGTTCATGGTGTTCTTCGATTGGGACCGCTACAACCTGTCGGCCCAGGCTCTGAACACGATCAAGCAGGCCGCTGGTGCCTACAAGACCAAGGGCTCTGCCCGCGTGACGGCGACCGGCCATACCGACAAGTCGGGCCCGGAAAGCTACAACATGGCGCTGTCGCTGCGTCGTGCGAACACGGTCAAGGATGCCCTGGTGCGCGAAGGCGTGCCGGCAACGGCGATCTCGGTCATCGGCAAGGGTGAGACCCAGCCGCTGGTGCAGACGGCCGATGGCGTCCGCGAGCCGCAGAACCGCCGCGTCGAGATCGTGATCCAGTAATCACGCTCGAAGCTCTAGCTTCTAGGGACGGCCGGGTAACCCCCGGCCGTTTCCTTTTTTATCAAAGACTTAGCCGCCAAACTGCTTTTGAGGTTGGCGGGACCGGGGCCGGTCTCTATATCCGGGCTCAGGAGAGTGAATTCATGTCGCAAGTGTTGATGCCCAAGGCGACCGCCGTCTGGCTGGTCGAGAATACGACCCTGACGTTCGACCAGATTTCGTCCTTCACGGGCCTTCATCCGCTCGAAGTGCAGGCGATTGCCGATGGCGAAGTGGCGGGCGGCATGACCGGGTTCGACCCCACGACCAACGGCCAGCTGACCAAGGAAGAGATCAAGCGCGTCGAGGCCGATCCGGCCGGCCGCCTGAAGCTCACCCCGCGCGACGTGCCGATGCCCCAGGCCCGCTCGAAGGGCCCGCGCTACACGCCGGTCGCCAAGCGCCAGGACCGTCCGGACGCCATCGCCTGGCTGCTGAAAGTTCATCCCGAGCTGCAGGACAGCCAGGTCGCCAAGCTCGTCGGCTCGACCAAGAGCACGGTGCAGTCGGTCAAGGACCGCAGCCACTGGAACATGCAGAACGTGCGTCCGCGCGATCCGGTAACGCTCGGCCTGTGCTCGCTCAAGGATCTCAACGATGCCGTCGATCGCGCCCGCCGCAAGGCCGCGCGCGAGGATGCGGCCAAGAAGAAGGCCAAGCTCGCCGCCGGCGAGCCGATTGTCGAAGAGCCCGCGGCCGTGGATCCCGCCGAGGCCGATCAGCCCGACGTTTAGCTGCCCGCCGCCTAGCTGACGGTCAGCATCACCTTGCCGACATGGTCGGCGCGCTCCAGTTCGGCGTGCGCCGCGGCGGCATCCTTCAAGGCGAAGGTCTTGAAGATGATCGGCCTGATCGTGCCCTTCTCGAGCAGCGCCCAGGCTTTCTCCTTTAACCCCTGAGCGATGCGCCCCTTGATGGCGATGCTCTGCGGACGAAGCGTCGAGCCGGTGAGGGTGAGGCGGTTCACCATCAGCAGGCCCGCGCTGATCGTGGCGCTGGCGCCACCCTGCAGCGCGATGATCACGCAGCGGCCGTCCTGCTTCAGCAGCGACAGGTTCTTCGGCACATAGTCCCCGGCCACCATGTCGAGCACGACATCGACGCCGCCCGACAGCTTCTTCACCTCGGCGGCCCAGTCGTTGTCCTTGTAGAGGATCGCGTGATCGGCGCCGAGCTTGGTCACCGCTGCGGCCTTCTCGGCGTTGCGCACCGTGGTGAACACCGTGCAGCCGAATGCCTTGGCGAGCTGGATCGCGGTCGTGCCGATGCCCGACGCGCCGCCGTGGATCAGCACGCTCTCGCCCGCTTTCAGCTGGCCGCGCTCGAAGAGATTGTGCCAGACGGTGAAATAGTTCTCGGGCAGCGCCGCCGCGTGCAGCATGTCGAAGCCCTTGGGGGGCGGCAGGCACTGCGGCGCGGGCACGGCGCAATACTCGGCGTAGGAGCCGCCCGGCGTCAGCGCGCACACCGGATCGCCGACGGTCCAGCCCGAGACGCCTTCGCCGATCGCAGCGACCGAGCCCGCGGCCTCGAGGCCGGGCAGATCGGACGCGCCCGGTGGCGGCGGATAGACACCCGAGCGTTGGGCGATGTCGGGCCGGTTCACGCCGGTCGCGGCGACCTTGATCAGCAGCTCGCCGGCCTTGAGCGTGGGCAGCGGGCGCGTGGCGGGGACCAGCGCCTCGGGGCCGCCGGGCTTCTTGATCTCGACGCACATCATGGTGGCGGGGAGCGCGCTCATGCTTGGCCTTTCAGTCTGGGGGAGGCGATGCTAGGTCTCAAATAGCTGCTTCCGTGGAGGAGTGCCATGGCCATCGACCTCGACGATCTCGACCCGCGCAACGCCCGGAAGGCGAAGCCGCTCAACCTCGACGATATGAATATCGACGACCTCAAGGAGTACGTCGCCGTGCTCAAGGCCGAGATCGAAAGGGTGGAGGCCAAGATCAAGGCCAAGCAGAGCCACGCCTCGGCGGCGTCGGCCTTTTTCAAGAAGTAGCAGGCAAGGAGCCGCCGTGGTCGATGCCAAATTCCTGAAGCCCGATACGCTGGCGCTGCACGCGGGCCAGCATCCCGACCCGGTGACGGGCGCGCGGGCCGTGCCGATCTACCAGACGACATCGTTCGTCTTCCGCGATGTCGACCACGCCGCCAGCCTGTTCAACCTCGAAGTCGGCGGGCACATCTACAGCCGTATCTCCAACCCCACCGTCGCGGTGTTCGAGGAGCGTGTGGCGGCGCTGGAAGAGGGCTCCGGCGCCCTGGGCGTGGCAAGCGGCCAGGCGGCGCTGCACATCGCGATCGCGACGTTGATGGACGCGGGCAGCCACATCGTGGCCTCGACGTCGCTCTATGGCGGCACGCGCAACATGCTGGCGCTGACCATGCCGCGCTTCGGCATCGAGACGACGTTCGTGCATCCGCGCGACCACGACGGCTTCGCCAAGGCGATCCGGCCCAACACGCGGCTGGTGATCGGCGAGACGATCGGCAATCCGGGCGGCGAGGTTCTGGACATTCCCGCCATTGCCGCAATCGCGCATGCCGCCAAGATCCCGCTGATGATCGACAATACCTTCGCCTCGCCGATCCTGTGCCGGCCGCTGACCCTGGGCGCCGACATCGTCTTCCAGTCCGCCACCAAGTTCATCGGCGGACATGGCATCGCCATCGGCGGCGTGATCGTCGAAAGCGGCCGCTTCGACTGGGAAGCGTCGGGAAAGTTCCCGACACTTACCGAGCCCTATGCCGGCTATCACGGCATCGATTTCGCCGAAGAATTCGGGCCTCACGCCTTCATCATGCGGGCCCGCAGCGAGGGCGTGCGCGACTTTGGCTGCTGCATGGCGCCCCAGACGGCGTTCTATCTGCTGCAAGGCCTCGAGACCCTGCCGCTGCGCGTGGCGCGGCATGGCGAGAACGCGCGCAAGGTCATCGACTTCCTGAAGAGCAATGCCGCGGTCGAGAGCATCGCCTCGCCCGAACTGCCCGACCACCCCGATCATGTGCTGGCGAAGCGCCTGCTGCCCAAGGGCACGGGCTCGATCTTCTCCTTCGACATCAAGGGCGGGCGCGAGGCCGGCCGGCGCTTCATCGAGCGGCTGAAGCTCTTCTCGCATGTGGCCAACGTGGGCGATGCCAAGTCGCTGGTTATTCATCCCGCCTCGACGACGCATGCCCAGCTCGATGCCGTCGCGCTTAAGGTCGCGGGCATCGGCGAGGGCATGATCCGCTTGTCGGTTGGCCTCGAGGATCCCGAGGATATCCTCGACGATCTGGGGCAGGCCTTGCGCGCCTCGCAGAAGGCCTGAGCATGAAGGTCACCGTAGACGGCCGGGAGGTCTTCGCGACCACCGGCGGCACCGACTTCGATCCGGCCAAGCCTGCCGTCGTGTTCCTGCACGGCGCGGGCTTCGACCGCACGGCGTGGCGCCTGCAGACGCGCTGGTTTGCGCATCACGGCCGCAGCGTGTTGGCGCTCGATTTCCCGGCCCACGGCCGGTCCGACGGCCCCGCGCTCACCTCCATCCCCGCAATGGCCGACTGGACGGCGAAGTTCATTGCCGCCGCCGGCCTGAAGAGCGCAGCGCTCGTGGGTCATTCGATGGGCGCGCTGGTGGCCCTCGACTGCGCCGCACGTCACGCCGACAAGGTGCGGGCGCTGGCGCTGTGCGGCGTCGCGGTCGAGATGCCGGTGCACCCTGAGATGATCGAGTCGGCCAAGGCCAATACGCTCAAGGTGCAGGAACTGATGACTTTCTGGGGGATGGGCAACGCCTTGCACAAGGGCGGCATGGTCTCGCCCGGCCTGTGGCTGCGGCGCGAATCGCTGGCGGTGCTCGACGGCAACAAGCCCGGCGTCATCCATGCCGATCTGGCGGCCTGCAACGCCTACAAGGACGCGCCCGCACGTGCCGCCGAAGTCAAGTGCCCCACGGTGCTGATCCTGGGCGACGGTGACCTGATGACGCCCGCGCCCAAGGCAAAGCCGCTGGCGGCGGCGATCGCGGGAGCGAAGACCGTCGTCATTCCAAACTGCGGGCACTTCATGATGGTCGAGCGGCCCGACGAAACCCTCGCTGCGTTGCAAGCCAATGTCTGATCGCGTCGCTCTCGTCACCGGCTCGACCTCCGGCATCGGCGCCGCGATCGCGCGCCGCCTCTCACACGACGGCTACGTCGTGGCGCTGCACGGGCGCCGTTCTGCCGCTGAAGGCGAGGCGATGGCCAGGGAGGCGGGGGCAGCGAGCTATCACTCGACAGATCTCTCGGATGTCGACAATGCCGGCGCATTGGTGCGCTCGGTCCTCGACAAGCATGGCCGCCTCGATGTGCTGGTGAACAATGCGGGCGAGGCCGCACGCTTCCCGCATGCCGATCTGAGGGCCGCGACGCCCGCGGTGTGGCGGCGGATGATGGATGTAAACCTGATCGCTCCCTGGATGCTGATCGCCGAAGCGGAGGCCGCCCTGCGTGCGTCGGCCAGGACCGGCCGCCCGGGCTGCATCGTGAACATCGGCACGCACGCCGCCGTGCGGCCCAAAGGGTCGTCGATCCCCTATGCGGCGGCGAAAGCGGCACTGCATCACACCACCCGGCTGCTGGCCTTGACGCTCGGTCCCGACATTCGCGTGAACTGCGTGGCGCCCGGGCTGGTCGACACGCCGATGGCCAAGGGTTGGGAGGCGGCCTACGAGCTCTGGAACACCAAGTCGCCGATGCGCCGGCCAGCCAAGCCCGAGGACATTGCCGACGTGGTGGCTGGCTTCTGCGCCAGCGATTACGTTACGGGAGAGATACTGATCGCTGATGGTGGGCTCAACCTCACCTGAGGTCACGAAGCAACGGAGGAAGCAATGAACGTCCAGTCCCTGCCGCCCGGCTACAAGACCGCGCCGTGGACGCCACCCGAGAAGATCGACGGCAAGATGCTGGCCGAGGCCGCAGGCAAGCTGATCGAGATCCTGCGCATCCGCACGCAGCCGATCGGCATGAAGCTGTTCGAGGATGCAAAGGACATGGAGAAGATCCAGGGCCTGCGGCGTCCGACCGAAGGCTTCAAGTTCACCATGTGCCAGATGGTGACCCAGTCGCGCTGGTACGGGTTCACGCTCGGCATCGAGGTCGACAACACGCGCGGCGGCAATTGCGGCGGCGTGGTCGGACTTAACCATCCGGGCGAGGGCTTCCTGTCGGGGGATCACATGAACGGCGTGTGGTTCGGCAACAAGGAGGCCTCGGCCGCACATCAGGCGCAGATGCCCCGGGTGCCGCACGGCAAGTACAACGGTCTCGTGGTGACGCCGCTGCGTTCGGGGCGCCTCGATCCGCCGGACATCTGCCTGTTCTATGCAACGCCGGGCCAGATGATCTATTTCATCAACGGCCTGCAGTACCATCGCTACAAGCGCTACGACTTCACCTGCACGGGCGAGAGCGCGTGTGCGGATTCCTGGGGCCGGGCGCTGGCCACGCGCCAGACCTCGCTGTCGCTGCCGTGCTTCGCCGAGCGCCGCTACGGCGGCGTAGCCGACGACGAACTGCTAATGGCCTGCCCGCCGGACGAGTTCCTGCGCGCCATCGACGGCATGGGCCATCTCGCCAAGAACGGCCTGCGCTATCCGTTCCCGCCGTACGGCGCGGTGATGGATCCCGCCCTCGGCATGGCCAAGAGCTACGGCTGACGATGCTCTACGTCGTGGCCTGGCCGCTGCTTGCCGGGACCGACGACACGGCGCTGCGCCGGTTACGGGCGCAGTATCACCCGAAGGAGGCGGGCCTGATCGGTCCGCACTTCACCTTGGTGTTCGGCGCCAAGACCGATCGCGAAACGGAGCTGCGCGCTGCGCTCGACGGCGTTCGGCACCGGCCGTTCTGGTTAATGATCGAGCGCATCGCGCGGCACGATCTCCATCTCTTCGCCGTACCGTCGGATGGGGCTGCCGAGCTCACCGAACTCTACGAGGCGCTGAACGCCGCACCGGCCGGTGAGCCATTCGAACCGCATATTACGCTTGGCGTATTTGGTAGGGTGCTCGACGCCGAGCAGGTCGCCCGGATCGTCGAGCGACAGCACCTGCCGATCCGTGGGCGAATCGAGGAGCTGGCGCTGTTACGCTATGACGGCGACCGGCTCGAGACATTGGCCACGGTGGCTCTCAGCCGATGAAACGGGTTTCGGCCTAGCCAGCGGGAGGACTAGCGCTCACCGTTGCGGCGGCGTTCTTGCTCGGCAATCCGGTCGCCTGGGGTGAGGCCGCATTGATCATGCTGGATGTTGCGGCCGGCGGAGCGCCCACTCTCTGGCAGGACGTGACACGGCCGTCGTCGATGTATCCCGCGCGCTGGACGGACGGCGAGGGCGATCTCTACGTGCCAGGCGGCAGGGTGCGGGCCGCGATGGTGCTGGTGCCGGAACTGCCGGAAGTCCGCCAGCTCCGCCTGTCGCGCGGCGACGCCGACCGAATCGCGGCGGTACTGCGCCAGCTCCACACGTGGCAGCCGACGGCGCCGTTGGGCATGGCCGCGATCTCGTACGCCGTGGCGCCGACGATCATCGCAAGCCTGCAAGACGACCTTGTTACGAAGGTCAACTTCATCGCCGGCGTGGGCGGTTACCGCGATGCCGAGTCGGTGATTCGCTTCGTGACGACCGGCGTCTTCCGGCCGATGGGTTCGCCGCGCGAGAGCCATATCGAGCCCAACGCCTACGGGCGCTGGGCCTTCCTGCTGGCCAATGCCGGCCGCATCGACGATCCTGATGACGAACTGCTGCTGGAACAGATCGAGCGGACGCGCTTCCGCGATCCCCAGGCCGATACCGCGGGGCTGGCGAGTGGTCTGGGGCCGCGCGGACGCTCAGTGATGGCGCTGGTCGAGAATCGCGATCCCGATGCGGTGGGCCGCCTGATCGTCGCTCTCCCGGAAAGTATCCGCCGCGAGATCGATGCGCTCGACCTTGCGCTCTACGACCTGTCGAAGCTTCGCAGCCACCTGACCCTGCTGGAGGAGCGTTCGCGCTAGCGCCCGGATCAGCGCCAGAGAGGCGGCAGCGGTGGCACGCGAACATTGCCAGGGCGGCTGTAGACGCCCACCCGGGCCAGCGCCTCGCGCACTTGCCTGGGTGCCCGGATCTGCGGGCCCTTGGCGTCGATGCCGGCCAGCTTCATCGCCTTGTCGAGCAGGCGCTGCCAGCGATCGCCGCCGGCCGGGAAGCGCCGCACCTCGATCGGCTTCGCCTCGTCGATGCCGGCCTTGGCCTTGGCGATGCTGAGGGCAAGCTGCAGCCCGCCCAGTTCGTCGATCAGCCCGGCACGCTTGGCGTCGATGCCGGTGAAGACGCGACCGCGGGCGACGGTGTCGATCTTCGCGGCGTCAAACTTGCGCGCATCGGCGACCTGTCGCGTGAAATCAGCATAGACTGTGTCGAGCTCGCGCCCGATCGCGACGCGCTGCGCCGCAGTCGGATTCCGGAACGAAGAGTACATGCCGGCATTGGCGCCGACGCCGACCTTCTCGACCTTGACGCCAAGCATGGTCAACAGGTCGGTGGCGACAGGCCACATGCCGAACACGCCGATAGAGCCGGTGACGGTCGACGGCTCGGCCACGATCACGTCGGCGCGCACCGCAGCAAGATAGCCGCCCGACGCCGCGACATCGCCCATCGAGACGATGACCGGCTTGCCGGCGGCGCGGGCACGGGCGACGCCGTCGGCCATGGCGTCGGCGGCAGGGTAGGTGCCGCCGGGCGAGTCGATGCGCAGGACGATGGCGCGCACCTCCTTGTTCTGGGCGGCCTGATCGAGGGCATCGACCACATCATCGGAGTTTGCCCCTGAATCGTCGTCGAGGAGACCTCCGCCGCCCCCGCTGGAGGAGATCGTGCCGCTGGCGTGCACGAGTGCCACGACATCTCCCTGAGGCTTCGTCGTCGACCTGTCGCCGGCATAGTCGCTGAAGGCCACGATCTCCTGCGTGGAGCCTGCACGCTGAAGCACTTCGTTCATCGCATCGGCGCGGTAGCCGACGCGGTCGACGAGGCCTTCCTGATGCGCGCGCTCGGAGTCGAAGGGGGCGGCGTCGATCAGCTGGCGCAACCTGGCGGGCACAATGCGGCGGTCGCGCGCCACATCCTCGATGAACTGGCCGTAAAGACCATCGAGAAGCTGCTGAAGATTCTCCCGCGCCGGCGCCGTCATGCCGGTTTCGGTGAAGATATCGGGCGCGCTCTTGTATTCGTAGCGCCTGCCCCCTTCCATGTGCACGCCGAGCTTGTCGAGGCCGCCCTTGAGGAACGGCGTCTCGACAGAAAGGCCGGTCACCGCGAAGCCGCCGCTCGGCTGCAGCCAGATCTGGTCGAGCGCCGCGGCGAGGTAGAAATCGGCGAAGTGATCGCCGCCGCCCAGCGATTCGGCGAACCCTATGGTGAACTTGCCCTTGCCGCGGAAGCGCGCGATGGCCTGGCGCAGTTCCTGAACGCGCGCGAGACCCGCGGACTCGTCGCCGATCTCGACATAGAGGCCTATCACCCGTGGATCGTCGGCGGCCTGCCACAGCGCCTGGGCGATCTCCGTGATGTCGCGCGAGCCGCTCCACAAACTCCCGTGCAGGACATCCGTCGAGACCGTCTCCGGCGGCACGTCGCGCAGGTCGAGCGACAGGACCATGGACTTGGGCAGGGGCTTGGCGGCGAAAGGACCGGTGTAGAGAAACACCGCGCTGCCCGCGACCGCCAGCAAGGTGAGGAAGCCCACGGTCGCAAGCAGACCCACAACAAATCGCCGCATGTCGTCACTCCGTCCGATCTAGGGACGCACCAAGTTGGGCCGGAAGGCCTTTACTGCGTCAAGCATCGCCGACGCACGCAAGTCGAGCCCATTGTCGCGCACCAGCACGGCCGCCGGCACGCCGCGGATGGGACGCAGCCCATCATCGAGGTTCCACATCGAGAGCCGAAGGTTCGCCGCTACGAAGGCCTCGGGCAGGATGCCGACCTGCAATTGCGGCCGGAACGCGAGGCGGCGCAGGCGCACCCACTGGATTTCATTCCAGCTGAAGCGCCAGTCGCGGCCGAAGCCCAGCGCGATGCCGTCGCGATCGATGACGATCTGCGGCTGCCGGTTCATCGCGCGCCGTATGCCGACCCACGAATAGGTGAGCATCGCGATCGACAAGGCGCCGAACAGCACGAACCGCTGGTCGCCGAAGGAGAAGGTCGGCGCGTTGTCGGGATGAGTGGCGAAATGCGAGACCGCGATCGCGACCATGAGGACGGCGACCACCGCCATGCTGACATTGTGCAAAGTGCCGTAGCGGGCTTCGACGACCTTGGGAGGCGGCATCCCCGGTCAGCCGTTTTGGGCGCGATGGCGCAGCAGATGGTCGGCCAGCACGCAGGCCACCATCGCCTCGGCGACGGGCGTGGCGCGGATGCCGACGCAGGGATCGTGTCGGCCCTTGGTGCGCAGTTCGATCTCTTTTCCGAAGCGGTCGACGCTGCGAACTGTCGCCAGGATCGAGCTGGTGGGCTTCACGGCCAGGCGGCAGACGATGTCCTGGCCGGTCGAGATGCCGGCCAGGATACCGCCGGCGTGGTTGCTGAGGAAGGCGGCCTTGCCTCCCTGCATGTGCATCTCGTCGGCATTCTCCTCACCGCTCATGGCAGCCGTTGCGAAGCCGTCGCCGATCTCCACGCCCTTGACGGCGTTGATGCTCATCAGCGCCTTGGCGAGATCGGCATCGAGCTTGTCGTAAACGGGATCGCCGAGGCCCACGGGCACGCCGGACGCCACGACCTCGATCACCGCGCCGCACGAGCTGCCGCGCTTGCGGATGTCGTCGAGGTAGCCTTCCCAGCCCTGGGCCGCCTGGCGGTCGGGGCACCAGAAGGGATTGTCGCCGGTGGCGTCCCAGTCCCACTTGGTGCGGTCGATTTTCTGTGTGCCGAGCTGGACCACGGCGCCGCGAATCCTGACGCCATCGCCCAGTACCTTGCGGGCGATCGCGCCCGCGGCCACGCGCACCGCCGTCTCGCGCGCCGACTGCCGGCCGCCGCCGCGATAGTCGCGCACGCCGTACTTCTGCAGGTAGGTGTAATCGCCGTGCGAGGGGCGGAACTGGTCCTTGATCTCGCCGTAGTCGCGGCTGCGCTGGTCGACATTGTCGATGTGCAAGGCGATCGGCGTGCCGGTCGTGACGCCCTCGAAGACGCCGGACAGGATCTTCACCGTGTCCGGCTCCTGGCGCTGGGTCACGAAACGCGACTGGCCGGGCCTGCGCTTGTCCATCCAGACCTGGATTTCCGCCTCGGTGATGGGAATGCGCGGCGGGGTGCCGTCGACGACGCAGCCGATCGCCGGTCCGTGGCTTTCGCCCCAGCTGGTGAACCTGAAGAGGGTGCCGAAGCTGCTGCCGGCCATATTTTCGACCGGCGCCGCCGGCCTCTGTTCACTCGCCTTCGAAGTTGCCGAGGAGCTCGGCAATTTGCTTCGCGGACGAGGAGTTGATCATGCCGACGACGTGGTAGCCCGCGTCGACGTGCATCACTTCACCGGTCACGCCGGTGCCGAGGTCGGAGAGCAGGAAGAGGGCGGAGTTGCCGACTTCCTCGGTGGTGATGTTGCGCTTGAGCGGCGAGTTGAGTTCGTTCCACTTCAGTATATAGCGGCCGTCGGCGATCCCGGCGAATGCGAGGGTCTTGATCGGGCCGGCGGAGATCGCGTTGACGCGGATGTTCTCCTTGCCGAGGTCGGCTGCGAGATAACGCACGCTCGCCTCGAGGGCTGCCTTGGCGACACCCATGATGTTGTAGTTCGGGATCACGCGCTCGGCGCCGTAGTAGGTGAGGGTGATGATGCTGCCACCCTTCTTCATCAGCGGCACGGCGCGCTGCGCCACGGCCGTGAGCGAGTAGCAGCTCACGTTCATCGTCAGCGCGAAATTCTCGGGCGAAGTGTTGAGGTAGCGGCCCTTCAGCTCTTCCTTGTTCGAGAAGGCGATGGCGTGGACCACGAAATCGAGTTCGCCCCACTGCTTCTCGATCGAGGCGAACGCGGCATCGATGCTGGCAGGATCGGTGACGTCGCACGGCTCAACGATTTCGCTGCCGATCGACTTGGCGAGCGGGCGGAGGCGCTTTTCCAGGGCCTCGCCCTGGTACGTGAAGGCGACCTTGGCGCCCTGCTCGTGGCAGGCCTTGGCGATCCCCCAGGCGATCGAGCGTTCGTTGGCGACGCCCATGATGAGGCCTTTTTTGCCGGCCATCAGTTGTGCAGTAGCGATCATGCCTTGGTTCTAGCGGGGCGGGGCCTGCGGGACAAGATGCCGGTGGTACAAGGCGATCCGGCGCTGCATATTGTGGGTATGATACGTGAGACCGCCGATCCGCTCGAATTGTTCGCCGGGTGGTATGCCGAAGCCGAGAAAAGCGAGCCCAACGATCCCTCGGCCATGGCGCTGGCCACGGTGGGGCCCGATGGCACCCCTTCCGTGCGCATGGTCTTGTTGAAGGGCTACGACGCCGCAGGCTTTGTCTTTTACAGCAATTATGAAAGCCGCAAGGGACTGCACCTGCTGGCTCACCCCAAGGCCGCGCTGCTTTTCCACTGGAAGTCGTTGCGCCGCCAGGTGCGGATCGAGGGACCTGTCACCAAAACGACACAGGAAGAGGCCGACGCCTATTTCGCCACTCGCGCACGCGGCAGCCAGATTGGCGCCTGGGCGTCCGACCAGTCGCGCCCGCTGGAGAGCCGGTTCGCGCTCGAGAAGAGCGTCGCCGAATTCGGTGCAAAACATCTGGTTGGAACCGTACCGAGGCCGCCGCACTGGTCGGGCTTCCGGCTCCAGCCTCACCTGATCGAATTCTGGCAAGACGGCGCTTTCCGACTCCATGACCGCCTGGAATACAGCCGTGTCTCCGCCGGTGCCCCGTGGTCGACGCGCACCCTGTACCCGTAGCACCCGCCCCGCCGGCCGAAGTGGCTCGCCTGATGAGGTGGGCCAGTCTTGCGTCGATGGCGGTGGCGACTGTCCTGATCGGCTTCAAGACGGTCGCCTGGTTGCTGACGGATTCGGTCAGCATGCTGTCCTCGCTGGTCGATTCGTCACTCGACCTGATCAGCTCGTTCATCACCTTCATTGCCATTCGCCAGGCGCTGCAGCCGGCGGACGCCGAGCACCGCTTCGGTCACGGCAAGGCCGAGGCGCTGGCGGGCGTGGCGCAGGCCGGCTTCATCGCGGCCTCGGCGGGTGGTCTTCTGCTTACAGTGTTCGACCGTGTGCTCCATCCGCGCCCGGTGCAGCAGGAAAACCTCGGCATGCTGGTGAGCGGCCTGGCGGTCGTCCTGACCCTGGCGCTGATGACCTTCCAGAACTTCGTCATTCGTCGCACCGGTTCGCTGGCCATCGGCGCTGACAGGGCACACTATGCGACCGACTTCGTGACCAATATCGCCGTCGGCATCGGCATCTTCCTGGCGACCCGCCTCGACCAGCCGGTCATCGATCTCGTCGTCGCCAGCGGCGTCTCGATCTATCTGGCGACCAGCGCCTGGTCGATCGCCCGGGCTTCGATCGACGTGCTCATGGATCGTGAGCTTCCCAATGAGGATCGGCAGAAAATACTCGACATCGTGTTGGCACAGCCGGGCGTCCGTAGCGCCCATGAGCTGCGCACGCGCTCGGCCGGCCTGACGACATTCATCCAGTTGCACGTCGTGTTTCATCCCAACATGTCGCTCGGCCGGGCCCACGTCATGGGCGACAGCATTGAAGCCGCGATCCTCGAGGCGTTCCCGCGGTCGGAAATCATCCTGCACATCGACCCGTGGAACGACGGCGAGCCGCACGTCTCGCCAGACTGAACGATGGCCGCTCGTCCTTCCTTCGTGATCGAGGACCAGTCGGAGGTGATCGACTTCCTCGCTAAATGCCTCGCACCGGCAAAGAAGATCGACACGCACGGGGCCGTGGTTTTTCTGTCGGGCGATCGCGGCTTCAAGATGAAGCGCGCGGTGAAGTTCCCGTATATGGATTTCTCGACGGTGGAGCGCCGGGCGGCCATGTGCGCTGCCGAAGTCGAATTCAACGAGCGCATGGCGCCGGAGATCTATCTCGGCACGATGCCGGTTCGGCGGACGCCCGCGCTCGTCCTGGGCGAGTTGAACGAGAAGGCGGTCGATGCGGCGGACTGGCTGGTCGTCATGCGTCGCTTCGACGAGACCTGCCTGTTCGATCAGATGGCCGAGCGCGGCGCGCTGACATCGGACCTGATGGCCGCATTGGGCGCACGCGTGGCGCAGGTTCACGACAGCCTGCCGGTGATCCGCGGCAGTTTCTGCCAACCGGAGGCCTATCGGGACTCGGTCGCTTCGGATGTAAGGCAGGTTACCGATCACGGCGACCGGCTCGACACGGAGATCAGCAGGAGGCTCGCTGTCGCGCTGCCGGGCGCGCTGGAACCTTTCCTGGAGTTGGTGGCGCGCCGCGTGGCGGCGGGAGCCATCCGGCGCTGCCACGGCGATCTCCACCTGCGCAACATCGTGCTGATCGACGGAAAGCCGATGCCGTTCGATGCCATCGAGTTCTCCGAGCGCATCGCCAATATCGACGTGATGTACGACATCGCCTTCACCCTGATGGATCTTTGCCATCGCGGGCTGCGGCCGCTGGCCAACCGGCTGCTGAACGAATGGCTGTGGCGCATCGCCGATCTGCCCGGCGCCCCGCACCACGAGGCCCTGGCGCTCCTGCCGATGTTCCTCGCGCGGCGGGCCTGCATCCGGGCCTATGTCGATTCGTCGGTCACCGCCGTCAGCGGTGCCGACAACGCACCGGCCCGCGCCTATCAGCGCTCGGCGATGACCTTCCTCGAGCCTGCACCGCCCAGGCTCATGGCTGTGGGAGGCCTCTCCGGCAGCGGCAAGACGACATACGCCCTCAAGATTGCCCCCGAGATCGGCCGCGTGCCGGGGGCGGTCGTGGTGCGCAGTGACGTCGAGCGCAAGCGCCTCGCAGGCGTTGCGCTGGAAGAGCGTATGCCGGCCGGCAGTTACACGCCCGAGTCCTCGGCCCAGGTCTACGCCGCGATGCTGGATCGTGGCGGACAAGCGCTGCGGGCCGGCCACAGCGTCATCCTCGATGCCGTGTTCGCGAAGCCTGAGGAGCGGGCGGCGGCGGAAGCATTGGCACGCAAGCTCGGTGTGCCCTTCGAGGGTACCTGGCTCGATATTCCCAAGGATGTCGCGCAGGCGCGCGTCGCCGCGCGGACGGGCGATGCCTCCGATGCGACGCCAGCCGTGGTCGAGCGTCAGTTCGGCTACGACCTGGGAGAGATCAGCTGGAAGAGAGTCGCCCGTTAAAATAACGGGAAAACGGAAAGGGCGATGGGTAGCGGGGTAGCGCTAATTGCGCTAACTGCCACTGCCTCGCTCGATCTGCCCCACCGTGCAGCGTCTCCCGAGGCCCCCGCGCTTCGGCCTGAATGTCTCGGCACCTCGGGTTCCGGGTCCCCGATGCCGCGAGATGGGAAGGCGCGGAGCAGAATCAAGTTTCTTTGTCGTCCTGAGCACAGCGAAGGACCTGCCGCCTGCAACGACCCGTTATTCGCCGCCCGTATATGATCGTTCCATGAGGTCCTTCGCTGCGCTCAGGACGACAGTGGTCACTTCTTCGATGCCGTGTAGTTCACGCCGTAGGCAGGGGCTGCGTCGAATACCTGTTGTGCTTCCGCGATGGAACGCGCCTCACCATCGGCGGCGGCAATGCCGGCTTCGGCTATGAAGCGCTCGAGGCCGCCGGGAGCGTAAAGGATCAGGACCTCGCAGGTCTCCGGCGGCAGGACCTCGAAGCTGTACTTCAGCCCCGGCTCGGCGTGCAGGAAGTCGCCCTTGTTCAGGATCACCTCACGTCCTTCCAGCGAGAAACGGATACGGCCGGAGATGACGTAGAAGGCCTCGGCCTCGCGGCTGTGGTGATGCTCGGCGGCACCGCCACCGACGGCGATGGTCGAATGGGAGAGCGCGTAGCGCTTGCCGGTCTCGGCGGCGCTGGCAATCACGGCCTGGCGTTGGCCGCCGATCCAGTAGGCCTGGCGCTCGGCGACAGGGACAATTGTGTAACTGGGGGTGTGGCGGGGTGTTTCTGTGCTCATGCCGGCCAGCATGCCGGCGCTGCGTCAGGCCGTCTTGGATGGATATGACCAGGCGAGCTTGAACGCCCTGGGCGTGAAGCCGTAGGTGCGCACGAACTCCCGGGTCAGGTGCGCCTGGTCGTAGAAGCCAGTGTCGAAGGCCGCCGCGGCGAGCGGAGCGCCGTCGCGCAACAGAACCTTGGCCTTCTGCAGCACCATGAGAACGTGGAAGTTGTGCAGGCCGGTGCCGGTAACGCGCTGGAACGTACGGGCAAGATGGCCGCCGGAAACATGAAGAGCCTTCGCCAGGCTCTCGGGATCGCTGCGCAATCCCTCGCGGCGTGTCAGCAACTCGATCGCGCGGGCGACCAGGCGCTCGTCAACCCGTGTCACAGGCTTCGGGTCAGGCGTCTCCTGGATAATGAAGTCCGATGTGAAGGCCCAGCCCTCGGGATCGACAGGCTCGAATCGATGGATCGTGCCGGCGCGCACGATGACTGTGTCGCCGGCTTGCACGTCGCGCGAGGTTTGGGGCAGCCGCAGCCGCGCGCGTCCTGCCGTGATGCGGACGACTTCGTCGCCTGCATGGTAGTGGGGCCGGAACCGCCAGGCCGACCGTTCACCGGTGATCGTCTCGATCCTCTGGCGAACGCTCAGCGTGGTGCGCGGCCCGCGCAATCAGGCCCGCTTCTTGGCCGCCGCGCTGCGCGGCAGCATGCGCGCCAGGTATTGCCCGGTGAAGCTCTCCGGCACTTTCACGATCTCTTCCGGCGGACCCTCGGCCACCACACGGCCACCGCCGGTGCCGCCGTCCGGACCCATGTCGATGACCCAGTCGGCCGTCTTGATGACCTCGAGATTGTGCTCGATCACCAGCACCGTGTTGCCGCCCTCGACCAGGCGATGCAGTACCTCGAGGAGCTTGCGCACGTCCTCGAAATGCAGGCCCGTCGTCGGCTCGTCGAGGATGTAGAAGGTGCGGCCGGTCGCGCGGCGCGACAGCTCCTTGGCGAGCTTCACGCGCTGAGCCTCGCCGCCGGACAGCGTGGTCGCCTGCTGACCGATGTGGACGTAACCCAGCCCGACCTGTTGCAGGGTCAGCAACTTGTCGCGGATCACCGGCACGGCCTTGAAGAACTCGCAGCCCTCGTCGACCGTCATGTCGAGCACGTCGGCGATCGACTTGCCGCGGAACAGGATCTCGAGCGTCTCGCGGTTGTAGCGCTTGCCCTTGCAGACGTCGCATTGGACGTACACGTCCGGCAGGAAGTGCATCTCGATCTTGATGACTCCGTCGCCCTGGCAGGCCTCGCAGCGGCCGCCCTTGACGTTGAACGAGAAGCGGCCGGCCTTGTAGCCGCGCTCGGTCGACTCGGGGAGCTGGGAGAACCAGTCGCGGATCGGCGAGAAGGCGCCGGTGTAGGTCGCGGGATTCGAGCGCGGCGTGCGGCCGATTGGCGACTGGTCGATGTCGACGATCTTGTCGAGATGGCCGACGCCTTCGAGCGCGGTGTGTGCTCCGGCATGTTCGCGCGCGTTGTTCAGCCGCTTGGCCAGCGCCTTGTAGAGCGTCTCGACGATCAGGGTGCTCTTGCCGCTGCCCGACACGCCGCTTACGCAGGTGAACGTGCCGAGCGGGATGCTGGCGGTGACGTTCTGGAGATTGTTCTCGGTCGCGCCCTTGATGGTGAGCCAGCGGCCGGTCTTGCCGTCGGGCGTGCCGGTCGGCTGGCGGCGCACCTTCGGCACGGGGATCTGACGGAAGCCGGAGAGATACTGGCCGGTGAGGCTGGCGCTGTTCTGCATCACCTCTTCGGGCGTGCCTTCGGCAATCACCTTGCCGCCCAACGCGCCGGCGCCCGGTCCCATGTCGACCAGATGATCCGCAGCGCGCATCGCATCTTCATCGTGCTCGACGACCAGCACCGTGTTGCCGAGATCGCGTAGCCGCGTGAGCGTCTTCAGCAGGCGGTCGTTGTCGCGCTGGTGCAAGCCGATCGACGGCTCGTCCAGCACGTAGAGCACGCCGGTCAGGCCGGAGCCGATCTGCGAGGCCAGGCGAATGCGCTGGCTCTCACCGCCCGACAGCGTGCCCGAGGTGCGGTTGAGGTTGAGATACGAGAGGCCGACGTTATCGAGGAAGCCCAGCCGCTCGTTGATCTCCTTCAGGATACGCTCGGCAATCTCGCGCTGCTTGGGCGTCAGTTTCGACTTGAGGTCGAGGAACCACTTCACCGCGTCGCCGATCGCGAACTCGGTGGTCTGGCTGATGTTGAGGCCGGCGATCTTCACCGCCAGCGCTTCGGGCTTGAGTCGCTGGCCGTCGCAGGCCTCGCACTTGGCCTCGTGCTGGAAGCGCTCCAGCTCCTCGCGCACCCAGGAGGAATCGGTCTCCTTCCAGCGCCGGTCGAGGTTTGGGATCACGCCCTCGAACGGCTTGGTCGTCTGGTACTGGCGGATGCCGTCGTCGTAGCGCATCGCAATCGAGTCGCCGGTGCTGCCGTTCAGGATCGTGTCGCGCACCTTCTTGGGAAGGTCCTTCCACGGCGTGGTCATCTTGACCTTGAAGTGCTTGGCGATGCTCTCGAGCGTCTGCTGGTAGTACTGGCCTGACGAATCCGCCCACGGCGCCACGGCGCCCTCGGCCAGCGACAGGCGATCGTCCGGCACGACCATCTCGGGATCGAAGAACATCTTCACACCCAGGCCATCGCACACCGGGCAGGCGCCCTGCGGCGCGTTGAACGAGAAGAGGCGCGGCTCGATCTCCTCGATGGTGAAGCCGGACACAGGACAGGCGAAGCGCGCGGAGAAGACCGTGCGCTCGCCGGTGTCGGCGTTCTCTGCGACGGCCAGGCCTTCGGCCAGGGTGAGCGCGGTCTCGATCGAGTCGGCCAGGCGGTTACCGAGATCGGGCTTCACGACGATACGGTCCACGACGACGTCGATGTCGTGCTTGAATTTCTTGTCGAGTGTCGGCGCCTCGGAAATTTCGTAGAGCTTGCCGTCGACCTTGACGCGCTGGAAGCCCTTCTTGGAGAGTTCCTGCAGCTCCTTCCGGTACTCGCCCTTCCGGCCGCGCACGATGGGCGCCATCAGGTAGAGGCGCGTGCCGTCCTTCATCGTCTTGATGCGGTCAACCATCTGCGAGACGGTCTGGCTCTCGATCGGCAGGCCGGTCGCCGGCGAATAGGGAATGCCGACGCGGGCGAACAGCAGGCGCAGGTAGTCGTAGATCTCGGTGACCGTGCCGACGGTCGAGCGCGGATTGCGCGAGGTCGTCTTCTGCTCGATCGAGATGGCGGGCGACAGGCCGTCGATCGAATCGACGTCCGGCTTCTGCATCAGCTCAAGGAACTGGCGGGCGTACGCCGACAAACTTTCGACGTACCGGCGCTGGCCCTCGGCGTAGATCGTGTCGAAGGCGAGCGACGACTTGCCCGAGCCCGAGAGGCCAGTGATCACCACCAGCCGGTCGCGCGGCAGGTCGATGTCGACGTTCTTGAGGTTGTGTTCGCGGGCCCCGCGAACGGAGATGAAGCGGTGGGGCTCGGCAGCGGGTAAGCGGGACTTTGCCATGTGGCTCCGACAATAGCGCGATGCGCAGGATCAGCGCATGTGGCTATCCACAGCCGTATTCTCCAGCCCAATGTCAGGAAATGTCAGGCAGTCGCGGTTTGTGCGGCAATCCGCGCGGTCGGCTTGTCGTTCATGAGGAGCTGCATTGTGCCGGCTGCGAGGCCCACGAGGACGCCGATCTTCCAGGCGAGGTCGTAGGAGCCCATCAGATCAAAGAGATAGCCGCCGCCCCAGGCGCCCAGGAACGAGCCCGCCTGGTGGCTGAGGAAGGCGATGCCGGTCAGGGTCGACAGGAAGCGCAGGCCGAAAATCTGGACCACCAGCCCGTTCACCAGCGGTATCACGCCCAGCCACAGGCTGCCCATGACCGCAGCGAACACCACGACAGTGAGCGGCGTCGGCGGATAAGAGAAGAACGCGGCGAGGGCGGCCGAGCGCACGAGGTAGATCGCGCCCAGCAGCAGGCGCTTGGGATAGCGGTCGCCCAGCCATCCGAAGACCCACGAACTCAGGATATTGAAACCGCCGATCAGCATCAGCGCGATCGCGCTGTAGGACGGGTCCATGCCGCACTGCGCGAGATAGGTGGGCAGGTGGGTCGTCAGGAACACGAGCTGCAGGCCGCAGACGAAGAAAGCGATCGACATCACGACATAGCCGGAGTGCCGGCCCGCTTCACCCAGCGCGTTGCCCAGGGTGAGGTCGCGGTCGGCCATGCGGCCGTTGGGCAGGCGATCCGCACCGCTGCCGACGAAGGCCGCGGGCAGCATGGCGATGGCGATGATCACGAATACCCACAGGCCCGCACGCCAGCCGTCGTGGTTCAGCGTGTAGGCGGCGATCGGCGCGGTCACCATAGTACCCACGGAGCCGGCTGCGGAGACGAGGCCGAAGGCGAGTGTGCGCCTGGTCGGAGCCACGACTCGGGCGGCGATGTTGGCGGTGATGCCGGAGGTCGTGCAGGCGAGCGCCACGCCGATCATCACGCCGGCGCCGATCACGATCGGCAGCGTGCTGGTGGCGGTTGCCGTCAGGATCAGCCCGACGATGTAGATCAGGCTGCCCACGAGCGAGACCCAGCGCGTGCCGTACTTGTCGGCGAGGACGCCCGCGAAGGGTTGGCTGACGCCCCAGGCGACCTGCTGCACGGAGATCGCGAGCGCAAAGTCGGAGATGGCGATTCCGAGGTCGCGGGACGCCGGCGCCTGGAACAGGCCGAGGTTCTGCCGCAGGCCCATGCCGATGGTCATCATCAGGGCCGCGCCCGAGAGCATGGCGTAGGCCTGGCCGCGCGAGACCTGGGGAACGTGGAAGGCGTCTTTCATGGCCAAAACATACGGATGGTCCCGAACCCGGACCAATGAATTCGCGGAGGGGCCGCATGAGCTCTCTTCACGATACAACCCAAAATCGGTGGCTGTTCACAGGCGGCCGGGAGTAGGTTCCGCCTCGTGAGGTAGGTGCTGCGTCCCGCGGCACCGGGAATGCGAAGGAGGCCCCCATGGCGGGCAGCGTCAATAAAGTCATCCTCGTCGGCAATCTGGGGCGCGACCCCGAGACGAAGCCCATGCAGGACGGCCGATCCCTGGTGAACATGTCGGTGGCGACGTCGGAGAACTGGCGCGATCGCACGAGCGGCGAGCGCAAGGAGCGCACCGAGTGGCACCGCGTCGTGATCTTCAACGACAAACTGGGCGAGGTTGCCACGAAGTACCTGAAGAAGGGCGCCAAGGTTTATCTCGAAGGCCAGCTCACGACCCGCAAGTGGACGGACCAGAGCGGCCAGGAACGCTACACGACCGAGGTCGTCATCCCGCGCTTCGGCGGTCAGCTCACCATGCTCGACGGCCGCGCCGGCGGCGGTGACGGCGCCGGCATGGGTGGCGGCATGGACGACGAGATGGGCGGCGGGAGCGCGATGGCGGCTGCACCCAGCAGCGGCGGTCGCACACCGGCCCGCAGCAAGGCGGAGCTCGACGACGACATTCCGTTCTGAGCGGCCGTTCTAGAGATCGATGAACCGGTCGCGGGTTTGCGGCGTCGGCAGGTGACAGATTGGCCGATGCCCGAACCAGCGATAGCGATTGCGTGCGATCAGGTCGTAGACCGGGTCGCGCATGAACTTCGGTATCGCCGAGAGCGGCTGCAGCCAGCGTGGCCAGCCCCTGAGGTGGCGCAGCGCCCGCAGGGCGGCGGTCGATTGCAGGAAGGCTCGATCGTCCTCGATCAGCAGGATGGTGCGATCGAGCGTGCCGAGCGGCAGGCCGAGGGTCTGGGCGACATGTTGGCCGAGCACCGACTGGGTCGAGGCAAATCGGAGTAATCTGTCGCCGTCGTGCTTCAGGCAGAATCTGACGAAGCCGCTGCACAGCACGCAATAGCCGTCGAAGAAGTAGATCGGCTGCGGCAGGTCCGCGAGTTGCGGCGGCAACTTCACGCCGGCAGGCCGAGCGCCTTGAGTTCCGCAATTGTTTCCGCGGCCGAGCGATGGTGGATGCCCGCCATGCCGATGGCCCGCGCGCCGTCGACATTGGCCAGCACGTCGTCGATGAACACCGCGTCGGCGGGCTCGAACGCACCAGCCCGGCAGGTGAGGTGATAGATCTCGGCGTGAGGCTTGGAATGCAGGACGAGACCCGAGACGACGTAGTCACTGAATCGACCAATGAAGGGATGCCGCCGATGCGCGGGACCGCGCAGCCATCCGTCCATGAAGGCGGGTGCATTCGACAGCAGGTAGAGCGGCGTGCCTGCCGCGTGCAGGCGTTCGACCAGCTCGGCCATCTCGGGGAAGCTGTGATCGCACATCTCATCGAAGCGCGCGTAGAAGGCCTCGATCAGTGCCTCCTTGCCCGGGTGCAGGGCCTGCAGCCGTTGCGTCGCTGTCGCCGGATCGCCACCGTGATCCTGATCGCTATGCCATCGTGAGGTGGTGACCTCGGCCAGGAAGCGCTCCATTTCTGCGGGGTCGTCGATCAATTTGCGATAGAGATGCCGCGGGTTCCAATCGAGCAGCACGCCGCCCATGTCGAAGACGACAACCGAAGGCTTTGACGGGGCTGGTTTGGGGGCCATTTCGGGGCCTTTTTCCGGGCGAATTTCAGGCGAAATTTACTTAATAAAATCAATAAGTTAAAGGGCTGTTCCCGGGACGTTTTTAGTTGGTGTTCGGGGGCTGGTTTGGTAGGGTGCCGCTCCTCTCCGCGGAACCCCCGGCGGAGCCACAAGAACGAGCAAAAAACCAAGGAATTTTGTGAGCGACGATACGATCCTGCCGCCGCCGCCTTCCGACGAGCCGCCGCCGCCCCAGTCTCCGCACGACATCGCGCCGATCACTATCGAAGAGGAGATGAAACGCTCCTACCTCGATTACGCGATGAGCGTGATCGTGTCGCGCGCGCTGCCAGATGCACGCGACGGGTGGAAGCCGGTGCAGCGCCGCATTCTCTACGCGATGAAGGAAGGCGGCTACGACTCGACGCGCCCGTTCCGCAAGTCCGCGCGCATCGTCGGCGACGTGATGGGCAAGTATCACCCGCACGGCGACTCGGCGATCTACGACGCCATGGTGCGCATGGCGCAGGATTTCTCGATGCGCCTGCCTTTGATCTCCGGGCAGGGTAACTTCGGCTCGATGGACGGCGATCCGGCGGCGGCCATGCGTTACACCGAAGCGCGCATGTCGGCAGTGTCGGAGACGTTGCTGGCCGACATCGACAAGGACACTGTCGAGTTCCAGCCCAACTATGACGGCAAGGAGCACGAGCCGGTCGTCATGCCGGCGCGCTTCCCCAATCTGCTGGTCAATGGCGCGGGCGGCATCGCGGTGGGCATGGCCACCAATATCCCCCCGCACAATCTGGGCGAGGTGATCGACGCGGTCTTCGCCATGATGGACAATCCCGAGATCACTATTGATGAGCTGATCGAGATCGTTCCCGGGCCTGATTTCCCCACTGGCGGCATCATGCTGGGCCGGGGCGGGGCGCGGCTCGCCTACCAGACCGGGCGCGGCTCGGTGCTGGTGCGCGCCAAGGCCGAGGTGGAGCAGGTCCGCAAGGATCGCGAAGCTCTCATCATCACCGAAAT
>CAIMEE010000365.1 GCA_903839865.1 Enhydrobacter aerosaccus | reverse complement strand
CAGCGACAGCCACGAGCCCAACGTCGTGCTGCTGACGCCCGGCCACTACAACAGCGCCTATTTCGAGCACGCCTTCCTGGCCGACGAGATGGGCATCGAGCTCGCCAAGGGCTCCGACCTGTTCGTCGACGAAGGCCGCGTGTTCATGCGCACGCCGCGCGGGCCGCAGCGGGTCGACGTGATCTACCGCCGCATAGACGATGCCTACCTCGATCCGCTGGCGATGAATCCGGACTCCTTCCTCGGCGTGGCGGGATTGCTCGGCGCCGTGCGCGCCGGCCGCGTAAACATCGTGAATGCACTCGGCAACGGCGTGGCCGACGACAAATCGACGTATACCTACGTGCCGGAAATGATTCGCTTTTACCTCGGCGAGACGCCGATCCTACAGAACGTGCCAACTTGGCGCTGCGACAAGGCCGACGACTACAAGTACGTGATGGAGCACCTGGCCGAGATCGTGGTGAAGGAAGTCCACGGCTCGGGCGGCAAGGGCATGCTGGTCGGGCCGACCTCGAGCAAGGCGGAGATCGAGGAATTCGCTCTACTGCTCAAGGCGCGCCCCGAAAACTACATCGCCCAGCCGACCCTGGCGCTCTCGACCTGCCCCACCTTCGTGGCGCAGGGCGTAGCGCCGCGCCATGTCGACCTCAGGCCGTTCGTGCTGTCGGGCAAGAAAATCACCATCGTGCCGGGCGGCCTCACGCGCGTGGCACTCAAGGAAGGCTCGCTGGTCGTGAATTCGAGCCAAGGCGGCGGCACCAAGGACACCTGGGTCTTGGCACCAGATGCTCAGTAGCACCGCGAAGAACCTCTACTGGATGGGCCGCTATCTGCAGCGGGCCAAGACGACGGCGCGCCTGATCGAGGCAACGCAGCGCATGGCGCTGCAGTCGCGCGGCAAGGAAGCCGAGGGCGTGGTCGCAATCTTCGGCATGGACGACGAGTTTCGCCAGCGCCAGAGCCAGGGTGGCCGCCTCTCCGACCTCATCGACTTCCTGGCCTTCGACGAAAGTAACCCGTCCTCGATCATCAGCTCGATCGGTTCGGCACGGCGCAACGCGCGCGAGGAGCGCAACAACATCACCGTTGACGTGTGGGAGAGCCTGAACGCCCTGTGGCTGGAGATCACCGCCAAGCTGCGCGGCAATCGTGCCGCTCTCGATCGCGGTGCGCTGATCGAAACCGTGAAGAAGCAGGCCGTGATGATTTTCGGCGCGGCCCAGGTCACGTTGCTGCGCGACGAGGCCTATAATTTCTTCCAGATCGGATCGTTCCTCGAGCGCGGCGACAACACCGCCCGCATCCTCGACGTGAAGTTCCACCGTCTGCTGCCCGACGGCAATCCGAACACCGAGGAGCTGGACTACTTCGCCTGGTCCGAAGTGCTGGCCTGCATCGGCGCCGTGCGCACCTACCGCCGCATTTATCGCAGCTCGCTCGAGCCCAAGAAGATCGCCGACCTGATGATGCTGCGGCGCGACGTGCCGCGCTCGGTCCATCACTGCCTCTGGATGGTCGACATGGCGATGAACGAGCTGGCCGACGCCTACGGCACGCGCGGCGAGGCCGATCGCCTTGCCGGCGAGCTGCATGCCCGCGTGCGTTATGCGCGCATCGACCAGATCTTCGATATCGGCTTGCACGAATTCCTGGGCGACCTGCGCACCGACATTGCGACCCTCAGCAATGAAATCGGCCGCCAGTTCCTGTTGGATTGAGTCCCCCCATGCGCCTCTCGGTCCATCACATCACACGCTTCGAGTTCGAACAGCCATCGGGATACTCGATCCACGATGTGCGGCTGACGCCCAAGCCCGCGAGCGGCCAGCGCCTGCTGTCGTGGCGCATCGACGGTCCCGGCAAGCGCTCGGAATGGGTCGACGGCCACGGCAACAATGTCACGACCTTCTCGCTGACGCAGGAACACGACATGGTCGAGATCGCCGTCGCCGGCGTCTACGACTTCAGCGGTGGCGACCAGTGGCTGCGTTATGGAGACGTTCCGACCCTTCCCGCGCCGTTCTGGCTGCGCAACTCGGGACTCGGCAAGCACGACAAGAGCTTCGACCAGGTGATCGAGGGCCTCGCCTCGCGCGCGACCGATCCGACCCAGAGCGTCGTGGCCCTGCACGAGCTGATGGAGAGGGTGGGCAAGAGGGTCGCCTACAAGACCGGCGTGTCCACCGTCGACACCACGGCGGCCGAGGCCCTGGAGCGCGGCGCTGGCGTCGCCCAGGATTCCGCGCACGTCTTCATCGGCTGCTGCCGCCGTCTCGGCGTGCCGGCGCGCTATGTCAGCGGCTACCTGCGCAACGACGACGCCGAGTTGCATGTCGGCCGCACCAGCCACTCCTGGGCGGAGGCCTGGATTCCCGGACTCGACTGGGTGGGCTTCGATCCGACCAACGGCATCTCGCCCCGGGGCGATTCCCTCAGGGTCGCCGTCGGGCTCGATTATCGCGACGCAGCTCCCGTGAGCGGCCGCCGGACCGGCTTCGGCGACGCCAAGATGACCGTCGAAGCCGACATCAAGGTCGTGGATTAGCCGCAGTACGGTGCTGCCCGACGAGAAATAGGCCCCCTGCCCTCTGTGCCGCCTTGCGGGAAAACTCCCCCGCCAGTAGCTTCGCGCCGCAACAAAACCCGCCCAAGGAGGCGTCTTTAGTTATGGCGTTCATTGCCGACCGACTTGGCCGTATCAAGCCCTCTCCCACGAACGCTGCTCAGGGCAAATTCCTGGAGATGAAAGCGGCGGGCAAGGACGTCATCGGCCTCGCCGCCGGCGAGCCCGACATGCCGACTCCGGACCACATCAAGGAAGCCGCCATCGCGGCCATCCGCAACAACGAGACCAAGTACACCGCCGTTGCCGGCACCCCGGCGCTCCGCCAAGCGATCGTCGCCAAGATGAAGCGCGACCACGGCCTCGAGTACAAGCCCTCCCAGTCCGTCGTCACCTCGGGCGGCAAGCAGATCATCTTCAACGCCATGCTCGCCACCCTGAACCCGGGCGACGAAGTCATCATCCCGGCGCCCTACTGGGTCTCGTATCCGGAAATGGTGATGTTCGGCGACGGCACGCCCGTGATCGTGAACTGCCCGGAGGAGACCGGCTTCAAGCTGACTCCCGAAGCGCTCGACCGCGCGATCACGCCCAAGACCAAGTGGCTGATCCTGAACTCGCCTTCCAATCCGACCGGTGCGGCCTATAGCTTCGCCGACCTGCGCGGCCTGTGCGACGTGCTGCTGAAGCACCCGCACGTCCACGTCCTGACCGACGACATGTACGAGAAGCTCGTCTACGACGACTTCAAGTTCGCGACGCCGGCCGAGGTCGAGCCGCGCCTGTACGACCGCACGCTCACGATGAACGGCGTGTCGAAGGCCTACAGCATGACCGGTTGGCGCATCGGGTACGCCTGCGGCCCGCAGAAGCTGATCGACGCCATGATCACCGTGCAGAGCCAGAGCACCTCGAACGCCTCGTCGATCAGCCAGGCCGCCTCGGTGGCGGCGCTGAACGGCCCGACCGACTTCATCGCGAAGAACGTCGCGATCTTCAAGCAGCGCCGCGACCTCATCGTGTCGATGCTGAACCAGACCAAGGGCATCAAGTGCCCCCGTCCGGAAGGCGCGTTCTATGTCTATCCGTCGGTCGCCGGCACGATCGGCAAGAAGACGCCGGACGGCAAGGTGATCAAGGACGACACCGACTTCGTGAACTACCTGCTCGAAGCCGAGGGCCTTTCGGTCGTGCAGGGCTCGGCCTTCGGCCAGGGTCCGGCGTTCCGCATCTCCTACGCCACCAACACCGAATTGCTCGAGGAAGCCGGCCGGCGCATCCAGCGCGCCTGCGCCGCACTGACTTAAGGCGGCGAAACGTCGACAAAAAGCGGCCGGTCCTTTGCGGGACCGGCCGTTTTCGATTGGACCAGCGTAAATGAGTACAGCCGCCGCCGAGACCGAAGGCCTGCCGACGCCACAGCGCTATTGGGTACTGGCCTGCGTATTGTGCGGCGTAGCGCTGATGAGCCTCGACGGCGCCATCGCCAACATCGCCTTGCCGACCATGGCGCGCGACCTCGGGGCGAGCAATGCCGGCACCGTCTGGGTCGTGAACATCTATCAGCTGGGCTCCGTGATCTGCCTGTTGCCGGCAGCGGCACTGGGCGAGATTCTGGGCCTCAAGCGCGTCTACGCCACGGGCTTGATCATCTTCACCCTGTCCTCGCTCGCCTGCGCGCTCTCGCCCACGCTGCCCATCCTGATCGTGGCCCGCTTCGCCCAGGGCATGGGCTGCGCCTGCATTGCAGCCATCGGCCCCGCGGTGGTGCGCGGCATCTACCCGCGCCACCTGCTGGGAAGCGGACTGGCCATGATCGCGCTCTGCGTCGCGGGAGGTGGAGCGCTGGGCCCCACCATCGCCTCTTTGATCCTCTCGGTCGCGACCTGGCCCTGGCTGTTCCTTGTGAACGTGCCGATCGGCATCGTCGCCGTGCCGCTCTTCCTGACGCTTGCCCGGCCCAACCAGCCGCGGCCGCGGCCGTTCGACTATGTCGCCACCCTTCTGAGTGCCGCCGCGCTCGGCCTGCTGCTGATCGGCGTCGATACGCTGGGCACCGGGTCGCGGCCGCTCGCGATCGGCGAGATGGCGGCGGGCCTTGCGTGCGGCGCGCTTCTGGTCTGGCACCAGAGCGGCCGCGCCAACGCAATGCTGCCGCTGGATCTGCTGAAGATTCCCCTGATGTCGCTTTCGCTGGCCACCGCGACCTGCGCCTACACCGCGCAGATCCTGGCCTATGTCTCGCTCCCCTTCCTTTTCGAGACCGTGATGCACCGCACGCAGACGGAGACAGGTTTCCTGGTGACGCCTTGGCCCGCGATGATCTTCATCGCGGCTCCCCTGGCAGGCCGGCTGATCCGGCGCTATCCGGCCGCGTTGCTGAGCAGTATCGGCCTCACCTGCCTCGCCACCGGCCTGCTGCTCCTCGCCACGATGCCGGCCGCCCCCTCGGACTGGAACATCGCCTGGCGCATGGCGCTTTGCGGCATCGGATTCGGCTCGTACCAGACGCCCAACAATACGACGGTCATGACCGCGGGGCCCGTCGCGCGCTCCGGTGCGGCGGGCGGCATGCTGGCGGTCGCGCGTACGCTTGGCTGGTGCATCGGCTCGGCGCTGGTCCCCCTGATCTTCTCGGTGACGCAAGACAACGCCACGATCCGCTGCCTCGAGCTCGGCGCGGGCGTTGCGGCCCTAGGCGCGATTTTCAGCGTCTCGCGGTATTCCGCGCGGCGTCAGCCGCCGACATAGCGCGCAACGCTGTACTTGTAGCGCAGGTAGTCGGCCGCGAACTTCTTTTCGAGATAGTACTCTTCGCGGCGGATCACGCCGACGTGCATCACGACCAGCGTGGGCACGAGCAAAGCCAGCCCCCACCAGCAGTTGAGCGCGAGCGTGATGCCGAGATAGAGCAAAGTGAAGCCCACGTAGATCGGGTTGCGCGTGAAGCGGAAGGGTCCGGCCGTCACCATTGCCGTGCTCGCCTTGCGCGGATCGACGTTGGTGCCGGCCAACCGCAAGGTCAGTACCGCCCAGAAACCCAGGGCCAGCGCTGCTATGCTGAGGGTGGCACCCGCGTAGAGCGCGAACGTCGAAGCGGCGAAGATCGGCGCGGGCCAGAGCCAGCGCAGCAGGATGAGGGCAATTGCCGCGGCGAGGTACAGCAGCGGCGGCGGCAGGATCACGCCGGCATTGTCCTGGAAAGAGGTCGTCACATCGGTCTCCATCATGGCGCGTAGTCGCCTCAATCTGGCCGCTGAATTGTGGAAGTTTGACGGCAGCCAACAGATAGCGATATGCAGTTTACGCACAACACGACTGAGGTTTTTGAGATGCGCCAAGGTCTGGTCCTGGTCGGGT
>CAIMEE010000364.1 GCA_903839865.1 Enhydrobacter aerosaccus | reverse complement strand
GCCTGTTCGGGTTCCAGGAAGGCAAGACCTCAGCGGCGTGCCAGGCTTTCATCGCGATAGCGAAGGCCCTGAATGATCATGGCGTCGCCACAGACATGCCGGCGAGCCGCGGCTTGATTGGAGCAACGCTCGTTGATCGCGACCTCGCGTGCTTTACGAAGACCGAAGGAAAGCGAAAGCTGCAAGGCAAGGGCGCCTGGGAACAGGCTGCAGTCGCTGCAGGCAAGCGCAAGGCTGACGGCACTGCTGCCTTCAACGACTGCCTGGATCGCTACGACTCATGCCACGAGGCCTTCGCCGCGCTCACGGCATCGATTGCGAGCTCGCTTCTGGCCCGCATCGTCGACGCAATGAATGGTCTGCTAATCAACTGGAGCGACTACAAACGTGCCGCGGCGCTGCTGGACTTCGACGATCTGCTCTACACGGCAAAGGAACTCCTGGCTTCGAAAGAGGAGGTTCGTCAGGCGCTCGCCAAACGCTTTCGTCACGTCCTGGTCGACGAATTCCAGGACACCGACCCGCTACAGATCGAACTCCTGTGGCGCCTGTGCGGCGAGGCCCCTGGAGATGGCAATCCGGAACCGCTGGCGCGTGTCCTTCGGCCCGGTGCGCTATTCCTCGTGGGAGACCCCAAGCAGGCCATCTATCGCTTCCGCGGCGCTGACGTGAATGCCTATCTCGACGCACGCAAGGCCATCGGCAAGAAGGCTCTGCTCGAGATCGTCGCCAACTTCAGGTCTCTTGAGCCGATCCTCGACTTTGTAAATGCCAGATTCGCAAAGCCGCTATCCTTCGAAGCTGGTCAGCCCGGCTTCACCGCATTGGCCGCCACGCGCCCGGCGGAGAACGATCGGCTCGCGGTCGCCGCTCTCGACATCCAGGTCGACGGCGAGAAGCCCGCCGCCAACGTCCTACGGGATGCGGAGGCCGAACGCGTGGCGGAGCTCTGCACGCGGCTTGTCGGCAACCTACAGGTCCAGGACCGCGACGGGACGCGGGCGTGCCGGCTTGGCGACATTGCCTTGCTGGCTCCGGTCGGCACCGATCTCTGGCGGTTCGAGGAAGCCCTCGAGCAGCGCGGAATTCCAGTTTCGACACAGGCCGGCAAAGGATTCTTTCGGCGACAGGAAATCCAGGATCTCATCGCCCTTGCCCGCACCATCGCCGATGCACGCGACACGCTTGCTTTCGGTGCGTTGATGCGGGGGCCGCTCGTGGGCCTGTCCGAGGCCGAACTTCTCGATATCTCCGAGGCGCTGCCGGTCGATCCGGCCCGACCGGACCGCCTGCCCTACCTCAACTTGTGGACCGACCCCACCCACATCAATCACGAGCTCGCCCGCCGCGTCGTGACACTCCTCCAGTCCCTCGCCAAGCGCACCCGGTCGACCACGCCCTACATGCTTCTTGCCGACGCCATAAGTCTGCTCGACGTCCGCGCGCAGCTTCGCCAAAGATTCCGCACAAGCGCCGATCGGGCATTGGCCAACGTTGACCTCTTCCTCGAGACTGCATCTGCTTACGACGTGCGTGGACTACGCGCTTTCGCACGAGACATGCGCACGAATTGGGAAGACGAGCTTCGCCAGATCGAAGGCCG
>CAIMEE010000363.1 GCA_903839865.1 Enhydrobacter aerosaccus | reverse complement strand
TCTCGAAGATGTGGGTGCTGCGCCGCATCCTCATGCCGATGGGCGCCGTCGATGCGATCGAGTTCCTGCTCGACAAGCTTCGCACCGCGAAGACGAACCAGGATTTCTTCGGTTCTATGAACCAGTAGTCGGGGGACGATCTCCCGATCGCGCAAACACGGCGGACGCATGAACGATGCGTTCGCCGTTGCAGACCAGATAGCAGTTGGCGAAGGCGAGACGCCCGCCGACTTTCTGGACATCGACATGCGCCTCGACCCAGTCGCCGATCTTCGCCGATCCTGCGAAATCCGTCGTGACGCTGGCCGTGGTCAGCATCGGCGACGGTGTCTGGCTGCGCGTCGTGCGATAGCCCAGCGAGATGTCGCACATCGTCATCAACAGCCCACCGTGGGCGATGCCACGGCCATTGGCGTGCCGAGCCTGGATGCGCAGGCCGATCACGAACGTGCCGTCGGCATTCTCGCGAAAAAAGAATGGTCCGTTGTGCTCGAGGAACGGGCTCGACCGGAACAGCGGCTTGAAGCCCTCGGGCGGATCGCTCTCTGCCGTCACGCGGCCAACACCGCCGCGCGCTGCTCCGCGCTGACAGCGACCTTCAGGCCGAACCAGGCCTCGAATCCCATTCGGCCCTGGTGCAGCAGCATGCCCAGCCCATCGACGCAGCGGTTGCCGCGGGCCCGGGCGGCGGCCAACAGCGGCGTCTCGAGCGGCACGTAGACGATGTCGTCGACGGCGGCATCGGTGGGCAGGCGCGCGAGATCGATGTCGAGCGGCGGCTGGCCCTTCATGCCGAGCGACGTCGTGTTGACCAGCAAGGTCGCGTCCTCGAGGACGGCGCTGCGATCCTCCCAGCGCTCGATTGCAATCCGGCGGCCATCGGACGGGGTGAAGGCCGTGCCAAGCTCGATGGCCGACGATTGCGTCCGGTTGAGCAGGCGCAGTTCGGGCACGCCGGCATCGACGAGGCTCGCGACCACGGCGCGCGCGGCGCCGCCCGCGCCCAGCACGACGACCGGTCCCTTGGCGGCGGTCCAGCGAGGTGCGCCGTCGATCAGGGCGGCGAGAAAGCCGAAGGCGTCGCTGTTGCGGCCTTCCAGCGAACCGTCGGCCCGCTTGATCACGGTATTCACCGCGCCGATTCGCGCGGCGGCTGGATCGATTTTGTCGAGCAGCGGCAGGATATCGATCTTGTGCGGCAGAGTAAGATTGCAGCCACGCGCGTTGGGCGTCTTCTTCAGGAAGGCGACCAAGGTCTCGAGCGCTGCGCGGTTGGGCTCGACGGGCATGCGGCCGTAGTGAGCGTCGATGCCGTGCTGCTTCAACCAGAAACCGTGCAGCGCCGGCGAGCGGGAATGGTCGACCGGCCAGCCGACGATGGCGGCGAAGGGCCGGCCCTTCGCCTCGTTGAGGAGCGTGTCGTAGGCGTCGCTCACGCCGCGCTCACGCAGCCCTGTCCAGGCCCACGCCGTGGCCTGCCAGGAAGGAGAGCAGCGGCAACAACGGCAGGCCGAGGATGGTGAAGTAGTCGCCATCGACGCGGCTGAAGAGATGCGCGCCCAGGCCTTCGAGCTGATAGGCACCGACGCTGGTCAGCACGGCTTCGCCTGCCCGCGCAAGATAGGTGTCGAGGAACGCCTCGTTGAACGGCCGCATGGTGAGCCGCGCACGCTCGTTCCAGTGCCACAGCCGGGCGCCGTTCTTCGCGACGACCACCGACGAGAAGAGTTCGTGCGTCTGGCCGCGCAGCGCCAACAGCTGCTTGCGTGCCGCGGCCATGTCAGGCGGCTTGTTGAACAGGCGGCCGTTGCTGGCCAGCGTCGAATCGCCACCGACGACGAAGGCGCCGGGACGACGGGAGGAGACGCGGAGCGCCTTCATCTCAGCCAAGGCCTCGGCGATTTCCTGCGGCGAGGAACGCTGGGCCAGCAGGCTGCGCGTGACTTCTTCTTCGTCGACGCCGGAGGGATCGATCTCGAAGCTGAGGCCGGCATTGGCCATGAGCTGGCGGCGGGAGGGACTGGTGGAGGCAAGGATGAGCGGGGGAGGGGAAACGGGGGCCATGGATCAAAAAGGTTACGCTGGTTCGAGGCGGTACAATCCACCATCGTCGGCTTCTGTGACAAGATATAGCAGCCCGTCAGGGCCCTGGCGTACGTCGCGAATAAAGGGAAGGCGGTCGACCAGCAAGCGTTCCTCGCCGAGATATTTTTCGCCGTCCACTTCGATGCGGAACAGCGCCTTGTTCGACAGCGCCCCTGTGAAAATCGATCCTTTCCAGCCCGGGAACTTGTCCGCGGTATAGAAGGCGAGGCCGCAAGGCGAGATCGACGGCACCCACCAGCGCAGCGGATCTTCCATGCCCGGCAGGCTTGCATGGTTGGTGATCTTGCTGCCGTCGTAGTTCACGCCGTGCGTGGCGAGCGGCCAGCCGTAGTTGGCGCCGGCCTTCAGGATGTTGAGTTCGTCGCCGCCCTTGGGGCCGTGCTCGACCTCCCAGACCTTGCCGGTCACGGGATGAAGCGCCAGGCCCTGCGGATTGCGATTGCCCAAGGTGAAGATCTCCGGCCGCGCGCCCTTGTGGTTCACGAAGGGATTATCCGCCGGCACCGATCCATCGTCCTTCAGGCGCACGATCTTTCCGGCGAGATCGCCGAGATCCTGCGCCCGCTTCATCTGGAAGCGGTCGCCTATGCTCACATACATCAGACCCTCGCGGTCGAAGACGATGCGCGAACCGAGATTGAGCTGGCCGCCTGCGCCGGGATGGGCCTCGAAGATCGTGCTCACGTTCACCAGTCCGCCGTCGCCGAGCTCTGCCCGCGCCACGCTGGTCACGGACTGCCGGCTGCTGCCGGCGATGTAGGACAGGTAGAGCACCTTGTTCCTGTCGAAGGCGGGATGCAGGCAGATGTCGAGCAGGCCAGCCTGGCCGCTCGCATAGACTTTCGGCACGCCGGACAAGGGGGCCGGGTCGAGCTTGCCGTCGGCGAACACGCGCAATCGGCCCGGCCGCTCGGTGATCAGCATCCGCCCGTCGGGCAGGAACACCATGCCCCAGGGCTGTTCCAGGGCCCGGCTCAAGGTGACCAGGCGATAGGCGGCCTTGGCGCTATTGAGCGTTTCCTGGGCCCGGACAATGGCCGGCGCGGCCAGCAAAGCGCCGCTTGCAGCAAGAACGAAGCGACGCCGGACCATAAACCCTCCTGACAACAAGGACGCACGCGCTCCCTTCGGCGCAATTGGCGTGCCCAAGGCTCACCACTATACTCAATGTCCATAACGGAGAGACGTTGCGGCGGCGCTGCCGCGCGGACGTCGGATCTCCAAAGGGGAGCTCAATGTCAAAGTCGATCCTGATTCATGAAAATGGCGGCCCGGAGAAGATGCAGCTTGCCGACGTCGAGGTTGGCGCGCCCGGTCCCGGCCAGGTGAAGATCAAGCATACCGCGATCGGTCTCAACTTCATCGACGTCTACACGCGCTCGGGCCTCTACGCGACGCCACTGCCGAATGCGGTCGGCCGCGAAGCTGCCGGCGTGATCCTGGCCGTCGGGCCCAAGGTCAAAGGCTTCAAGAAGGGCGATCGCGTCGCCTACTGCGGCGTGCTGGGCGCCTACTGCCAGGAGCGCCTCATGGGCGTCGACCAGCTCGTGCACGTGCCCAAGGGCGTGAGCGACGAGCAGGCGGCGGCGATCATGCTGAAGGGCATGACGACGGAATACCTCGTCGATCGCACCGCCAAGGCGTGGCTCAAGAAGGGTGACATCATCCTGTTTCATGCCGCCGCCGGTGGCGTCGGCCTGCTGTTCGGCCAATGGGCCAAGGCACGCGGCTACAAGGTGATCGGCACGACGTCGTCGCCGGAGAAGGCCGCTCTCGCGAAGAAGAACGGCTACAAGTGGGTGATCGACTACACCAAGCAAGACATCGTGGCCGAGGTGAAGAAGATCACCAAGGGCAAGGGCGTGCCCGTCGTGTTCGACGGTGTCGGCAAGGACACGTGGGCGGCCTCTCTCGACTGCCTGCAGCCGCGCGGCCTGATGGTCTCCTTCGGCAACGCGTCGGGCCCCGTGCCGCCGCAGCAGGTCGGCATCCTCAACGCCAAGGGCTCGCTCTATCTCACGCGCCCCAGCCTCGGGGCCTACACGCCCGACCGCAAGGAACTCGAAGCCTCGGCCAAGGCGCTGTTCAAGCTGGTGAAGAGCAAGAAGGTCAAGATCGCCATCGACCAGCGCTATCCGCTGGCCCAGGCCGGCCAGGCGCATATCGACCTCGAAAGCCGCAAAACGACGGGACAGACGATCATCGTCCCGTAGGGCCTTCGTTCGATGGTCATTGTCGGTCTCACCGGCTCGATCGGCATGGGCAAATCGACCGCAGCGAAGATGCTGCGGCAGATGGGCGTGCCCGTGTACGACGCCGATGCGGCCGTGCATCAGCTGCAGGCGCCGGGCGGCATCGCGCTGCCGCCGATCGAGGCGGCGTTTCCCGACGTCGTGAAGAACGGCGTGCTCGACCGTCAGGCGTTGGGCGCGCGCGTCTTCGGCAACAAGGAAGCGCTGCGCAAGCTGGAAGCCATCGTGCATCCGCTGGTGGGGCAGAAGCAGCGCGCCTTCCTGAAGCGCGCCGCACAGCGCGGCGTGCCCCTTGTGGTGCTCGATATCCCCTTGCTGTTCGAGGGCCGGGGCGAGCGCCGGGTCGACGGCACGCTCGTGGTGACAGCGCCGGGCTTCCTGCAGCATCGTCGCGTAATGGCGCGGCCCGGCATGACGCGGGAGAAACTTGCGGGCATCCTGCGTCAGCAGGTCCCGGACTCGATCAAGCGCCGAAAGGCTACGTTCGTTATCCCTACCGGCATGGGGATCGCACCGACGCGGGCGGCGTTGCAACGCGCCGTCGACCGGCTGAAACGGCTGCCGGCGCATTCCTGGCCGCCGCATCCATGGCGCGAGAAATTCACAGGCCATCTCGCGCCGGCCGCCCGCAAGTGAGCTAGACTCCGCGCATGCGGGAAATCGTTCTGGATACCGAAACCACCGGCCTCGATCCGGCGGCGGGTCATCGGGTGGTCGAACTGGGCTGCGTCGAGATCATGAACATGGTCGCGACCGGCAAGACGTTCCACGTCTACTTCAATCCGGAAATGCTCATGCCGGCCGGGGCGCAGGACATCCACGGCCTCTCGGACGAATTCCTGGCCGACAAGCCGCTGTTCGCGGATCAGGCAGACGCTTTCCTCGAATTCATCGGCGATGCCCAGCTCGTGATCCACAACGCCTCGTTCGACATCGGCTTCCTCAACGCCGAGCTGGCGCGGCTCGACAAGCCCAAGCTCGCCAATCCCTATGTCGACACGGTCACGATGGCGCGGCGCAAGTTCCCCGGCCAGCGCGCCAGCCTCGATGCCCTGTGCGAGCGTTTCGGCATCGACAATTCGAGCCGCACCAAGCACGGCGCGCTGCTCGATTCCGAATTGCTGGCGGAGGTCTATCTCGAGCTGAGCGGCGGCCGGCAGCGCGACCTCGGCCTGGCGCCGGAGATTGCGGCGCGCGCCAGGGTCGAGGGTGGAACCGCGATTGCCGTGCGACCACCGCGGCCGCATGCGGCAAGCGCCGCTGAACTCGCGGCCCACGCCGAGTTCGTGAAGAAGCTCGGCGAGGCCGCGCTTTGGCTGAAAGCGGAGCCTTTACCTCAGGCGTGACCGGCCTTTAGGCGTGACCGACGGGTCCGCCGGGCACTGTCGGCGTCGGCATACCGCCGGCCTGTTGGTCGAGCTGCTGCCGATACAGCGCCACGAAATCGACCGGAGCGATGTTGAGCGGCGGAAAGCCCGCTTCGCGGGTGGCGTTGGCCACGATGGCGCGTGCGAACGGGAACAGCAGACGCGCGGTCTCGATGAACAGCAGCGGTCCCGTCGCTTCCGGCGGGACGTCGGCGCCCAGGGTCACGGTGCCGGCATAGACCAGCTCGAGCATGAACAGCGGCTCTTTTTCGGGCGTCTGGGCGCTTGCCTCGATGCTGAGCGCGACCTCGAAGGTCTTCACGTCGAACTGGCGGGTGTTGACCGTGACGTTCAGCGTGAGCTGCGGCTGCTTCTGCTCGATCAGGCTCTGCGGCGCCCGCGGGTTCTCGAAGCTCATGTCCTTGATGTACTGGCCGTGCAGGGTCAGCGGACCGGTCTGGGTCTGGCCGGGAGCGGGAGGAGCGGACGAGGACGTGTCGGTCATGATCTGCCTAATGGTTGGGGCCGCGGGCGGTACCATGCAGGGCTGCACTGCACAAGACGCGGGCAGGTGAGGCCGACCGGCAATTGCCAAGGCAGGCCCCCGGCGCGATGATAAAGCCCTTATTTTTCTGGTGTTTAACTTGTGGGATTCGACCGGGTAATGGATCGCGCGACCATACGGCCTCTCGTGGGCATCTCTTCCTGCCTCAAGCCGAACGGCCGGGGCGGCTGGATGCACACGGTGGGCGACAAATATGTCCAGGCTGCGATCCGGGCCGTGGGCGCCTTGCCGATCCTGATCCCGGCCTTTGGTCCCGAATTCGGCGACAACGCCATGACCGAGGCGCTCGACCGGCTGATCGACACCCTGGACGGCCTGATCCTGACGGGCAGCCCGTCGAACGTGGAGCCGCATCATTACGAAGGCGATCCCAGCCGCGACGGCACCGCGCACGACCAGGCGCGCGACGCGACCACGCTGCCGCTGATCCGTCATTCGATCGATCACGGCGTGCCGCTGATCGCGATCTGCCGTGGCGCGCAGGAAGTGAACGTGGCGCTAGGCGGCACCCTGCACCAGCTCGTGCACGAGGTCGAAGGGCGGCTCGATCACCGTTCGCGCAAGGCGCCGACCACCGACGAGAACTACGCCCCGGCGCACGATATCGAGATCGTGGAGAACGGACTGTTGCATCGCCTGTTGGGCGAGCGTTGCCTGAAGGTGAATTCGCTGCACGCCCAGGGCGTCGATCGGCTGGCGCCGCGTGCGAAGGTCGAGGCCTATGCCGAAGACGGTCAGATCGAGGCCTTCACCGTGCCCGACGCGCCGGCCTTTGCGCTGGCGCTGCAGTGGCATCCCGAGCACCGGGTCGTTGAAAATCCAGTGTCGATGAAATTGTTCGGCGCGTTCGCCGAGGCGTGCCGCGCCAGAGCAACCGCCCGTGCCGCCGTGCGTCTCGTCCCGCCGCTGCGCGTCGCTGCGGAGTAGAGGCATGGACGGCGCGCCCACCCGCAACAATGCGCGCCGCGATTTCTACGAGCGCATCGGCGGCCTCTCGATGGCGCCGTTGTGGGAGCAGCTGCACCAGCTCGTGCCGCCCAGTCCCGCGCCGAAATACGTTCCCGCCGCCTGGGACTACGAAAAGGTGCGGCCGTTCCTAATGGAGTCCGGTACGCTCATCACCGCCAAGGAAGCGGTGCGCCGCGTGCTGATCCTCGAGAACCCGTCGATGCCGGGCAGCGCCTGCATCACGCCGACGCTCTATGCCGGGCTGCAGCTGATCCTGCCGGGCGAGGTCGCGCCATCGCATCGCCACACGCAATCGGCGCTGCGCTTCATCGTCGAGGGCGAGGGCGCCTACACGGCCGTCGACGGCGAGCGCACGATCATGCACGAGGGCGACTTCGTGATCACGCCGACCTGGACCTGGCACGATCACGGCAACGATTCGTCCAGGCCCATGGTCTGGCTCGACGGCCTCGATATCCCGCTGGTGGCGATGTTCAACGCGGGCTTCGCCGAGAACGGCGAGAGCGACGAGCAGGTCGTGACGACGCCCGAAGGCACGTCCGACGCCAAGTTCGCGAGCGGGCTCCTGCCGGTCGACTGGAAGCCCGCCCGCCAGACGTCGCCGATCTTCAACTATCCCTACGCGCGCACGCGCGAAGCGCTGCACGGTCTTGCCAAGGCGGGGCCGCCCGACGCCTGCCACAGCTACAAGCTGCGCTACGTCAATCCTGCCAATGGCGGCGCACCGATCGCCACCATGGGCACCTTCATGCAGCTCCTGCCCAGGGGCTTCGAGACCGCGCCCTATCGCTCGACCGACGGCACTGTGTTCTCGGTGGTCGAAGGCGAAGGCGAGAGCGTGATCGGCGACAAGATCTTCCCTTGGAGAAAGCGCGACCACTTCGTCGTGCCGAGCTGGGCAAAGGTCGTGCACAAGCCGAAAACCGAAGCGGTGCTGTTCTCCTTCTCCGATCGTCCGATCCAGGAGAAGCTCGACCTGTGGCGCGAGCAGCGTTAGAGCCAGCCGGCTCCCTTCAACGCGTCGCGATAGGTCTTCGACACCGGCACCTTGAGTCCGTTGCGCAACACCAGTTGCGGTCGCGCGCCGCGTTCGGCCGAGGCGACGGCGCCTTCGGCCACCCACCACGAGCGGTGCACCTGGCGACCGCGTCCTGTCCCCAGCTCCGCCATGGCGTCGCGTAACCGCAGCAGGACGAGCTCGCTGCCGAGCGCGGTATGGATACGGAGGTAGTGATCCTCCATCTCGAGTGCCAGCAGGTCGCGGCCAAGGGCCGGCGGAATGCGGCGGAAGAAGTCGGTCGGGGCGGTGCCGGTCGCATTGGGTTGGGGCAGGTCGGCGACGCGCGCGCGTTCGGCGTCGGCCTTGGCCCTCAAACGCTGCTCGATGACCAGGCCAAACACGACCGAGATGACGACGGTCAGGAAAGCACTGTCGGGATAGATCGACCAGGCGGCCGACCAGGGGAGCGGCCGCCAGAGCCAGGAATGGAGGAGGATGATCTCGAACGTGCCCGGCACCGACGCCAGGAGTCCGACCAGCGCCATGCGTACCGCCAGCGGCCAGCGGTCGATCGGCTCGACCTGGCCGAACCATGCCGCCAGGGCAACGATCTGGATCCAGTGAAGCAGGGCGATGATGCCGAAATATGCCAGCCGGGTGCCGATACCCATTTGGTTGTAGGTCCCGAACGGACCCGTGACAGCCATGATGGTCGCCACGCCGAGGATGCCCGGCAGGTGATAGGGCAGCGACCTGAAATACGGCGATTCGCGCATCGTGAACGGATGATTGCCGGTCGATGGCGAAAAAGGCCAGCACTTCCACGCAAACAAGATGGTCGGACGTCGGGGCAGCGCCGAAAGTCAGCCGCAGTTCGTAACGCGGGAGGCCCTCGTGCCGTCATTGTTCCAGATCGTCACCAACACGCCCCTGTGGGTGTGGCCGCTGATGGCCGCCGTCGTGGCGCTCGGCCTCTACGGGCTGCGGCCGCGCACCGTGCCGCCAATCCGGCTGGCGATCCTGCCGCTGGTGGGCCTCGGCACCTCCGTCGCAGGCATGCTGCAATCGCCGCAGCCGGTCTTGGCCGCCGCAGGCTGGCTGCTGGCCCTGCTGGCCCTGCTGCCCATCGGCCAAATGATCGGACGCCGCCGGGCGGCGCGCCTCTTGCCGAACGGCCGTCTCGAGATGGCCGGTGGCTGGTTCATGCTGTTGTTCGGCCTGTCGATCTTCGCCGCACGTTATGCGCTGGGCGTCCTGTTCGGCGTGATGCCGGCGCTCAAGACCGTGCCGCTCTGGATCGTCGTCTCGGGCGCGGTCGGCGGGGCGATTGCCGGCATTGGACTGGGATGGCTCTCCGGTCTTGTCGCCCGTGCGCGCGGTGCCTCGGACGTCGCGCTCAGGCGATGGGCGCGCCGTGGCGCCGGAGCGCTTGTCGCCGTGCTGCTGCTCGTCGTCGGTGGGGTAGGTGTCGTGATTACGTTCAATTCGCCTGGCGCGGTGCCGACCCTGGCAGCGGGCGACTCGCTGCCCGGCATCGCGAGCTGGAATTTCGCCGAGGTGCCGCCGGTCAGCAAGGTGATGGCGCGCGACGGTGCGCCGCTCACCTATCGCCTCTATCCGGGCCGACCGGATCGCGTCGTCGTTCTGATCCACGGCTCATCCGGCGCCAGCATTTCCATGCACAAGAGTGCGCAGGCGCTGCAGGCCGCCGGCGCCACCGTCTACTCGATCAGCCTGCGCGGCCACGGCGGCAGTGGCTTCGTGAACGGCGACACGTCGTATCAGGGCCAACTCGACGACGATCTCGTCGACTTCACCAAGGCCCTCAAGTTCGCCGAGACCCGCGCGCATCGTACCCTGATCGGATTCTCCGCCAGCGGTGGCCTTGTCCTGCGCACCGCCAGCGGGCCCCATCGCCAGAACTTCGACAACTACATCGCGGTCTCGCCATACGTCGCCCAGGACTCGCCCACCTCGCGGCCGTCCGCCGGCGGATGGGTGAGCGTCGCGGTGCCACGCTTGGTGGCGCTCAGTGTCCTGGATGCCGTCGGCCTGCCCTGGTTCCAGGGACTGCCGATCGTTCGCTTCGCGACCGAGGCCAAGCCGAGCGACAACCGCACACCGGTCTATTCCTATCGACTGCAGACCGGCATGCAGCTCGGCCGCGACTGGCGCACGCGTATCGCCGGCATCGATCGTCCCATGGCCGTTGTGGCGGGATCGGAGGACGCGCTGTTCATCGCCGACCAGTTCGCGCCGCTGCTCGCGTCGCTCAATCCCGCCATCGCCGTTTCGGTGATCCCGGGCGTCGACCATCTCGGCATGACGACCGATCCGCGCGGCACGGAGGCGGTGACCCAGATCTGGCGACAGTTCGTCGGCGAGAAGAAGGCCGCTCGGCGATAGAGCCCGCCTGTCACGGCCGGCAGCGAAGAAATATCAGGCGGCGCGCCGCTGCGCGGCGACCGAGCCGGCGCAGGCATCGACGTTGATCAGTGGCCGCAGCTGCGGATCGTAGGCCTCGACATATTGGGCCCGGTTGGCCGACAGGTAGATGAACATCGTGCAGCCGTCGGACTGGTAGCGCAGTACGCGGCTGGTTGCGTCCTTGCGGTCGAGTCGGGCCACGCCGAACGTGGCTGCGAGCTGGCGCTCGTCCATGCCCTTGATGTCACTGACCGCGATCGGCCGGCCGGCATTGGCCGTGCGAAAGATGCCGGCCTCGTTGCCCGTCAGCGCGTATTGCGGCGCCGAGTCCTGGACGCAGCCTGCGAGCAGGAGCGCGGTGGCGGCAAGGACAAGGAAGGCCCGGATCATGGGCAATTTTAGCGCGCTCGGGCTGGTGGATCAAAGGGCCGCCCGGGCGCGGCCGGCGCCTTGAGCGTTTGTGCCACATGCACCATGGCGGCCGTGCCCACGACCGGGACCAGCAGGTTCAACACCGGGATGGTGCCCAGGAACACGATGACGATGCCGGTGAGCCACAGGATGCCGGCATTGGCCTTGCGCCACGCCTTCACGTCGGCGGGCTTCCGGCGGCGCAGTGCCACCTGCTCGTAGTACATGCGGGCCGTCAGCCAGCCGTTGATGGCGTAGAACAGCACGACACCCAGCCCTGCCACGAACAGTGCCAGGATGTAGAACGGCAGCATCGCGAGATTGATCGCGATCAGCACGAGCAGGAAGACGACGCCCGTCCAGATCCCGGTCCAGATCGGAATACCGCGGGCCGGGCCAAGGGCGGGGTAGTGCCGAGCCTCGACGATGTCGGCGATCCTCTCCATGAAGATCGAGACCACGATGCCGAAGCTCGCGGGAAAAAGCAGCAGACCCACGACGATCACGGCGCCGCCCCCCAGCCAGTGGATCAATCCGTTGACCCATTGCCATTTGAACGTCGCGAAGGAGTCCAGGCCCCACCACGCCAGGGCGATCACGGCGATCTGCAGGATCAGGGACAGCAGCAGCGATTGCCACAACACTCCGCGCAGTTTCGGATCGGTCGTGAGCTGGGCAAAAGCGAGCTCGAAAGCGCGAATCATCTAAGAGTGCCGATCATTGGGCGCCGACGATGCCTGCCGCCTTCAGCGCGCCGATCTCCTTGGCCGAGAAGCCGCTCTGCTCCAGCACTTCATCGGTGTGCTGGCCGCGTTTCGCCGCAGGCCCCTTCACGCTTTCCTTGGTGCGCGAGAAGCGTGGCGCGGCGGCCGGCTGCGGGAAGCCCTGCACGTCGACATAGGCGTTGCGCGCCTTGGCGTGGGCGTGCTGCGAGGCCTCCTTCATGGAGAGCACCGGGGCGAAGCAGATGTCGGTGCCTTCCATGATCGCGCACCATTCGTCGCGCGTCTTGCCCTTGAACACGCTGTCGAGCCGGCTCTTGAACTGGGCCCAGGACTTGCGATCCATCTGCGCGGGCAACGTCTCGCCCTTCAAACCGGTCTTCTCGAGCAGCAGGTCGTAGAATTGCGGCTCGATCGAGCCGATCGAGACGAACTTGCCGTCCTTGGTCTCGTAGGTGCCGTAGAAATGCGCACCGCCATCCAGCATGTTGCTCTCGCGCGCTTCGTCGTTCCACAGGCCCGCGCCCGCCATGCCGTAGATGCCGCCCAGCAGCAAGGCCGCGCCATCGACCATCGCGGCGTCGACGACCTGGCCCTTGCCGGATTTCTGTGCTTCCAGGAGACCGCAGACCATGCCGAAGGCCAGCAGCATGCCGCCGCCGCCGAAGTCGCCAACAAGATTAAGCGGCGGCACTGGCTTTTCCTTGCCGCCGATCGCATGCAGCGCTCCGGTGAGGGCAATGTAGTTGATGTCGTGACCGGCAGCCTTCGCGAGCGGGCCTTCCTGGCCCCAGCCGGTCATGCGACCGTAGACCAGCTTCGGATTGCGCGCGAGGCAGACATCGGGGCCGACGCCCAGCCGCTCGGCGACGCCGGGGCGGAACGGCTCGGTCATGCCGTCGGCCTTCGCGATCAGGCGCAGGACGACCTCGATGCCTTCGGGCTTCTGAAGATCGACCGAGACCGAACGGCGGCTGCGGTTGTGCACGGCGAACTTCGGATCGGCGAGGCGATCCATGACATGGCTCTTGGTGCGGTCGACGCGGATCACATCGGCGCCCATGTCGCCCAGCATCATTGAGCACATCGGACCGGGACCGATACCGGCCAGTTCGACGATCGTGAGACCCGAGAGCGGTCCGGCCATGCTTTCCTCCTGCGAAATTCAGAATCGCTTTGTGAGTGGACTCTATAGCGCCAAATGCCGGGCAAGGAAGGCCTGTACCCGTTGGATCGCGTCGGCGTGGGCTGCCCGATCTTCGCCGGTGACGGGCACGACACCTTTGCTTGTTGTGTAGGCGGTCAGCTCCTTGCGCTTGAGGTTCGGCCAGTCGAAATCATGATAGGCGCCGGGATAGACGTGGAACTCGACCGGGCCCCCCAATGCGACGGCCTGCTGGGCGAGCGCCTCGCAGGGTTTGGCGGGCGTCCAGACGTCCTTCTCCCCCTGCAGGATCAGCAGCGGCACCGCGCTGGTCCAGTCTGTGCCGACTCTTTGGGAGTCGCAGGAGCCCGGATAGAAGGCAATCGCAGCGCGGAAGTCCGGGCCGGTGATGGCGGGCTTGTTCGGTCGCTTGGCTACGGTGAACAGCACGGCGCCGCCGCCGTTCGACCAGCCGATGACGCCGACCTTGTCGCGCGCGACATGGGGCTGGGTCTGCAGGAATGCGAGCGCGCCATAAGCGTCGGCCGGCCTCTTCATGTAGAGCCACATCTTGAAGCCGCTGGTCGAGCACATCTCGCCCGACCCGCGGGGCGTGAAACTGTCGACCATCAGCACGGTGATGCCCTGGGCGTTCAGGTGTTTGGCCCAGTCGACCTCGCGCGACATGATGTTGTGGCTGATGCTGGAAATCAGGCCGCCGCAGCCGTGCAGGAACACGACGGCGGGCGCCGGGCCGGGCCCCGCTCTGGTCGGGCGGAACAGATAGCCGTCGAGCCGGGTCGGCGCCGCACCGTTCGTGCCGTCGAGCGAGGGAAAGTGCACGGCTTCCTGCGCGGCGGCCGATGTCGTCAGGCCAAGAGACAGGAGGAAGGCAAGGAGCCGGCGCATCGGAGCATCATGCTAGCCGATCCGCTGGCGCCGGTCTAAAGTCCGCGCCGCTGGAGTGGGTCGGAGGGAACGGATGGGATTGGGCCGGTTGTTTTCGGTTGCAGCACTTGTGCTCGCAACGGCCGGCGGTGCGTTCGCGCAGCAGCCTGCGCCTTCGGCGGCGCCCGTCGCTCCTGCGCCCAAGGAATACAGTCAGCAATTCCTCGTCTCTGGCTCGTGGTTCCATGGCATTCACGGCATCGCCTTCAACAAGGACGATCAGCTCTTCGCGGGCTCGGTGATCGGTCAGACGATCTATCGCGTGCAGATCGACTCGGGCGAGGTCGACACGGTCATCGGTGCGCCCACCGGCATGGCCGACGACATCGCCTTTGCCGATGACGGCACGATGGCGTGGACGGCGTTCCTGCTGGGCAAGGTCTACATCCGCAAGCCCAGCGGCAAGACCATCGAAGTGGCCAATGGCCTGTCCGGTCCTAATTCGCTCGCCTTTTCGAAGGACGGCCGGCTGTTCGTGTCGGAAGTCTTTCTCGGCGACGCGCTCTACGAGATCGATCTCAAGAATGCCGACAAGCCCGAATTCAAGTCGGCGCCGCGCGGCGAACTGCGCAAGATTGCCGAAAAGCTCGGCGGCCTGAACGGCTTTGAAATCCATCGCGCCGATGGCTTCCTCTACGGCCCGCTGTGGTTCAAGGGCCAGGCGGTAAAAGTCAATCTGGAAACCGGCGCGGTCGAGGTCGTCGCGGACGGCTTCCGGACGCCGGCGGCGGCGAACTTCGATCCGCAGAATCCCGACAACCTCTATGTCGTGGACTCCGGTACCGGCGCGGTGTGGAGCGTCAGTCTCACCAGCAAGGCCAAGAAGCTCGTCGCCTCTCTCAAGCCCGGGCTCGACAATCTTGCTTTCGATTCGCGCGGCCGGCTGTTCGTGACGTCGATGACCGACAACGGAATTTACCTGGTCGACAAACAGACCGGATCGGCCAAGACCGTGGTCGAAGGCAAGCTCGCGATCCCGAGTGATCTCGCCGTCACGACCGACAACGGCAAGGAGACCGTGCACGTCGCCGACCTGTTCAGCTATCGCACGGTCGACGGCCAGAGCGGCGCGGTGAGCGACGTGCTGCGGGTCCACGGCGACACCCACAATTATCCGATCGGCATCTCGATCGGGCCGAAGAACGTGATCCTGTCGAGCTGGTTCTCCAACAGCGTGGAGAAGGTCGATCGCAAGACGGGCAAGCTGGTGGCAACGCTTGCCGACTTCGCTGCTCCCGTCGATGCGATCGAAGCCAGTGACGGCACGCTCTATGTCGCCGAGCTGGCGAGCGGCAACCTTGTGAAAGTGAGCGCCGACGGCAAGCAGCGCAGCACCATCGCCAAGGACTTGCGCGGGCCGGTGGCAATGGCCCAGGGGCCAGGCAATCTGGTCTACATAACCGAGATCGCCGCCGGTGCGGTCAGCCAGATCGACGTGGCGTCGGGCGCACGCAAGGTCGTTGTCGATGGCCTGGCGGGGCCCGAGGGCATCGATGTCGGCGCCGACGGCAAGATTTTCGTGGCCGAGGTCGGCCAGAAGCGCGTGGTCATGATCGATCCGGCCAACGGTGCCAAGACGGTGATCGCGTCGAACCTCGATATTGGCCTGTCGCCTTTCCCCGGTGGTCCGCCCGCGCTGGTGCCGACGGGCGTTGCGGTCGCCAAGTCCGGCGCGATCTATGTCAGCTCCGACATCCGCAATGCGCTCTACAAACTGACGCCTCCCACCCCGTAGAGGGTTTCATGCC
>CAIMEE010000362.1 GCA_903839865.1 Enhydrobacter aerosaccus | reverse complement strand
GGTCGAAATTCCGGGCAGCGGTGTCCAGGCCGGGCGCGGCGGCAACGGGCGTTACGCTCTTCGCCGGCGGCCCGCAGGCCGATAGCAGAAGCAGGGCCGCAGTTCCCAGCAAGACCCGGACGTTGGCAAAGACGTTCACAATTGACCTCTCTCCGTCATCATCGTGCGAGGGCGCAATACAACATGCTACCAGCCGGAGAGGTGCCATCGCCACAACTGCAAACCTTCGTTCAGAGTCCCGCGCGGACCTGCTGCCGGAGCTGGTCGATCGGCCGGCCCTGGAAGTGCCAGAAGGTCCAGCCGTTACAGGCAGGCGCACCCTGCACCGCCGCGCCGACCTGATGGATCGAGCCGCGATGCTCGCCGCGGGCGTCGGCCGACGACAGCGTGCCGTCGGCGCGCACGCGCGCATGCAGGCGGCCCGAGGGATCGCTCAGCACCGTGCCGGGCTGCAGCAGCCCCGCCTCGATCAGCGTGCCGAACGGAATGCGCGGCTCGGCGCGCTTGCTGGGCATCGGCGTCACGTCCTCGCCGTCGAGCGGCGTGATCTCGGCGATGCGCTTGCGGGCGATCGCGGCATAGGTGTGGTCGCGCTCGAGGCCGATGAAGCGACGGCCGAGACGGCGCGCGACGGCGCCGGTCGTGCCGGTGCCGAAGAACGGATCGAGGATGACGTCGCCCGGATTGGACGCGGCCATGATGCAGCGGAACAGCAGCGACTCGGGCTTCTGCGTCGGATGCGCCTTCTTGCCGTCCTCGTTCTTCAGCCGCTCGCCGCCGGTGCAGAGCGGCAGGAGCCAGTCCGAGCGCATCTGGATGCCCTCGTTCAGCTCCTTCATCGAATTGTAGTTGAAAGTGTACTTCTTGTTGGCGCGGTCGCGCGTCGCCCAGATCAGCGTCTCGTGCGCGTTGGTGAAGCGCTTGCCGCGGAAGTTCGGCATCGGGTTGGACTTGCGCCACACGATGTCGTTCAGCAGCCAGTAGCCCTCGTCCTGCAGCGCCGTGCCGACGCGGAAGATGTTGTGGTAGCTGCCGATCACCCACAGCGTGCCGCCCGGTTTCAGCGCGCGGCGCGCGGCCTTCAGCCAGGCGCGCGTGAACGTGTCGTATTCGGCGAAGCCGGTCGCGTGCGCGTCGGCCGGATCGGAGAACTTGTCCCAATCGTCGTCGACCGCATCGACCTTGCTGTGATCGGGCCGCAGCAGATCGCCACCCAGCAGGAGATTGTACGGCGGGTCGGCGAAGACCATGTCGACGGAAGCTTCGGGCAGGCCCTGCATCAACTCGATGCAGTCGCCGACGAGCACGCGATCAATATTATCCACAGGCATCGGCGGAAGATGAGTCATCCACCGAGTCCGCGTCAAGAAATTACAATTGATTCAATTGTTTACGAGATCGATCCACAAGATGGAGTCTCGTCCAATCACGTGACCTACCAAACCTAGCTTCATGCTTTTACGGACCGCGAGCCGGAGGCTCGCGGTCCGGAAGATCAGGCAAGCTCTACGGCAATCGCCTTCTTCACCGTCGCACGCTCCGACATCCTGCGACGGTGGTCGATCACGCGCGGGATCTTCTTCGGGTCGACGCCGTCCATCTCTAGCCACTGCGCCAGCGTAAAGAGATAGGCGTCGCAGACCGTGAAGCGTTCGCCCATCACCCACGGGCCCTTCAGCAGGTCGCTCTCGATATAAGCGAAGCCGCTGCCCACCGACTCCGGCACCTTGCGCTGCATGGCGGCGATCGAGTGCGCGTCGTCGGGATCGACCCAGCGGTGGCCGCGCATGCGGTGCGCGTGCGCGACGTGGAGGTGCGAGCAGAGGTAACTGTTGAACGCCTGCACCTCGGCGAAGGCGTAGGCATCGTCCATCAGCGCGAGGTTCATCTTCGGGAAGCTCTGCGCCACGAAGGCCAGCATCGCGGGCGTCTCGGTGAGGATGCCGCGATCGGTCACCAGCGCCGGCACACGGCCCTTGGGATTGATCTTGAGATACTCGGGCGAGCGCTGCTGAGCGGAGGAGAAATCGATTCGCGTCGTGGTGTACTCGGCGCCGACTTCTTCGAGAACGATGTGCGTGGCGAGCGCGCAGGTGTGCGCCGCGTAATAGAGGTTCAGCATCGTCAGGGCAGCAGGCTCGAAAGCCGCGACAGGAAGGGCGCGATCCCGGCGGCGTCTTCCTCGGCCTCGTCGACCAGCGCCTTCACGTGATCGCCGAAGGCGGGCGTGCCGTGCGTGTTCTCGAGCTCGCGCAGGAGGTCGAGCAGGCGCTCGCGCTGCGGGCTGCTGCTGCTGGTCTCGACCGCCGCGCGGATTTCCGCGATCAGGGCCTCGTGCTTGGCGTCAGCCATCGGTCAATGCCTCATGTTGGGGGGCGCGTGCGATCCCGTCCCGGCGCATCCGTACCGGCGCGAAGCTGGTGCGATGGTGCGGCGTCAGGCCCAGGCGATCGAGCGCGTCCAGGTGTTCGCGGCTGCCATAGCCGCGGTTGCGTTCCCAACCATAGCCCGGAAACGCCTCGGCAAGCTTGGCCATATATCGGTCGCGCGTCACCTTGGCGAAGATCGACGCGGCGGCGATCGAATAGGAATGCGCATCGCCGTCGACGATGGTCTCGGCGCGGCAGGAGAGGCTGGGCGGCACCTGGTTGCCGTCGATCAGCACGATGTCGGGCCGGGCGCCCAGCGCCTCCAGCGCGCGGCGCATGGCGAGGAAGGTCGCCTGCAGGATGTTGACGCGGTCGATCTCCTCGACGCTGGCCTCCGCCACCGCGAACTGCACGAGGCCGGAAGCGACCATCGCCTCGTAGGCCTCCTCGCGACTCTCGAGCGCCAGCTTCTTGGAATCGTCGATCAGCTTCAGGAGGCGCCGCTTGGCCGCCGCGCGATCGATCACCGCCGCCGCCGCAACCACCGGCCCGGCCAGGGGTCCGCGGCCCGCCTCGTCGATGCCGGCCACGCAGCCCTCAAAGCGCAGTTCGTAGCGGAAGCTCGGCATATCCCCTGATCGATCGTCTAGAGTCCGGTGATGTCTGAAGTCGCGCGCATCATCGCCCAGGATCCTGTGGGCATGAAACAGCTTCGTTGCGTCCGCGCGCTCGGCCTGCCCGACTGGTGCATCGCCGCGGGCTTCGTGCGCAACCGCGTCTGGGACCATCTGCACGGCATTTCGCCGCCGCGTCCCTCGCCCGATATCGACGTGCTGTTCTTCGACCCGGGCGATATCTCCAAGGAGCGCGAGCAGGGCTACGAGGCGCGCCTGGCGGAGATGGTCCCGGGCGTGTCGTGGGAAGTCCGGAACCAGGCCCGCATGCATCTTGTCCGCAAGAACGTGGCGCCGCACCGCGACACCGCCGAGGCGATGACCCATTGGCTGGAGACGGTGACGGCGGTCGGCGTGCGCCTCGAGGCCGACGACACGCTCACCGTGGTCGCGCCGCTCGGCACCGACGACCTGCTGGGCCTCTGCTGCCGGCCGACGGCCTCCGGCCGCGCCCGCCGCGAGCAGTATGAGGTTCGGATCGCGGCCAAGGGCTGGCGCGAACTGTGGCCCCGAGTGCGGTTTCTCGGCTAGAAAGCGCTCCGATGTCGTCCCGGCCCCGCTCGCGTGAAGTGCTTTTTCGGACGCTGCTGGTCTGCGGCAGCCTGCTGGTCGGCCTTGTCGTGCTCGAACTCGGCGTGCGCATCGTCGACCCGGGGCCCAGAGGCAGCCTCACCGACTGGCACAACGTCATCCGCCAGGATCGCGTGTTCACCCGGGACTATACGAAAGCCCGCGCCCGCTACGACGCCGCACTGGGCTTCACCGGCACGCCCAACTACAGCGTCGAAGGCTTCCACTACGATGCCAACGGCTTTCGCGTCACGCCGGCCCCCGCGGGCGCCGCGCTCGCCGAGCCGCCGATCCTCGCGGTGGGCGGATCGTACACGCTGGGCGACGAGGTCGCCGACGACGAGACTTTTCCGTCGCAGCTGCAGGCCCTGACCGGCCGGCGCACGATCAACGCCGGCATGGAGGCCTACGGTCTCGACCAGATGGTGTTGCGCGCGGAAGTCGTCGCCGCACAGGACAGGCCGGCAGCGATCGTGTTGTCGTTCGGCGCGGACAATCTCAGGCGCACGGAGATGAGCCGCGTATGGGGCGTCGAGAAGCCCTACTTCACCCTGACCGATGGCAAGCTCGTCCTGCGCAACGCGCCGGTGCCGCCGTCGCCCGATCCGGCCACGACGCTCGACATCTGGCAACGCCTGTTCGGCCGCTCGCTGCTGGTCGATCTCGTCCTGCGCCACTTCGGCTGGCAGTACGAATGGTCGGTCGACCATGTGCGCGTGCTGCCGCGCGAAGAAGGTGTGAAGCTTTCCTGTCCGCTGTTCAAGCGCCTGTCCCAGATCGGCGTGCCGACGATCGTCGCGGCCGAATACGATCCCTATCTCTGGACCGATCCGCCCTACATGAAGGAGCAGAACGCCCTCACCGATGCGGTGCTGCGTTGCGCCGAGGCCGCGGGCTTCGTCATCGTCAATCCGTTCAACGCGATCGACCAGGGCATGCGCACGGCGGGCCGCGATCTCTACTATCGCAAGGGCGAGCATCCTAGCCCCGCAGGCCACGCGCTGGCCGCGAAGATGGTGGCCGACGCGCTGAAACGCTTCGATTTGCAGGCCAAGGCAAAACCCTGAAGCGGCCCTAGGCGGGCGCCGCTGACCAGACCGCCAGTTCGTAGCCGTCCGGATCCCGGAAGTGAAAGCGGCGGCCGCCGGGAAAGCTGAACACCGGTTTCACGATCGTGGCACCCGCGCCTTCCAGCCGCGCCTGCGCCCCGGCGAGATCGTCGGCATAGACGATGACCAGCGGCCCGCCCGGCGAGACCGGCCCGAGCGTGGTGAGGCCGCCGGTCAGCCGGCCATCGGTGAATTCGGTATAGGTCGGACCGTAGTCGGTGAACGTCCAGCCCAGCGCCTGCCCGTAGAAGGCCTTGGAACGGGCAATGTCGCTCACGTTGAACTCGATATTGTCGATCTGCCGGTCGGCGCCTCTGGTGCCCATGAGCCCTTCCCTTCAAAAAAGCCGCATCTGCCGCGCGTCGCGCTTGGCATCGACCAGCGCGGTGCGGGCGGACTCAGGCACCGCAAAATGCTGCGTGTCGAGCCTGTAGCGGATCCGGTTGAGACCGAGCCGCTTCACCGCCGCCTGGAAGCGCGCGGCGATGAGCTGCGCGATCGGGCCTTCGCCCCGCATGCGCGTGCCGAACTCGGCCTGGTAGAGCGCGCCGCCGCGCATCTGGCGCACCAGCGACAGCACGCGCTCGGCGCGGTCGGGACGGTTGGCGCGCAGCCATTCGTCGAACAGGTCCTTGATCTCGAGCGGCAGGCGCAGGACCGTGAAGCCCGCGCGCGTGGCGCCGGCCTTGGCCGCGGCGTCGAGGATCGCCTCCATCTCGTGGTCGTTCAGGCCCGGGATCATCGGCGCCGTCATCACGCCCACCGGCACGCCGGCATCGGCCAGCCGCTTGATCGCGTCGAGCCGCCGGTGCGGCGCCGACGCGCGGGGTTCCATGTCGCGTGCGAGATCCTTGTCGAGCGTCGTGATCGACAGGAAGACCTCGGCGAGATTGCGCCTGGCCATGTCGGCCAGGATATCGATGTCGCGCGTGACCAGATGACCCTTGGTGACGATGCCGACCGGATTGTTGAAGTCGCTCAGCACCTTCAGGATCGAGCGCGTCACCTTCAGCTCGCGCTCGACCGGCTGGTAGGGATCGGTGTTGGTGCCCATCGCCACGATGTCACAACGATACTTGGGTGCCGCGAGTTCGGCGGTGAGCAGCTTGGCCGCCTCCGGCTTGAACAGAATCTTGGTCTCGAAATCGAGGCCGGGCGAGAGGCCGAGATAGGCATGCGTCGGCCGCGCGAAGCAGTAGATGCAGCCGTGCTCGCAGCCGCGATAGGGATTGATCGAACGGTCGAACGGAATATCGGGAGACGTGTTGCGCGCCAGGATCGTGCGCGTGGCGTCCTTGGTCAGCGTGGTCTTGAGCGGCGGCAGGTCGTCGTCGATGTCCCAGCCGTCGTTCGTCCTGATCTTCCTCTCGTCGTCGAACCTGCTCGACGCGTTGGACAGCCCGCCCCGGCCGTTGTGCTGCGGCTGGGCGATCTCGTCGTCGGGATAGAGGGGCCCATTCGGGTCGATGGCGGAAGGTTTGATCACGGCCGGAGTCTTAGAACAAATCAGGAACGAGTCAAGCCGCTGCCCCTAGTGGTAAGAGACGATCATGAGCACCATCACCTTGCGCCCCGCGACACCGGAGGACCGCGCCTTCATCGACAGTCTCTCGCCGCGCCTGTCGAGCGTGCCACGTCCGGGTTGGCACGATCTGGCGGCAATGGAAGGTTTCCAGGATCGCCACATGGCGGCGTCATTCGCAGCCATCGAGGGCGCGTCGACCGTGATCGCCTGCGCCGAAGACGGGCGGCGGCTGGGCTATATCCATCTCCGCCCCGGCAGGGACGGCGTGACCGACGAGCCTTGCGGCTACATCTCGCTGATCGCCACGACGAAGGACGCCGAAGGTTCGGGAGTCGCCACACGTTTGATGGGCGCCGCCGAGGACTGGGCGCGCGGCCGCGGTTACCGGCTGCTCAGCCTCGACGTCTTCGCCGACAATCGCCGCGCGGTGGATTTCTATCGCCGCGGCGGCTTCAAGACCGAGACGCGGCGCATGGTGAAGCCGCTATAGCCACTCGCTGCGGATGGCACGGATCGTGTCGCGCCGGAAGCACTCGTCGATACGCGCATCGATGTGCTGCCTCATGCGCGGCTCGAGACCGCTGTCGCTCCATTGCCCCGCATTCGCCGGATCGCGCGGCGCTCGCGTCTCGACCCGCCAGCGCGCCATGAACAAGGTCGTGCGCAACCATGTCAGCCGACGCATCGGCACCAGCCATGGCGCCAGCGCCATCGCCCTGTCGCGCGCCAGCAGCGCAAGGTAATCGTCGTAGAAGCCTTGGACGTCCGCGCGCGTCAGCAGCGTGCCGACGTCGGGATGCCACAGCGTCGAGGTCGGCAAGGTCGCGTGCGCGAGATCGATCGCGGGGGAGCCGACATGCACCTTCTCGAGATCGACGAACCAGGCCGTGCCCTTGCCGTCGACGATGAAGTTACCCGGATGCGTGTCGGCCAGCGCAATTGTGAGCGGGTGCGCGAGCGTGCCGAGCGTCGGCGCCAGCGCGCGCATTGCGCCCAGTTCGTCCGCGATCTCCGCGCGCGCCTCGGGATCGGGCACGGCCGTGTCGAGGAAGCGCGCCGCATTCACCTCGACTGCCTGCAGCGTCTCGAGGAACGGATTGGCCTGCCGCGGGATCGGCGACACCGCCGGCGGCAGCGGCAGCGCATGGATCGCGGCCAGCGACTCGGCCAGCGCATCCAGTTCGTCCGGCAGGCGCGGTGCATGGCCCTCGATGAAGTCGACGATCAGCGCGCCGCCCGGCAATCCCCGATGCGGCTCGACGATTTCGTGCAGGCGTGGCGTGCAGCCGGCGGGCTCGAGATAGCGAAAAGCCTCGGCCTGCTGATGCAGCCGCGCCGCCGCCGTCGGATCGTTTTCGTAGGCGTAGGCGATACGCGCCAGCCTGCCGTCGCGCAGCCTCACATGACCGTGCGCCGTTCCCGTCGCCGGCAGCGCCTCGCCATCGAACGGATCGACCACTGCTCTCAACCGCTTCTGGGCATCTTGCCTTCGTTCAGGCGCGGCATCAGTTCCGCGAAGTTGCAGGGGCGGAACCGGATGTCGAGCTGCTGGCGCAGGATGTCGTCCCAGCCGTCCTTGCAGGCGCCGGTCGAACCCGGCAGCGCGAAGATATAGGTCGCGTTGACGACGCCCGCGGTGGCGCGGCTCTGCATGGTCGAGGTGCCGATCTTCTGGAAGCTGATCCAGCGGAAGGTCTCGCCGAAGCCGTCGATCTTCTTCTCGAACAGGAATTCCAGCGCCTCGGGCGTGACATCGCGGCCGGTGACGCCGGTGCCGCCGGTGGTGACCACGACGTCGACCTTGGGATCGTTGATCCACTTCGTCACCTGGGCGCGGATCTTGTGCACATCGTCGGTCACGATCGCACGGTCGGCCAGCACGTGGCCGTCGCGCGCGATGCGTTCGACCAGCGTGTCGCCCGACTTGTCGGTCTCCAGCGTGCGCGTGTCGGAAACCGTCAGCACGGCGATGTTCACCGGCTTGAAGGGCTTAGTGTCGTCGATGCGGTTCATGCGAAAACTTATCCTTCAGAGCGGCGGAAACGAAGATCGATTTTTCCTCCCGAGAGTCGCTCGCGATCAAATTTGCCGATTATCGCGAGGCGATGATCCGTTGCTTGATGTGGCCTTCCACGACCCTTAGATCAACCACATGACCGACTGGAAGCATGACGGCGTGCGGGTGATCCCCGCCGGCTCCCTCGACACCAACACCGCCCAGACCCCGGGCATGAACCGCGCGGCCGCGATCAACTTCGCCCGCGTCGGCGCCCAG
>CAIMEE010000361.1 GCA_903839865.1 Enhydrobacter aerosaccus | reverse complement strand
TGCGGCGTCGGCATCGCGCCCTGCAAGCCCGAGACACGCGAGATCGCCATGAAGGATCTCGTGAACGTGGAAGGCATCCCGATCGACGTTCTGAACAAGGGCATCACCTGGGACTGGGAGACGTTCCCCGAGTTCATGGATGCGGCCGCGGCGCGCAAGCCGTCGCTTAACCTCGCCTTCATCGCACCGCTGACGCCGTTCCGCCACTACGTGATGGGCGATGCGTCGATGGAGCGGGCGGCCAACGCCGAAGAGACCCACAAGATCGCGGCGCTGATCGGCGAGGCGATGGATGCGGGCGCGCTCGGCTTCTCGTCGACCACGCTCAACCAGCATCTTGGCTTCGAGGGCAAGCCGCTGGCCTGCCGCAACGCCTCGCGCGAGGAGCTGAGCGCCTATTCCCATCAGCTCAAGAAGCGCGGCAAGGGCACGATCGAGATCGCGCTCACCCGCCAGGTGGGCGTCCTGGAGCAGGATCAGTGCGACCTGCTCGACTTCCTGCTGACCGAGAGCGGCCGGCCGGTGACCTTCATCGCGCTGTTCGACCGCGACGACATTCCCGAGGCCGTGCGCAACACGCTGAGACTGGCGGCGCCGCAGATCGCCAAGGGGGCACGGCCGCAGACCTCGCCGCTGCCGCTCACGCGCGAATGCACCATGGAGAATCCGTTCGCCTTCGCGGCCTTCCCGTCGTGGAAGCGCGTCTTCGCCGATACCGACAAGGAAGCGCAGAAGAAGGTCTATGCGGACCCTGCGTTCCGCAATGCCTTCCGCCACGACCTGAAGAACCCGACCGGCTTCAGCGACTGGCGGCGCATTGTGTTGCACGAGGTCAAGAACCCGGCGCTGAAGCAGCTCGAGCGCAAGTCGATCGCCGAGGTCGCTTCGTTGCAGGGCAAGGACAATGTCGATGCCTTCCTCGACCTGGTGCTGGCCGACAATCTCAATGTCGAGTTCACCATCTCCTCGTGGAACACGCGCGAGGACCGCATGCGCGAGCTTCTGAACAACAAGTCGATCCTGATGGCGTTGGGCGACGGCGGTGCGCATGTCGACATGCTGTGCGACGCGGGCTACCCGACCTATCTGCTCGGCACCTGGGTGCGCGAGAAGGAAGTGCTGTCGCTGGAGGAGGGCGTGCGCCGGCTGACCTCCGATCCTGCCGATCTGTTCGGGCTGCGGGATCGCGGCCGCCTCGCCAAGGGCATGCCGGCCGACGTCACGATCTTCGATCCCGCGACGATCGGCTCGAAGAACCATGGCGAGCGCCGCTACGACCTGCCGGGCGGCGCCAAGCGCATCGTCATGCCGTCCAAGGGTGTAGAATACACGGTGGTCAACGGTGCGGTAACCTGGGAGCAGGGCCGGCTGCACGAGGCGAAGGCTGGCAAGGTGCTTCGCGGCTGACCTCATCCTGAGGAGGCGCGGAGCGCCGTCCACGCAATTCAAGCGCAGGCTTGAATTGCCCAGAAGGATGGGAACGAGCACCTTGTCCGTTGCCCACCCTTCGAGACGCATCGCTACGCGATGCTCCTCAGGGTGAGGTAGTGAGTGTGGTCGGATGAGTTTACGACAGGAGGGCGTGACATGCCGGTGGTGAAGAACGATGAGGCCAAGGAGATCCCGTGGCGTCCGGGCTATCGCAACTTCATGCTGGCGGGTGAGGCGCAGGGCGTCTCGGTCAGTTCGAGCATGGGCGTGCTGGAGGAGGGCGCGGGCGCGCCGCTGCATTTCCATCACGAGGTCGACGAGGTGATCGTGGTCGTCGAGGGCTCGCTCAACCTGCGCATTGGCGACGAAAAGATGGTGGTGACGGCGAACCAGACGATCTCCGTGCCGGCGCGCACGCCGCATGCCTTCACGGCAGGCCCCAAAGGGGCGAAGTTCATCGCCTTCATTCCCAAGCAGGGCGCGCATCTCGCGACGGAATATCTCGAAGGTGGTCCGGCCGCAGGCGCGGCACTGAAGTAGCAGGAGTTTGAATTGATCAAGCGTCGCGTACTCGTTGGAAGCGCTGCCTCAGTATTGGCCGTCCCGTCGCTCGTCTTCTCGCGAAGCGCCTCGGCCAAGGACGCCTGGCCAACCCGGCCGATCCGCTGCATCGTCGCGTTGCCGCCGGGCGGCGGCACCGACTCTACCGGGCGCATCGCCATGCAGGCGCTGTCGGAGGCGCTGGGCCAGCCCGTCGTGGTCGAGAACAAGCCGGGCGCCGGTGGCACGATCGGCAGCGACATCGTCGCCAAGGCCGCGCCCGACGGCTACACGCTGGGCATCGCGACCTCGAGCAGCCATGCGGCAGCTCCCGTGTTCCGCAAGGACCTGCCCTACGATCCGGTGAAGTCGTTCACCGCGGTGACCATGATCGGCACGACGTCGTACATCCTGATCGGCGGGCCGAGTGCGGGCGCCAAGGACCTGCCGACGTTCCTCGCCAACACCAAGGCGCAGCCCGGGAAGGTGGCCTGCGCGTCGCTGGGGCCATCCACGCTCGGTTACCTGCTCACCAAGCAGTTCGAGATCAGCACCGGCCTGCAGATGATCGACACGCCGTACAAGGGCGCAGCGCAGGTCTATCCCGACCTGATGAACGGCACGGTGGCGGTGATGCTCGACAATCCGTCGGGCTCGGCCGGGCTGGTGCGCGACGGGCGGCTGACCGGCTTTGCCGTGACTCGGCCCTCGGCGGCGGTGCCCAACGTGCCGACGTTCGAGAGCCTGGGCGTCAAGAACTTCACCGATGTGTTCTGGTACGGCGTGGTGGCGCCGCCGGGCCTCGATCCCGAAATCGCCGAGCGCATCCAGCAGATCCTGAAGAAGGCGCTGACGGCGGAGCCCGGCCTTTCGAAGCTGCGCACGATCGACGTCGAGCCGGTGTGCTCGACGCCCGCCGATTTCAGCGCGACCATGGCGCGCGAAACGCGGCAGTGTAAGTAACTGGCCGACAAGCTCGGCATCAAGCCGGAATAGGACGAGGAGACAGAAGATGGACGGCAGCGCAGCCCGCACCTACCAGGTGAACGAACTCACGACCGATCCCAACGTGCCGTTCGATCCCAAGGTGGTGAAGGACTATGTGACCTACGCGCATCGCATCGCCGCGCGCGGGCTGGTCAACAGCTCGGTGGGCGGCATGGTGATCCGCGTGGCGCACCCGAACTATGCCGACGGCGTGTGCTACGCCAAGCCCCAGGGCGTCAGCCTCGAGGAGGTCGAGGCCGAGGACCTGGTGATCACGGACATCCCGTTCGGCCGCATCCTGCAGGGCGAGCGCGCCACGACGGTGGGCCACCAGATGAACCGCGAGATCCTGCGGCTGCGTCCCGACGTGAACGCGGTGATCCATCTCCACCACGACGAGATGATCGCCTTCATGGCCTGCGGCTACGACAAGATCCGCTCCTTCAGCCTGACCTACGGCTACCTGATGCAGAAGCCCGCGCACTATCTGCCGGCCAGCATCAACGTCGAGGAGGACGTGGGGCCGATCAAGGAGTTCATCGCCGGCACCAACTGCATCATCATGAAGCGCCACGGGTTCACGGTGCTGGGGCGCAGCGTCTCGGAGGCCTATCACCGAACCTGCGTGCTGGTGAGCGAGATCAAGCGCAACATCATCGTCGAGCAGCTCTGCGCCGCCACCGGCCGCACCGCCGAGGACGTCACCGACGAGGAGATGGCCTACATGGCCACGCACGGCGACGCGGTGATGTATCCCAAGCTGGTGAAGAAGGGCGGCTGAGTCCGCGCAATTTTATTGCGCGGAGGGGCGGCGGAATCCGGTACAAATCGCCAGAAAACCTTATGCCATCGGCATCCGAGGTGTCCCAGGAAATTGGGAAACTAGGCGTCATCTTTTTTTAGGAATCGCCCTAGAGCGGGTGCGTCAGATCGGATGGAGGGGCTGGCCGAGCGACAGCGCCACCGTCTCCTCGGCTTCGTGCTCGAGGGCGCGCTCGCGCGCCGAGGCGGCGATCTGCTTGCGCAGGCGGTCGAGGTCGGGGCCCGCGAGCTGGCGCGGCCGGGCCGCGGGGTGACCGGCGGGGTTGACGGGATGGCCGTCGGCCAGCAGCTCGAAGTGCAGATGCGCGCCGGTCGAGCGGCCGGTGCTGCCGACGAATCCGATCACGTCGCCGCTCTTCACCACCGTGCCCGGCTCGATGTCCGGGGCGAAGCGCAGCAAGTGACCGTAGACCGTAACCAGCTTGCCGGGATGGTTGATGCGGATCCAATTGCCGTAGAGGCCGTTCACTCGCGCGCCGACCACCAGCCCGTCGGCGGCCGCGTGGATCGGCGTGCCGGGATTGGCCAGCAGGTCGAGCCCGGTGTGCATGAAGAGTTGCGGCGGCGGAGGCGGCGGCGGCCCAGGGGCGGGCTTGGGCTCCGCGGCCTGTCGCGCGGCGTTGGCTTCCTGCTCGGCCTTCCTCCTCTCCTCGGCGAGGCGTCGCGCGCGATTGCGAGCCATGACTCCGTTGATTGTGGCCGTGTACGGATCGTCGAAGCCGCCTGGCAGGGTCGCAGCCCCCGACGGCGGCTGTCCGCCGCCGCGAAATCCCGCGAAGGCGCGCGCGATCTCCTTCTCCTCCTCAGGCAGGAGTGGCGCAGGCTGCTCGACGGCCGAGGCCTCGGCGGCAGGGGGGGCTGGCGGAGGAGGTGGCAGGATCACCGGCTGGTCGAGCGGATCGGTGCGCGGGCCGTAGCCGGAGGTGATCTTCATGATGTCGAGCGGCATGCGGATGCGCGGAGGGATAGCGGCCTGACCGCTGGCCAGGAAGAACTGCTCGTCACCGTCGCGCGGCTTGAAGCGCTGAACGACGATCGGGCCCTTGGCTTTGGTCCTGAGCTCCACCCAGACCAATCGCGCGTCGCCGGCGGACTCACCGTCGAGGGCGAAGGCCTGTTCCCAGCGCAGATAGAAATGATCGCCCTCGCGCAGGTCGCGCCCGAGATCGACGGCGAAGCCCAATGCGCGTGCGGCCTCATCGATGACCGATGTTGGGACGCCCGCAGCCGTCGTCGCCTCGGCGAAGGTACCGAAGACCGCGCCGGCGGTGGCAAGCTGCCGCGTGAACTGCGGGCAGCACGGCTCGGCGCCGGCATTCGACGCGGTGAGCCCCAGCATGAGAAGTAAGGCGAGCGCCGCCCCGGCGAACGATCTTGCCATCGGCGGCGTTTATACCGCGGCGCGCACCATATCGGCACATTTCTCGCCGATCATGATCGAGGGGGCATTGGTGTTGCCGGCCACGATGGATGGCATGATCGAGGCATCGGCGACCCGCAAACGGTCGATACCGTACACTCGCAGTTGCGGATCCACGACCGCGTCGGGCTCGCGCCCCATGCGGCAGGTGCCGACGGGATGGAGGTTCGACACGCCGCGCGCACGGATATCGGCCCTGAGGTCGGTGTCGCTCGTGACCGCAGCACCGGGCAGGATCTCCTCGACGATGAAGGGCGCGAGAGCCGGCTGGCGCGCGATCTCGCGGCAGATGCGGATGCCCGCGAGCAGCGCGTCGAAATCGTACGCGCTCTTCAGGAAGTTGAAGCGGATTTCGGGCGCCGCCAGGGGATCGGCGGATTTGAGCCGCACCGTGCCGCGCCCGTCGGGCCGCAGATGCACGGGGCTGAGACCGAAGGCGGAGAAGGGCTGCGCGATCACGCCGTGACGGTTCCTGTCCTTGATCGCCCAGGCGAACATGTTGATCTGCAGGTCGGGACGCTCGAAGCGCCTGTCGCTGCGCACAAGCGCACCCACGAACAGTCCCATGCTGGCGAGCGGGCCGGTGCGGCCGAACGCATACTGTGCTGCCGCCACGATCCGCCGCGGCAGGCTGTTGGCCAGATCGTTCATGGTCACGGGCTGGCTGCAGCGATAGGCGATGTAGGTGTTGAAGTGATCGTGCAGGTGACTGCCGACGCCCGGCATGTCGCGTACGACCGCGATGCCGTGGTCGCGAAGATGCGCCGCCGGCCCGAGGCCGCTCAGCATCAGCAGCTGGGGCGAGCCGTATACGCCGCCGGACACGATCACCTCGCGTGCCGCGCGCGCGGTCTGCAGGCCGGCGGGCGTGCGGTATTCGACGCCGATGGCCCGGCCGTCCTCGATCAGCACGCGCGTTGCATGCGCTTCGGTGGCGATGGTGAGATTCCTGCGCTGGCGCGCCTTGCCGAGATAAGCGCGCGCGCTCGACCAACGCCGCGCGCCGTTGATCGTGGTCTGGTAGTAGCCGACGCCTTCCTGGGCGGCGCCGTTGAAGTCGGGATTGTCGGGAATACCGGCCTCGACGGCGGCGTCATGCATCGCCTTGGCGAGCGTCGGCTGCCAGCGGTGATCGGAGACCCTGAGCGGGCCGCCGGTGCCGTGGAAGGCATCACCGCCGCGGGTATTGTCCTCGGCCTTCTTGAAGTAGGGCAGGACCGAGTCGTAATCCCAGCCCTCGCAGCCGCGCTGACGCCACTCGTCGTAGTCGGCGGCGTTGCCGCGCATGTAGACCATGCCGTTGATCGAGCTGGTGCCGCCCAGGACCTTGCCGCGCGGCTGGTACATCACGCGGTTGTTGAGCTCGGGTTCCGGCTCGGAATCGAACATCCAGTTGACCTTCGGATTGTTGAAGGTCTTGTGATAGCCGAGCGGGATGTGGATCCACGGATAGGTGTCGCGTGGACCTGCTTCGAGCAGGAGCACCGAGAACCGGCCGTCCTCGCTCAGCCGTCCGGCAACCGCGCAGCCGGCAGAGCCGGCACCGGTGACGATGTAGTCGTAGGTGGCGCCCTTGAGCATGGCCGCTCGTTCCTCCCGTACCGGACCCTAGGGCCTGATACGGAGAGGGGGCAAGGCCGCCGGTTCGCGCTAGGAAACCAGCTCGTATTCCTGCCGGGCCTGATCGACGATCTGCACGAGGGCGGTGTAGCAGCCGGGGGCGAGATTGGGAAAGCCGGTGACTGTCCAGTTCGCGGCACCGCCGCTTCGTGACGGAATGGGCTTCGGGGTCGGGGCTGCGCAACCTGCGTACTTGGCGTCTCGGGCGATCATGCGCTCGATGCGGCCCTGGAGGTCGGCCTGGATTTCGTCTGCGGTTGCCCGCTTCTTCAGTGTGACAGGGTACTCCGCCATAACGCTGGTATTGAAGAGGAGACTATCCGGCATGTTCACGGCTCCTTGGTACGCGGGCCTTGTAAGGGTGGACCCAGTGTACAGTACGAGACGAAGCGGCGATGCGTGCCCGGCCTGAGTCACGCAGTCGCAGTAACTGCGCGATGTGTGAAGATCATCTCATCCGCAGACGTCGACCCACTCGGCCCGGGTGAGTTCGGCCATGCGCGCGGGAGAGATGCGCAGCGCCGAGTTCGTCGAGCCCGCGGCCGGCACGACTTCGTCGAAGGCCTTCAGCGAGACATCACAATAGACAGGCAGCGGCGTCGCGAGGCCGAACGGGCAGACGCCGCCCACGGGATGTCCGGTAAATTCGACTACCTCGTCCGCGCCCAGCATGCGCGGCTTGCCGTTCAGCACGTCCTTGATCTTGCGATTGTTGAGGCGCGCGGTGCCCGATGTCACGACGAGCACCGTGCGATCCTTGACCCGCAGCGACAGCGTCTTGGCGATCTGCGCCGGCTGCACGCCGTGCGCGGCCGCGGCCATCTCGACGGTGGCGGAGCTCGCGTCGGTCTCGATGATCCTTATGTCCGGCGCGAGTGCGGCGAAGAAGGCGCGGACGGACTCGACCGTCATTGCGGGACCTTGCGCCAGAAGGGTGCGCGTTTCTTCACGGGATCGAGGAGCGACCAGTCGCCTTGCTCGATCACATGACCCTTGGGAAAAGGCGAGCGCGGCTCCTGCCCGAGCGCACGCATCACCCGGTCGTCGCGGTAGTAACATTGCAGTACAGCGCGCGCGATCGCGACCACGGACGGACCGCCCTCAGCCCGGAACGCGTTCGCCTTTTTCAGTCGCCCGTCTGCCGCAATATCGGCGATCCCGGCCAGTCGCTTCAACGCGGCGCGGACGTCGTTCAGGTCGCGGTCGAGGCTACTCAGGATGTCGGCAAAGATCTTGTCGTCGTCGGCACCGGGCACGCCGTGGCGGGCACTGGCCGGAATCATCGCGCCGGCGAAGGCGCGCAGGTCGTTGGTCTCTTGGCTGGACAGCATGGTGATCGCTCAATCGAAGAGAGTGGCAGCGGCAAGGCGTTGCTTGATGGCGTCGGCGATGTAGAGCGCGAGCGCCTGGATCGTGGAGGTCGGGTTCACGCCGCCCGACGTCACCCAGATGCTGCCGTCGATCACGAACAGGTTCTTCACGTCGTGGGTGCGGCCCCATTCGTTGACGACAGAGCGCTCGGGATCGGTACCCATGCGCGTGGTGCCCATCAGGTGCCAGCCGGCGTTCAGCATCGGCGCCTCGCCGCCGATATTCTTCGCACCGGCCGCTTCGAGGATGTCCTTCGAGCGCGCAACACCGTGCGCCATCATCTTCTTCGTGTTCTCGCCCATCGTGTACTCGATCCTGGGCGCAGGGATGCCGTTGCTGTCCTTCAGCACAGGATCGAGCGTGACCCTGTTGTGCTCTTCCGGCAGGTCCTCGCAGATCGCCGAGAGGCCGAGCTTGCGGTTGAAGATGGAGCGGTAGACGTCGTGATGCGCTTCGCCCCACGGCAGGAAGCCGCGGGCGGTGTTGGCGATCGCGTCGACGATCATCCCGGCGCCGCGATGGAGCTGCAGCGTGTAGCCGCGGACGAAGCCGCGGGCCTTGTCGGTCTCGTAGAATTCCTGGCTCCACAGCGACAGCTGCGCGCCCTGATTGCCGTCGATCGGTTCGTCGACATAGCCGTAGGTGTGGGCGAATGGATGGAACATCAGGTTCTTGCCCACCAGCCCGCTCGAGTTGGCGATGCCGTTGGGGAAGCGGCCGGACACCGAGTTCAGCAGCAGGCGCGGCGTGCCGATGCCATTGCAGGCCACGATCACCATCTCGGCCGGCTGAAAGTGTTCCTTGCCGTCGGCGTCGTAATAGATCGCACCGGTTGCCAGACCGTCGGGCCCGACAGTGATCTCGCGCACGCGGGCGCGCGTGCGCAGTTCGACGCCCGCGCGAATTGCATGCGGCCAGTAGGTGACGTCGGCGCTGGACTTGGCGCCCTGTGCGCAGCCCGGCGTGCAGTGGCCGAGATTGATGCAGGGCGCGCGGCCGTCGTACTCGGTCGTGGCGATCGCCGAATCCGAGGGCCACCAGTGCCAGCCGAGCTTGTTCATTGCCTGGCCGAAGCATTTGCCGGTCTTACCGAGCGGCAGCGGAGGCATCGGCGGCTGATGAAAGGGATAGGCGGGATCACCGGCGAGGCCCGCAACGCCGGTCATGCGGTCATTCTCGGCGAAGAAGGGCTCGAGCGTGTCGTAGTCCACGGGCCAGTCGTCGGCCACGCCGTCCAGCGTCTTCACCCGGAAGTCGCTGGGATGCAGGCGCGGATAGTGCGCCGTGTACATGATGGTGCTGCCGCCCACGCCGTTGAAGTTCACGACCTGGATCGGCGAGGTGTCGTTGTTGATCGGGTAGTCCGTCTCGCGGGCGCGGCGGTTGGGATTGATGGCGAAATCGCCGAACAGGCGGGCCTCCCAGTCGCGGCCGTTGGTCGGGTAGTCCGTGGGCTTCACCCAGTCGCCCTGCTCGAGGCAGAGGATTCGCATTTTCGTTTCCGCGAGGCTCCAGGCCATCGCGGCGCCGGACGCCCCGGATCCGACGATCAGGACGTCGACCTTGTCGTGCTTCACGTCAGCTCTCCTCTCGGCCCGGCATTTGCTCGGCGTGGCAGGGGGAGTATACGACCGGTCAGACGCGAGTGGAGTGTGTAATGTGGTTTGTATTCGAGGCCGAATACGCAATCGAGAACGGCCGGGCCAACTGGAACAAGCCTCTTCCGGAGACCATGGCATGGCACGGACCTTACGAGAACGGCGCCAAGGCCGACGAGGTCGCGCGCGCCCGCATGTGGTCGCGGATAGACACCTATGCCCACAAGGCGCGGCCGGTCGACATGACCGTGACGGAATAGCGCCGGCCTAGCGATAAGGCCGGATGACATCCGCGTCGGCGATGTCGTTCGCGGTCGCGGGCCGCTCGAAGCCCGCAACGTAGTCTTTGCTATCCCTGCTTTGACCGCGGAACCTGGCGGCGAGCGAAAGAAAGCGGCGCAGGAGCGAGGGGCCGCCGAAATCGAGAAGGCCCTGCAGCAAAGCTCGTTTCAGTTTGTTGCGCGGCGGATAGGCCATGTAGTAGCGCGTGCCACCCCACGCCTTGAAGGCCTGATGCAGCCTGGGAATGTATTCCTGGGCCACCGGCACGCCCGACCATTCGTTGAGCAGCGTCATCATGCCGTTGCGCATGGATTGTGCGTAGCGCTCCCTGTCCGGTCGCGGCAGCAGGATATCGGACCACTTCAGCCAATAACGCAGGGGTGAAACGAGCCGGATCGCGCTCTTGGCCTCCGTGACCCTCGGGCCGGAATGCATGCGCACGTAATACTTGCCCGCACGACGGCCCACGATGCGCCGGCCCGACAGGATGGTGCGGCCGAAGATGTCGAAATCCTCGTTGAAGCCCAGGTTCTCGTCCCACTTCACCGCGGCGAACACGCTGCGAGGCCAGAGAATGCTCGAATGAGCGACGGTGCGTTGGCTGGTCGGCTCGAGGAATTCGTTCATCGTATCGACATCGGAACGATTGGCCGGCGCACAGAAGGTTGGGGCGAAGCGAATCTCCGAGCCTATGACGGTAAAGTCGCGCATCGGACCCGAGACGATCGAGTTGGGCGGTGCCGCGAGCGAGGCTTCATGAAGCTCCTGCAGATGGCGCGGATGGATGAGATCGTCATCGTCGAGGAAGAACAGCCAATCACCGGTCGCGGCGGCGACGCCGCTGTTGCGCGCGGCGCTTGCGCCACGCGCCACCTCATGACAGATGACCTTTGCCTCGGGAAATTTCTGCGCCAGCACCTGCAGCGTGTCGTCGGTGGACGCTTCATCGACCACGATGACTTCCTTGTCCGTCCAGGTCTGGTCGTACACGCAGCGCAGGGTCTGCTGCAGCAGCGCCGACCTGTTCCGCGTCGTCACCACGACGCTGACCTTCTCACCCATGACGGACGCTTCTCCCGTTCAGGGAAACATCTTAAGCCTGTTCAGTTCGCCAGAGATGCCCTCTGCGACCAAATGGTTACCTGCGGCGTTGTGATGCCAGTTTCCGTAGATAGACTGCATACCTTGTGCTTTTATCGCGTCGTCGACCAGCTTGTACGAGTCATAAGTCTGCAATCCTGCCGACTGAGCGCAGCGCAGAACGGCTTGGGACAATCGCCGCTGCTCATCCGCCCATTTCTTGTCGTACTGCCAGAGGTGAGGGCGGTATTGAGCGACGATCAGGGTTGGAATTCGCAGGTTCGCTACTCTTTGCATCAGCGGGCAGGCGAGTGCTTCGCCGGTGCCGGCGGGACTTCCCTCGGCGTCCTGCCAGAACCAGTCAGCGTAATGGCCAAAGTGTCGCATGAACTTGTCGACCAGCATCGACCAGCCGAACCAACGTTGCCAGAACGGCAGGCGCTCGAAGGTAACAGGCCTGTTGGGCACCGGTGAATTGTGCAATTCGAGTTTGCCGTCGGTCGCGGTGAAATAGGGCTTCTCTCCGCCGAACAACCGGCGCATCTCGGCGCGCTGAAGGTCGTCGGCAATGAAGGCAAGGATGATCAGCCCGGGCTTCAGTTGCGTGGCCAGTTGCTCGGTGCGCAACACGCTTTGGTCCAGCCCGTAACCGGGCACGCCGCCATTCTCGATGCGGCGATGGATCATGAGCTGCAGGTAGGCAGGCCATGTCTCGTCGTCCATGACCTCGTCGCTGTAGGCGTAGGAATCACCTGTTACGAGGACAGGAGGTCCGGCCGCGGCGTCGGCAGGCGCCGGTGGCATGGCCCGCAGGCCCTTGTCGCTGTGACTGTGCTCGGGGCTGGTGCAGGCCGCCTCGGGCACGTAGCCCAGCGTCTGGTCCTGGACGAACATGCACGGCTTGTGATGTGCGACCGCCTCGAGCAGCACGAGGTTCGGCCAATGCGTCAGGAACCAGGTGCCGCGCAGCATGCGACATCCGATTTCCATCGCGAACAGCATCAGCAGTACCGTCATCGACAGCAGGATCAGCCGGTTGCGCCATTCCCGGGGCGAGGTCATGTGCGCCCGAAGTAGTCGACCATCAGCGCTTCTGCCGCGACCCGGCCGGGCGCTGCTGTCAGGTGATGATCCATGCCGGGAATGACATGCATCGTTGCTCCCTTGTGCGCGGCAAGTCCGTCGCCGGTCGGACCGAACTCCAGTGCGAATGCCCCTTCGGCTTCTTCTCCCGGCGAGAACAGGAACAACGTCGTCGTCCCGCGTTTTGAGAGTGCCGTCATGGCCTGCTTGGCGAAGCTCTGCTCGCGGAGGAGTCCCACGCGCCGGGCAATTCCCAACAGCTTGGCTTTCATCCGTGCACGCAGGCGCCCGAGCTGGCCGACAAAGATGCCGGAGTAGTCGACCTTGCCGCTCAGTAGCGTGGCCCAGGTGCGCGGCCGCAACAGCTTGGCAAGATACTCGGTAGGCGAGCGGTCTTTCTGCTCGAGATATCCCAGCACGCTGCCGGCGGGCAGCGTGAAGAAGGGCAGGTTCACGACCAGCACGGTGTTGATGCGCGGCTCGGAGACAGCAGTGCGGAATGCATGGAAGGCGCCGGAGCACAGGCCTTCGATACCGAAACGGCGGTACCCCATGCCCTGCAAGGTATCTACTGCGGCGCTGACGTCCGGTCCGCGGTCGACAGCAAAGACGTGACTGAGCATGCGCTCCTTGCCGGCGGGGCCGATGCTGTCGCCGAGACCGGCATAGTCGAGCCTGAAGGAAGCCACCCCCTTGGCCGCGAGCTTGCGGGACAGGGTGACGGCGTGACGCGCGGAGGCATAGTGCGGGTCGTGGCCGGCGTTGCCCAGCAGGACCACGGTCCCAGGCGCACTGTCGCGAGGACGGCAGAGCATTCCGAACAGGCGTCGATCCGGCCCAAAGCGCACGGGCGTTTCGATGCAGCCAGGCGGATGGAGTGCCGCCTCTCCGGTGACGATCTGCATGGCGATCGGCTGGACAGGCACGCTCTTGCGCAGCCACTGCAGCACAGCAGTGAAATCTGCCAGGATGTCCTCGTCGATGACCTTGTGACGCACCAGAGGATCCAGCCCTGTCCACGGGATGTTCACGACCTCTGCGCCTGCCGAGCGCCAGGTGGTCGCAGCGTCTTCGGCGGCCTTGCCTTCAGACTGGGCGCAGAGGGCGACGTGCATGCCGGATTTCACAGTAACCTTGCGCAGGTCGACTTCGCCGATCTGGTCGAGCGTCGCGGGAGGGAAGCGGAACTCGCGTAGATACAGGTCTTCGCCCTTGGTCGGACGCGTGCCGCTCAGCATCTCGACTTCGAGGGTCAGTTGGCGGACGTAGGTCCGGCCGCTTATCACGGGCTCGAACAGGAGCAGAGCCGCGACATCTTCGCGTCGCGCCGCGGCGAGGGTCGCCAACGTCGTGCCGAGGCGCAGGCCGACCAGCACCAGCCGCTTGACGCCCGCTGTCGCGCGCAACCAATTTGCAGCGTCGTCGACGCTTCGCTGCCAGGCGGTCCAGTGACCGTCCCTTTCGACGGCATCGTCGCAGGAATCGCCTGTGCCCGGATAATCGAAGCGCAAGGTCACGAAGCCCGCTGCAGCGAGATCATCGGCCAGCACACGCAGTGAACTATAGGCCAGGAGCGCGTCCTGGATGAGGCCAGTGCAAATAACGACGCCGACGTCGCTGCCAGCACCGTCTTGCGGTCCGTGCAGCCAGCCGAAGCATCTGTTGAACGTCACTGGCGTCATGTTGAATCGCTCTATACGAAAGGATATCCTAAGTGCAAGCAACGACTAGCGTTTTTCGGCTGAATGCCGTGGGAGAATATCGTGTCTTCGTCCGCCCGTGACCGCGTTCGCGCCCTCCTGAAGACCACAGGCTGGCTCCAGACCGACATCGACACCCTGGCCAACGACGCCGATCTCTATGCGGCGGGACTGACGTCACACGCCACCGTGACCTTGATGCTTTCCCTGGAGGAAGCTTTTGACGTCGAGTTCCCGGACACGCTGCTGCGCCGGCGCACGTTCTCGAGCGTCGACGCCATCGTCGAGGCGCTGACCGAAATCGGCGTGAAGACAGAAGCCGTATGAGCGATTGGATCGCCGCCGCGCGCGCGGTGGGCAGCGACGTTGCCGCGCGTCATGCCGACGATGTCGATCAGCAGGCGCGCTTTCCCAAGGAAGCAATGGACGCGCTGAAGGCGGCCAGGCTGCTCGGCATCCTCGTGCCAAAGGACAAGGGCGGCCCCGGTGCGGGTATCGCCGATGTCGTATCGGTGTGCCATGTGCTCGGCCAGTACTGCGCCGCGACCGCGATGATCTACGCCATGCACCAGATCCAGGTGTCGTGCATCGTGCGGCACGGTGGCGGCAATTCCTGGATGGACGCATTCGCGAAGCGTCTGGCGGCCGAGCAATTGTTGCTGGCGTCGGCGACGTCCGAAGCTGGCATCGGGGGTGACGTTAGGTCGAGCATCTGCGCCATCGAGGAGAAGGGCGGTCGCTTCGCCCTCGCCAAGCAGGCGACTGTCATTTCCTACGGCGCCGATTCCGACGGCATTCTCGTGACAGCGCGGCGCACGGCGCAGTCGCCTGCATCCGAC
>CAIMEE010000360.1 GCA_903839865.1 Enhydrobacter aerosaccus | reverse complement strand
GGCTGCATCATGATGCGCAAGTGCCACCTCAACACCTGCCCGGTCGGCGTGGCGACGCAGGATCCGGTGCTGCGCAAGCGCTTCACGGGCCAGCCCGAACACGTCATCAACTACTTTTTCTTTGTCGCCGAGGAGCTGCGCGAGATCATGGCGCGGCTGGGCTTCCGGACGCTGGGCGAAATGATAGGCCGCGTCGACCGGCTCGACATGAAGAAGGCGGTCGACCACTGGAAGGCGGGGGGTGTGGATCTCACCAGGATCCTGCACCAGATGCCGGCCAAGCCCGGCGTCGAGATCTGGAACAGCGAGCGCCAGGACCACGGCCTCGACAAGGCACTCGACAGGAAGCTGATCGCCGCGGCGCAGCCCGCGCTCACCAAGGGCCAGCCGGTGCAGATCGAGATGCCGGTCGGCAACGTCAACCGCACCGTCGGCGCTATGTTGTCAGGCGAAGTGGCCAAGAAGCACGGTCATGCCGGCCTGCCTGAGGACACGATCTCGATCCGCCTTACCGGCACGGCCGGCCAGAGCTTCGGCGCCTTCCTGGCCCACGGCGTGTCGCTCGAACTGTCGGGTGACGCCAACGACTATGTCGGCAAGGGGTTGTCCGGCGGTCGGGTCACGGTGCGCCAGCCGCTGGGCAGCAAGCGCAATCCGCTGAACAATATCATCGTCGGCAATACGGTGCTCTACGGCGCTATCGCGGGCGAAGCGTACTTCGAAGGCGTGGCAGGCGAGCGCTTTGCAGTGCGCAACTCGGGCGCAGTCTGTGTCGTCGAAGGCACAGGCGATCATGGCTGCGAGTACATGACCGGCGGCGTGGTGGTCGTGCTGGGCGACACCGGTCGCAATTTCGCGGCCGGCATGTCGGGCGGCGTGGCCTACGTTTACGATCCGAAAGCGCGCTTCAAGCACCTGTGCAATCTCGCGATGGTCGAGATGGAGAAGGTCGGCGGCCTGTCGGGCGAGCCGCTCGACGATCCGGGCCGGCCGCGCCAGCGCGCGCACGACGTCGAGGACAACGGCATGGGGGACGTGCTGCGCTTCGATGCCGAAAGGCTGCGTATCCTGATCGAACGGCACCATCTGCATACCGGCAGCGCCCGCGCGCGGGACCTGCTGGAGAACTGGGACAAGGCGCTCACGAGCTTCGTGAAGGTCATGCCAACGGATTACAAGCGGGCGCTGCTGCAGGCGCGTGATCGAGCGACGGCGAAGGCCGTCGCGGCGGAGTAGAGCGTCATGGGGCTACCGACTGGATTCCTCGAGATCGAGCGCAAGGAGCGCCCGTACGACAAGGTCGAGGCACGTCTCAAGACGTGGGAGGAATTCGTGCGACCGATGCCGGCGGCCGAAGTGAGCCAGCAGGGCGCGCGCTGCATGGATTGCGGCATTCCGTTCTGTCACAACGGCTGTCCGGTCAACAACCTGATTCCCGACTGGAACGAACTGGTCCGTCGCGATCGCTGGCAGGCCGCGCTCGAGGTCCTGCACTCCACCAACAACTTCCCGGAGTTCACGGGCCGCATTTGCCCCGCGCCGTGCGAGGCCTCGTGCACCCTGAACATCGACGACAATCCGGTGGCCATCAAATCGATCGAGTGCTCGATCGTTGACCGCGGATGGGAAGAGGGCTGGATCCAGCCGCTGGCGGCGGCCAGGAAGACCGGCAAGCGCATCGCGGTGGTGGGCTCGGGGCCGGCGGGCATGGCCTGCGCCCAGCAGCTCGCCCGCGCCGGCCACTCGGTGACGTTGTTCGAGAAGGCCGACAGGATCGGCGGCCTGCTGCGTTACGGCATTCCCGACTTCAAGATGGAGAAGCATCTCATCGACCGTCGCATGCGCCAGATGGAAGCCGAGGGCGTCGAGTTCCGCACCGGCGTCGAAGTCGGCGCCACGTTGTCGATCAAGTCGTTGCTCGAGGGTTATGACGCCGTCGCGCTGACCGGCGGCGCCGAATGGCCGCGCGACCTCGAGGTGCCCGGCCGCGAACTGGGCGGCGTCCACTTCGCAATGGATTTCCTGGTGCCGCAGAACAAGCGCGTCGCCGGCGACGACGAGGCGCGCGCCGCGCCCAAGGGCACGATCAACGCCAAGGGCAAGCATGTCATCGTGATCGGTGGTGGCGATACCGGGTCCGACTGCGTCGGCACGTCGAACCGCCACGGCGCTGCTTCGGTCACCCAGCTCGAGGTGATGCCGCAGCCGCCGGAAAAGGAGAACAAGGCGCTTACTTGGCCCGATTGGCCTCTCAAGATGCGCACTTCGTCCTCGCACGAGGAAGGCGCCGCCCGCGATTTTGCCGTGCTGACCAAGCGGTGCGTGGGCAAGGACGGGCGGGTCGAAGCCTTGGAATGCGTGCGCATCGATTGGGTGAAGGGTGCCGACGGCCGCATGGCGATGGCGGAAGTTCCGGGCAGCAGCTTCCAGCTGAAGGCTGACCTGGTGCTGCTGGCGATGGGCTTCCTGGGGCCGCGCAAGCCCGGAATGCTGGAACAGTCCGGCGTGGCGCTCGATCCACGGGGCAATATCGCAGCCAGTGTGAAGGACTATCGGACTTCTGTCCCCAAGCTGTTTGCGGCCGGAGATATGCGCCGGGGGCAATCGCTGGTGGTTTGGGCGATCCGCGAAGGCCGTCAATGCGCCCGTTCAATCGATGAAATACTCATGGGAACCAGCACTTTACCGCGCTGAGGCCTCTACTGTTGTATGAAAGTCACAGTGATAAAACGCATGGCCTTCAGTGTGGTTTGATGCGTTACAAGCCGATCTTCAAATGTCATAAAGGGTCGGACGCGGCATCAGTATCCGCGGTGAAATTTGGGGAGTTTTTTGATGAAGAAGTTGTTGGCGGTCGCAGCGGCCCTCTCGGTGCTCCCGATCGCGGCCCAGGCCCAGACCCTTCAGTACTCCGGCTTCTATGCCGGTATCGAGGGCGGCGGAAACTACATGTTCAACACCACGCTGCAGACCCCGGGCTTCGGCGCCACGGCGAACATCTCGCCGGCAATCGGCTACTCGTTCGGCGGCATGGTCGGCTACGACTTCGTTGGCCCGCGCGTTGAGCTCGAAGGCATTTACCACAACAGCAAGGCGACGGTGAGCAGCTCGGGCGGCTTCTTCCCCAACTTCGGTGCGTCCAAGGACGACATCGGCGTGTTGGCTAACTTCCTCTATGACTTCAACGCGGGCGGAACGATCGTTCCCTACATCGGCGCTGGCGCCGGTGTCGCGTTCATCCAGACCTCCGCTCTGGGCGTCTCGGCGAACACCACTCAGTTCGCTTATCAGGGCATCCTGGGTATCGGCTACAACATCGACTCGATGTTCCGCGTGAACCTCGATGGCCGCTACTACGGCACGACCAGCCCGACCTTCAATGGCCTCGGCGGTTCGAGCTACCAGAACAACAACGTCGTCGCGATGCTGAGCCTGCAGATCAAGTTCGGTGCCCCGTCGGTTGCCGCCGTTGCTCCGGCTCCGGCTGCTCCTGCCGCTCCGTCGTTCATCGTGTTCTTCGATTGGGACCGCTCGAACCTCTCGGCTCAGGCGCTCAACACGATCAAGCAGGCCGCTGGCTCGTACAAGACCAAGGGCTCTGCCCGCGTGACCGCGACCGGCCACACCGACAAGTCGGGCCCGGAAAGCTACAACATGGCGCTGTCGCTGCGTCGTGCGAACACGGTCAAGGATGCCCTGGTGCGCGAAGGCGTGCCGGCGACGGCGATCTCGGTCATCGGCAAGGGTGAGACCCAGCCGCTGGTTCAGACGGCCGATGGCGTCCGCGAGCCGCAGAACCGCCGCGTCGAGATCGTGATCCAGTAAACTTCGGAACACTCGTTCCACACGGAAAGGCGGCCTTCGGGCCGCCTTTTTTGTTGGCTGGCAGGGCAATCGGCCGCTACCCCAATGGGGAACAATTGATCTAGTGTTCAACCCGAAATGAAACTCATGCTTATTCAGGGCGCCAACATGGAGCATCTGGGCCGCCGCCTGCCCGAGCTCTACGGCCGGACGACCGCCAAGGAACTCGATTCCATCCTGCGCCGGCGCGCGCGGGAACTGGAGGTAACCCTCGACATTCTCTACACCAACACCGAGGGCGAGGCGGTGACAGCAATCTACAAGGCAGAACGGGCAGGCCTCGACGGGCTGATCTTCAATCCTGCGGGCTTCCTCCATGCCGGGCACGCGTTCCGCGACTGCCTGAAGTCGATCCAGGCACCGGCGATCGAGGTCCACATCACCAACATCGAGAAGCGTGGCGTCGTTTCGGTCACGACGGAGGCGGCCGTCGGCATGATCGCGGGCTTCGGCATCCAGTCCTACATTCTGGCGCTCGACGCGATGGTCGCCCGGCTCGCGACCTGAGCGGCACCGTAGGCGGGCTAGCTGTTCAGTCCGGTGACACGCCGAAACGCCTTTGCCAGAACTCGCGGCTGCGTCGTTCGCCGACATCGCAGCCTGGCTCGTAGCCGGGGCGGATGAATTTGGTGTAGTCCAGCTCGCCGATATCGCGGCGTCCCGCCTGGGCCAGCTGTACGCCCGGCCGCAACTCCCGCGGGCCGCGATCGGCGACCTCCTGCAGCAGCTTCTTGCGCACCGCTCGAGGAAAATCCTCGAAGTTCCGGGCCACCTCGACGAAGGAGCGCGGACCGCCGGTTACGCAGTGCAGGTAGTACTGGTCGAGGTCCGTTTCGTTGGGAAAACCGAACGGATTGGGCCGGTCGTTCATGATCGGCAGCCCATTGATGGAGATTCGCTCCTTCAGCGCCTCGTGGCGCATGTCCGTCACCAGCCCGCCATCGTTGTTCGAGCCATCGCCCGAGATGTCGAGCACCTTGCGCGCTGCTTCATAGGGTGAGCGGCCGAACAGCGGGATGGCATAGCGGATGGCGCCGGTGATCGAGGTGCGGCGCGCGATCGAGATCGGCGCATCCGCCAGCCGCTGGGCGAAGGCTGCGATCGCCGCCTCGCTGTCGAGCAGGGTCCAGTCGAGCAGCAGCTTCTGCATCCAGGAATCGGACCATTCGTAGTAGGCGACGGCGATGCGCCCGTTGGGGCCGCCCAGGATCGCCTTGACGATCGCCGGGTCGCGGAAGGCCTCGACATAGCCCTTGCGCTGCAGGTGCGCCTCATCGGGATCGATGCTGCCGGAAATGTCGATGGCCAGTGCCAGCGCCAGGTCGATCTCCTTCTTGTCCTCGGCCGCGGCGGGCAGGGTGAGGAGGACAAGGGCGAACAGGCAGGCGAGAGGGCGCATCGGCGGTCTCCGCAGGGTCTGCAGACACTGAGGCAAAAAGCATACCGCCCTCCTGGGGAGGGACGAAGGGGTATCGGAACGGATGCATTCGGACTGCGTTATGTCGCGATGCCATCCCCCCTCCTGCCGAAGACGATCATGGGTTACGTGCTGCGCACGTCGGGCCGTCACCAGATCGGACTCGCCGTGCTGGCGGTGGGTGTCTTCGGGCTCACCTCGGTGCCGCTCGAGATCCAGCGCCGCATCGTCAACGATGCCATCAAGAACGGCGCCACCCAGAGCATCGTCTGGCTGGCGCTGGCCTATGCCGGCGTGGCGTTGCTCGAACAGGCGTTCAAGCTCGGCCTCAATATCTACCGTGGCTGGGTGAGCGAGGATGCGGTGCGCACCCTGCGCAAGACACTCCGCCAGTCGGGCCTGCGCGAGCCTGCGCTTCGCGACGTGGCGCGCGAGGCCCGGAGCGAGGCCAGCACGGACGACGACAGCGAAACCGGCACCCACGCAGCCATGGTGGTGTCGGAAGCCGAGCCGATCGGCGGCTTCGTCGGCATGGCGATCTCCGAGCCGCTGCTGCAGATCGGCATCCTGGTCAGCGTGATCGGCTATATGACCTTCATCGAGCCCTGGGCGCTGCTGCTGAGCCTCGGCTTCCTGCTGCCGCAGATACTGTTCGTGCCGTTGATGCAGGGCGCCATCAATCGCCGCGCCGCCGAGCGCGTGAAGACCTTGCGCGGCGTGGGCGGCGACATCGTGGCCCAGGGCGTGCCGCAGGAAGAGGGCATCGAGCGCGTGTTCGCGCTCAACATGGGCATCTACAAGATCAAGTTCAGCATGAACCTGGCCATGAACTTCCTGTATCACGCCGCCGTCGCCACCGCGCTCGGCGTCGGCGGATTGCTCGTGGTCGAGCATCGCCTGCAGCTGGGCACGGTCGTGGCCGTCGTATCGGGGCTGGGCAAGCTCAACGACCCGTGGGGCGATCTGGTGAACTGGTTTCGCGAGTTTTCGGTGGATTCGGTGAAGTACCGCCTTTTCGCCGACGCGCTGGAGCACCACACGGCAGCCGGCCGGGGGCTTGCAACTGCCTGAAGGCACACCATTTTTATGGGTAATGAGCGATCCTTATTCCGTGCTGGGCGTCCCCAAGACGGCCTCGGATGACGACATCCGCAAGGCCTTCCGCAAGCTCGCCAAGAAGCATCATCCTGACTTGAACCCCGGCGACAAGAAGGCCGAGGCCACGTTCAAGGACATTAGCCAGGCCAACGAGATTCTCTCGGACAAGGAGAAGCGCCGGCGCTTCGACGCAGGCGAGATCGACGCCACCGGCGCCGAGGTGCCGCCGCGCGGCTTCTACCGCGACCAGGCGGGCGGCCCCGGGGGCGCCAAGTACTACCGCACCGGCGGCCAGGAGGAATTCGGCGACATGAGCGGCATCTTCGAGGAGATGTTCCGGCGACGGGGCGGAAATGGCGCAGCCGGCTTCGGCTTCGAGGCCGGCCCCCCGCCGGTCACCTATACCTTGCCAATTGCGTTCCTGATCGCTGCTCGAGGTGGCAAGCAGCGGGTCACCATGCCCAATGGCAAGACCCTCGACATCGATGTGCCCGAGGGCGCGACCGACGGGCAGACCCTGCGCCTGAAAGGCCAGGGGACGTCGGGAGGCGACGCCTATGTCGAGCTCCGGGTGCAGCCGCATGCCTTCTTCGAGGTGCGCGACAGCAACATCCATGTCGAGCTGCCGGTG
>CAIMEE010000359.1 GCA_903839865.1 Enhydrobacter aerosaccus | reverse complement strand
TTTCGAACGTGTGCACTGCAGCATGGAGCCTCCATGGCAGGAGCTGCGCGCTGCCAAACGGTGGCACAGGCTTTGCAGTTCTATTGGCCAGCGCAGGCCGCGCGAGCGGTTCTCTCCGGTTGGCGTGCCGATGGAGCAAATCCGGGCCCAGCACCGATGGTCAGATCCCCTTCCACGGCTCTCCGTACGAAGAGACGCATCAAGTGTGAGGCATTGGCTGTGCCCATTTCCCAGCCTCGCCAACCTCGACCTGTCGGGCGGCCACGCGGGTCGGTCCCGTCTCTGCTGTTCGTCACCCATCATCTCGACGAAGCCATGGCGCTGACCGATCGGGTCGTGGTGTTTACGTCGCGGCCTGGCCGCCTCAAGACCATCGTGCCGATAGACCTGCCGCGGCCACGCACTCCCTTCACCCGCGAAGCGGAACCCCAGCGCCTCCAGCTCTCTGAACTCCTGCGTGGCGAAGTTGACCACGCCTTCGCCGAACAGGAAGCTCTTTTCGCCACCGCCTGAACCTCTCAAGGAGAAGCCAGAATGGCCACCAGCCTGATCCGAAGCCGCGCCACCATCACCGGCGTGAACGACCGCTTCACCTGGAACGAGATCAAGGACGGCGCCGTCCTGCAGGAGGACGGCGTGATCGTGGCCGTCGGCACCTACGACGACCTGCACCGCAAGCATCCGACCGTGCCGGTGATCGGCAACGGCAAGGAAATCCTGCTGCCCAGCTTCGTCAACGGCCACCATCATGTCGGCCTGACGCCAGTGCAACTTGGCTCGCCCGACATGCCGCTCGAGCTGTGGTTCATCACCCGCATGGTGATCCGCAATGTCGACCTCTATCTCGACACGCTCTACTCGGCGTTCGAGATGATCGGCTCGGGCATCACGACCGTGCAGCACATCCAGGGCTGGATGCCGGGCACGCTGACCGACGTCGAGAAGCGCGCCAACGACACGATCCGCGCTTACGAGGATATCGGCATGCGGGTCAGCTACTGCTACGCCGTGCGCGACCAGAACCGGCTCGTCTACCAGGCCGACGAGGAGTTTGTGGCGTCCCTGCCGAAGGAGCTGCAAGGACCGATGCAGCGCTGGTTCGACCGGTTCAAGATGAGCCTCGACGACGCGATGGACATGTTCAAGTCGTTCCATTCGCAGCATCACAACAAGCGCCGCGTGAAGATCCAGCTGGCGCCTGCGAACCTGCACTGGTGCTCCGACAAGGCGCTGACCAAGCTGAGCGACGCGTCTTCGCAGTACAACGCGCCGATGCACATGCATCTGAATGAGACGGCCTATCAGAAGGAATATGCTTGGCGCCGCGGCAACTGCACGGCGCTCGAGTATCTCGATCGCTTCGGCATGGTGAACGAGCGCCTGACCCTGGGGCATGGCGTGTGGCTGAGTGAGAAGGACATCGATCGCCTGGCCGCTGCCAAGGGCTGCGTCTGCCACAACTGCTCGTCCAACTTCCGTCTGCGCTCCGGCGTTGCCGCGCTCAACTACTTCGAGAAGAAGGGCGTCAACACCGCGATCGGTCTCGACGAAGCCGGTATCAACGACGACCGCGACATGCTGCAGGAGCTGAAGCTGGTGCTGCGCGCCCATCGCGTGCCGGGCATGGTGGAGGCCGACGTGCCGACGATGTCGCAGGTCCTGCGCATGGCGACGGTCGGGGGCGCCAAGACCACGTCGTTCGGCACGCATCTCGGCACGCTCGAAGTCGGCAAGGCGGCCGACATGGTTCTGATCGACTGGGACAGCGTCGCTTACCCCTATCTCGACGAACTTACGCCGACGCTCGACGCCGTGATCCAGCGCGCCAAGCAGCAGGCTGTGACGATGACGATGTGCGACGGCGAGGTGATCTACCAGGATGGCAAGTTCACGAAGGTCGACCGTAACGCCGCCCTGAAGGCGCTGCATGACGATCTCGCCAAGGCGTTCAGCAGCGACGAGATGGAACGCCGGAACCTGTCGAAGGCGCTGCTCCCGCACGCACGGAAATTCTATTCCGACTACATCGACACCTCGAAGCACGTGCCGTTCTACCGGCCGAGCTCGATGGTCTAGAGCGTCACTCGCGCCATGTAGAAACCGTCGATGCCTCCGCGCTCCGCCCACATCGAGGGCAGGGTGCGGACGTCGCCGGCCTGGGTAATGGCGTCCGTCAGTTCCGGCATCTCTTCGGCCGTTACCGGTACGCGTTTCACTCGACTGTCGCGCGAGAGCAGCCCCTCGATGCGCGCCGCACCTTCGTCTTCCTGCAGGGAGCAGGTGACGTAGACGAGCGTTCCGCCGGGCTTCAACAAGTCGACCGCCCGCTGCAACAGGCGGTCCTGGGTCACAGTGAGCCTCGCCACGTCTTCTTCATCCTTCAGCCAGGCGATGTCGGGATGTCGGCGCAAGGTGCCCGTACCGGAGCAGGGCGCATCGAGCAGGATCGCGTCGAATTTTTCCGTTGTTTCCCATTTGGAGACATCGGAGGTCACCAGCTCGGCGGTGAAGCCGGCGCGCGCGAGGTTCTCGCCCAAGCGGTTCATGCGCCGGCCGGAGATGTCGACGGCGGTGACGTTGGCGCCCGAGGCGCAGAGCTGGAGCGTTTTGCCGCCGGGCGCTGCACAGAGATCGGCGACCTTCTTGCCAGCGATGTCTCCGAGCAGCCGTGCTGGTATCGCGGCGGCGGCGTCCTGAACCCACCACGCGCCTTCGGCGAAGCCCGGCAGATCGGGAATGTTGCCGCCGGAGGGACGGCGGATCGAGCCGGTGGGCAGCAGCTCGCCGCCGAGTTGGCTCGCCCAGAATTCGGCATCGGCACGAACCGAGAAGTCGAGCGGGGCCTCAATCAGGTGGGCGGCGGCGATCGCACGCGTCGCATCCTCGCCATAGCTCTCCAACCAGGAAGTCCAGAGCCACTCTGGCGCATTGAGGTGCGCCGGATCGCGGTCGCCCAGCAGTGCCGCGCCTTCACGCGCGATGCGGCGCAGCACGGCGTTGACCAGACCCTTCACGTGTGGAAGTCCCGCCTGCTCGACCAGCCGGACCGAGGTATCGACAGCGGCGTGAGCCGGCGTGGCGAGGAACAGGAGCTGGGCAGCGCCGATGCGCATCGATTGCAGGGCCACACTGGCCGAGTCGTCGAGCGGCCGCTCGATCAGGGCGCCGAGGACGCCGTCGATCTCACCCAGCCGCCGCAGCGTCGTCGCCAGCACCATGCGGACAAAGGCGCGGTCGCGCGGATCGAGCTTGGGAAAGCCCTGGTGCTGGGCGAGCGCGTCGTCGAGCGGCTGGCCCTTGTCGAGGCAGGCAACCAGTACGTCGAGCGCGACTTGGCGGGGGGCGAGGTAGGCTGAGGCGTCCATTGTGCGGGCGCTATAAACCCCGTTGGGCCTCGTGTCATCGGGCAGCCCGATAAACCTGCATGAGCCGCGAACACATCGTACATAAAATACAATAAGGGGCAGGGATAATTGGCCGCACCTCCGTAGAATTTGATCGAGCCGTTTCAGGCTCGTCGACGAGAGCTGGTCCCGTTCACCCCCAGATGGCCGGGATTTGGCAAAGAGCTTTTCGAAACAAGACAATTTGATTTGGAGATACACATGCTGTCCATTTTCCGCCAATTGATGAAGAACAGCGATGGCGCGACCGCCATCGAGTACACGCTGATCGCCTCGCTGATCGCCGTCGCCGCCATCACCGCAATGGGCAAGGTCGGCGGCAAGATCACCAATGTGCTCACGAACGTTTCGAACGCGATGACCTGATTTCTTCTCCGGCTTACGGGGGGGAGACAGCGAGGCGGGCGGTCCGGCAACGGGCCGCCCGCTTTGCGTTTCAGTGCTTCGGGAGGCTACTGTGGGGCGAAAGGATTCCCCTACATGAAGAGAGTTGGTTCGTTCCTCGGCGACTGGTGGAGCCTGGTCGTCCCGTACTTCAGGTCGGAGGACTGGCGTTGGGGCGTTCCGCTCCTGATCGGGGCAATCGCGCTCACCTTCACCGGCGTCGGGCTGGAAGTGCTGTTCAACGAGTGGAACCGGCGCTTCTACGACAGCCTCCAGAACAAGAACGAGGCGGTGTTCTGGCAGGAGATCGTGGTTTTCTCCTGGCTGGCGGCGCTCTTCATCATGAATGCGGTCGCGCGGGGCATCGTCAGTCCCTACCTGCGCTTGCGCTGGCGGCGGTGGCTGACCAACCACTACATCGCCCATTGGCTCGAAGGCCGCGGTTACTATCGCATCGAGCTGCAGCGCTCCGTCGACAACGTCGATCAGCGCATCGCCGAGGACCTGAATTACCTCGGGCAGTACACGATGCAGCTCTTCCTGGGCTTTCTGAGCGCCGTGGCGACACTGCTTTCATTCATCGTCATCCTCTGGCAGCTCTCAGGACCGCTCAATCTTGGCTTCATTGGCCTCGACGTCACGGTCCCTGGCTACATGGCGGTCGCGGCATTGGCGTACGCGGTGGTGGGTTCGTTCCTGGCCAATCTCGTCGGCCGCCGGTTGATCCCCCTCAATTTCTTGCGCCAGCGCTACGAGGCGAATTTTCGCTTCTCGCTGGTGCGGGTGCGTGAGAACGCCGAGGGTATCGCGCTTTACAACGGCGAGGCAGACGAGAGGAAGACCTTGCTCGGGCGTTTCGCCGACGTCTTCAGCAACGGATGGCAGGTGCTGTTCACGCAGGTGCAGCTCGCGTTCTATCAATCGGGCTATGCTCAGGCCGCCATCATCTTCCCCTTCCTGGTCACCGCGCCGCGTTTCTTCGCCGGCGCTATCACCCTCGGCGTCATGATGCAGACGGCCTCGGCCTTCGGCCAGGTCCAGAGCGCGCTTTCTTTCTTCGTCGACAACTACACGTCGCTCGCGGAATTGCGGGCCGTCATGGATCGTCTGAAGGGCCTGCGGGCGGCGGTCGACGAGAAGCCACCGGCGGCGATCGACGTCGAGCCGGAATCGGGTCGCACCGATGTAGCTACGGAAGGGCTGACGCTCGCCCTGCCGACCGGTCAGGCGCTGCTCCAAAACCTCAATCTCAGTCTGAAGCCCGGCGTCGCGACGCTGGTTTCGGGCGAGAGCGGCTCGGGCAAGAGTACCTTGTTCCGCGCGCTGGCCGGCATCTGGCCGTTCGGCCAGGGCAAGGTCCATATACCGGCGGGCGCCCGCGTGCTGTTCCTGCCGCAGAAGCCCTACATCCCGATCGGCACGTTGCGCGACGCGGTGAAGTATCCCGACGAGCATTCGGCCGCGACCGATGCGGAGATCGTGGCGGCGCTGGAGGCAGCGCGGCTCAGTGCACTCACGGGGCGGCTGGACGAGACGGCGCATTGGACCAACATGCTGTCGGGGGGCGAACAGCAGCGGCTGGCGATTGCCCGCGCGATGATCTTCAAGCCCGACTGGCTGTTCATGGACGAGGCGACGGCCTCACTCGACGTGCCGAATGAGGCCGCGATCTACCGCGAGCTGAAAGCGCGCCTGCCCAAGACAACGCTGATCTCGATCGGCCATTCGCCGGCCCTGAAACAGTGGCACGACCGCAACATCGACCTGCAGCGCAAGTCGGGTGAGGTCGGGACGCTCGTGGAGAAGCCTGCCTAGGAGAAGGCGACGAAGCCCAGGCAGCCGATCAGGAGAAGGACGACGACCCACAAGGCCGTGAGCGCGGTCCCGGCCCGTCGACCTTCGTCACGCAGCACCAGCCAGATGCCGGCAATGGCGCCCAGCAGCAGGCCCGCCATCCCGCCCATCTCGGCGCCGGCCATCGTGGTCCAGCCGCCATGAGCGCTGGCGGGCGTGTGTGACAGGATCTGGGCCGCGATCATGCCGATGACCGTGCCGCCGATCAGGGCGCCGGCCAATCCACCCATCAGTATGAACAGAAAGCGGATCAACACTCTCTCGCGGCTACGCGCCCATGGCGGCCGGGCTAGCGCAGGCTGGCGTTGATCCGGTCGAGCGCGGAGGAGCCGGGGCAGAGATCGCGGGTGCCCAGCGTATTGAGAGGCACATCGACCGTGTTCAGGTGGTGGTGCATGTCCTTCGGTGTCGGATCGACGTAGAGAAGGCCGGTCACGACCTCGCCCGTGGCGAGGCCTTCCTGGACGCGCTTCATGGCCGCGATCTTGTCGGAGGGATCGTATTCCTCGCCGAGCTTGTTGAGGCGCAGGATCGAGCCGTCGTGCTGGCGCACCACCACCGACGTGCCGGGGGCGTACTGCGTGGTGATCTCCTTGCGACCCTCGATGAAGTCGATGCGGTTCAGCGACTCGTTGTGCTCGCGCACATAGTCGTAGCTCTTGGTCGAGCCGGGATGGTTGTTGAAGGCCACGCAGGGACTCACCACGTCCAGGAAGGCCGCGCCCTTGTGCGCCATCGCAGCCTTGATCAGCGGCACCAGCTGGTGCTTGTCGCCGGAGAACGAGCGGCCGACGAAGGTGGCCCCCATCAGGATAGCGAGCGAGACCATGTCGATCGCCTCGTCGGAATTGGCGGCACCCTTCTTGCTGATCGAGCCCTTGTCGGCGGTCGCCGAGAACTGGCCCTTGGTGAGGCCGTACACGCCGTTGTTCATGACGATGTAAGTCATGTTCACGCCGCGGCGCATGGAGTGCGCGAACTGGCCGAGGCCGATCGAGGCGGAATCGCCGTCGCCCGACACGCCCATGTACATCAGGTCCTTGTTGGCGAGATTGGCGCCGGTCAGCACCGACGGCATGCGGCCGTGCACGGTGTTGAAGCCGTGGCTGGCACCCACGAAGTAGGTCGGCGACTTCGACGAGCAACCGATGCCGGAGAGCTTGGCCACCTGGTGCGGCAGGATGTCGAGCTCGTAGCAGGCCTGGATGATCGCGGCGCTGATGGAGTCGTGGCCGCAGCCGGCGCAGAGCGTGGAGACCGCGCCCTCGTAGTCGCGGCGGGTGTAGCCGGCCTTGTTCTTGACCAGCGACGGATGGTGGAGCTTGGGTTTGGCGATATACGTCATGACGCGGCCTTCTCGAACGGGACGACCTTGAACTGGGCGAGCTTCTTGGCGATGTCGCCGGCGATGAAGCGGGCGGTGATCGGCGTGCCGTCGTAGTGCAGCACGGGCACGAGCTTGCGGGCGTCGAGGGTGAACTCGTTCATCACCATCGAGCGCAGCTGGCCGTCACGGTTTTGCTCCACGATGAAGACCTTGTCGTGCTCGTGGATGAAGTCCTCGACCGCCTGGCTGAACGGGAAGGACCGGACGCGCAACGCATTCACGTGATGGCCGTCGGCCTCGAGATGATCGAGCGCCTCGGCCATCGCCGGGCTGGTCGAGCCGAAGTAGATCACGCCGTACTTGGTGGGCTTGGGAGCTGAATAGCGCAGCGGCTGCGGCGCGATCTTCGCGGCAGTGAGGAACTTCTTCTGCAGCCGCTCCATGTTGCGCACATAGACGGCGCCTTCCTCGGAGTAGCGCGCATATTCGTCCTTGGTCGTGCCGCGGGTGAAATACGAGCCCTTGGTCGGATGCGTGCCTGGGTAGGTACGATAGGGAATGCCATCGCCGTCCACGTCGAGGTAGCGGCCGAAGTTCTTGCCGGCCTCGAGGTCGGCCGCGGTCATCACTTTGCCGCGGTCGAGGTCGCGCGTGTCATCCCACGCGAACGGCTTGCAGAGGCGATGGTTCATGCCGATGTCGAGGTCGGTCATGACGAAGATTGGCGTCTGCAGCCGGTCCGCGAGATCGAACGCGTCGGCGGTGAGGTCGAAGCACTCCTTCGGGTCCTCGGGGAAAAGCAGCACATGCTTGGTGTCGCCGTTCGAGGCATAGGCGCAGCTGAGAAGATCGGACTGCTGCGTGCGCGTCGGCATGCCGGTCGACGGACCGCCACGCTGTACGTTGATCAGTACGGCCGGCACTTCGGCGAAGGAGGCGAGGCCGATGAACTCGGTCATCAGCGAGATGCCCGGGCCCGACGTCGAGGTGAAAGCGCGCGCGCCGTTCCAGGCGGCGCCGATCACCATGCCGATGGAAGCGAGCTCGTCTTCGGCCTGAACGATCGCGTACTTGGCCTTGCCGGTTTCCTTGTCGTGCCGAAGCTTCTTGCAATGCGCCTGGAAGCCTTCGGCCAGCGAGGAAGAGGGCGTGATCGGATACCAGGCGCAGACCGTGGCGCCGCCATAGACGGCGCCGAGTGCGGCGGCATTGTTGCCTTCGACGAAGATGCGATCGCCGACATTGTCGGCCTTGCGCACCTTGAGCTTCACGAGGTCGGCGTCGACGTGCTGCGTGACCCAGTCACGGCCGAGCTTCAACGCTTTCACGTTGGAGTCGATGAGCTTTTCCTTGCCCTTGAACTGCTCGCCGAACAGCTGCTGAATCGCCATCTCGTCGATGTCGAGCAGGATGGAAAGTGCGCCGACGTAGATGATGTTCTTGAAGAGCTGGCGCTGGCGCGCGTCGGAGTAGGTGGCGTTGGTGATCGCCGTCAGGGGCACGCCGATGACGTTGATGTCGTCGCGGAACATCGACGCCGGCATCGGCTTGGTGCTGTCGTAGAACAGGTAGCCGCCGGGCGCGATTTCCTTCACGTCCTCGGCCCAGGTCTGCGGGTTCATCGCGACCATCATGTCGACGCCGCCGCGGCGGCCAAGATAGCCCTTCTCGGTGACGCGGACCTCGTACCAGGTCGGCAGACCCTGGATGTTCGAGGGGAAGATGTTGCGCGGGCTGACGGGCACGCCCATGCGCAGGATCGACCGCGCGAAGAGTTCGTTGGCCGAGGCCGATCCGGATCCGTTGACGTTCGCGAACTTGACGACGAAATCGTTAACGGCAGCTAGTGCTTGCGGCATGCGTGCTCCGCTTGGGTCATTTCCATATAGTATTTGCGCATGTCCCACGCGCCGGTGGGGCAGCGCTCGGCACAAAGTCCGCAGTGCAGGCAGACATCCTCGTCCTTGACCATGACCCGCTGGGTCTTGAGGTCTCCACCGACATAGAGGTCCTGCGTCGGGTTCATGGCCGGCGCCATCAGCCGCGTGCGAAGTTCCTTCTCTTCGCCGTTCTCGGTGAAGGTGATGCAGTCCATCGGACAGATGTCGACGCAGGCGTCGCACTCGATGCAGAGCGTGCCGGTGAAGACGGTCTGGACGTCGCAGTTCAGGCAGCGCTCGGCTTCCTTGAAGGCCAGCGTCAGATCGAACCCCAGTTCGACCTCGGCCATGATGTCCTTCAGCGCCTCTTCCTTCTTGCGATGAGGCACCTTGAAGCGATGGTCGATGGTGGGCGCGTTGTCGTAGCTCCACTCGTGGATGCCCATCTTCTGGCTGGCGATGTTCACGCCCGGTGCCGGGCGCTCCTCGACGTTCTCGCCGACCAGCATCTTGTGGATCGAGATCGCGGCATCGTGACCGTGCGCCGCGGCCCAGATGATGTTCTTCGGGCCGAAGGCTGCGTCGCCGCCGAAGAACACCTTCTTCTGCGTGCTCTGGAGCGTGGCTTCGTTCAGCTTGGGCAGGCCCCACTTGTCGAACTCGATGCCGGCGTCCTTCTCGATCCAGGGGAATGCGTTTTCCTGGCCGATCGCGACCAGCACGTCGTCGCACTCGTGGAATTCGTCGGGTTCGCCCGATGCCACAAGCGAGCGGCGGCCCTTGTCGTCGTACTTGGCGACGACCTTCTCGAAGACCACGCCCTTGATCTTGCCGTTCTCGTGCTTCACTTCCTTCGGCACGAGCATGTTCAGGATGGGAATGTCCTCGCCGATCGCGTCTTCCTTTTCCCAGGGCGACGCCTTCATCTCGTCGAAGCCCGAGCGCACGATCACTTTGACACTGTCGCCGCCCAGGCGGCGCGCGGTGCGGCAGCAGTCCATCGCGGTGTTGCCGCCGCCCAGCACGATCACGCGCTTGCCGACAGAGGTGATGTGGCCGAACGATACGCTGGAGAGCCAATCGAGGCCGATATGGATGTTGGCCTCCGCTTCCTTGCGGCCGGGCACGTCGAGATCGCGGCCGCGCGGCGCGCCGGAGCCCACGAAAACCGCGTCGTAGCCTTCGGCCAGGATGGCCTTCATCGAGTCGACCTTCTGGTGGCGGAACTCCACGTTTCCGATGCCGGTGATGTAGCCGACTTCCTCATCGATCACGTGCTCGGGCAGGCGGAAATGCGGGATCTGCGTGCGGATGAAGCCGCCCAGCTTGGGATCCTGGTCGTAGATCACGATCTCATAGCCCAGCACCGCCAGATCGCGCGTAACGGTGAGCGAGGAGGGACCGCCGCCGATGCAGGCGATGCGCTTGCCATTTTTCGCCGGCGCCTTCGGCATCTTGGAAGCGATGTCGTCATCGTCTTTATAATCCGCGGCGACACGCTTGAGGCGGCAGATGGCAACCGGTTCCTTCTTGCCCTTTACGAGGTTCTCGTCCTCGACGCGGGAGCGGCGGCAGGCCGGCTCGCAGGGACGGTCGCAGGTGCGGCCGAGGATTCCGGGGAAGACGTTCGACTTCCAGTTGATCATGTACGCGTCGGAGTAGTGTCCGTGCGCAATCAAGCGGATGTATTCGGGAACGGGCGTGTGTGCCGGGCAGGCCCACTGGCAGTCGACCACCTTGTGAAAGTAGTCGGGATTCTTGATATCGGTCGGCTTCAAAACAGAACTCCACGGGCTGCGCGGTCGCAGCGGCCGATCTTTGCTAAATGACGGTTTATCCTACCCCAAACAGGACCCGCATTGGGGATATTCACGGCTGTGTCGTCAAGCGCGCCTTCCGCCTAATGGCTTGGAATAACGGGCAATTCCCCACTTTTTACGGGGATATGTCAGTGCGCCTCCAAGCCTCGCGAGTCGCGAATCATGACGGCCTGACCGATGGAAGGCGCCTCGATATCGGGCCAATCGCAATTTTCTTCAGGAGTTCGGCGCTGACGAGATAGGCCGCCACAAGCGCCATGACGCTCGCCGTGACCTCGGGCGGCGGCGCACGAAAGCCGAACCAGGCGCCGACGGGCGTGAAGGGCATGATCATCGCGACTGCGAGCGCAGTGAGCGACGACACGGTAAGCGCAGCGTGCGGCCAATTGCTCCACGGCCGGCCATTGGTGCGGATGATGAAGATCACGAGGATCTGCGTCGCCATCGACTCTACGAACCAGACCGTGCGGAACTCTTCCGGTGCGGCATGGAAGAACACCAGCAGCCCGGCGAAGGTCAGCAGGTCGAAGGCCGACGACAACGGCCCCATCACACCGGCGAAGCGAATGAGGGCCCGCATGTCCCAGACCTGCGGACGCGCCGTCGCCTCGGGTCGTACGGTGTCGAAGGGAATACCGACTTCGGAAAAGTCATAGAGCAGGTTGTTGAGAAGGATCTGCGTCGGCAGCATTGGCAAGAAGGGCAGGAAGAGCGACGCCACCGCC
>CAIMEE010000358.1 GCA_903839865.1 Enhydrobacter aerosaccus | reverse complement strand
CGAGCAGCGCGATCTCCTTGTCGCTGTAGGGGCGCACGTCTCGGCGGTTGGCGGAAATGAAGCCGAGGACGGTGCCGTCCTTGCGCAACGGGATGATCAGGTTGGTGCGGATGCGAGAACCCGACCGGAATTGCGGACCGAAGGCGTGCGCGCTCTCGCTGTTGTCGTCCTGCAGATCGGTCAGGTGATGAAAGCGCTGGCCGTCGACCAGAGCTTTCATCGCAGGCAGCAGGGGCCGCGACTGGCGGAGAACGGCATCGATCTCCGGGTCGTAGCCCATCGTCGTTGCCGCACGAATACTGGCCCCGTCATGGAGGAAAAGGGAGCCCATATCAGCCCCGCAGACACTGTGGGCCTTCTCCAGGATGGCCTGGAAAACCGGCGCGAGATCGCCGGGCGAGGCGTTGATGACGCGCAGGATGTCGGCCGTTGCCGTCTGCTGCTCCAGCGCCTCGCGCTGCTCGGTAAGCAGGCGGGCGTTCTCCATCGCGATCACGGCCTGGGCGGCGAAGTTCTGCAGCAGCGCCACCTGCTTGTCGCCGAAGGCGCGGACCTCGCGGCGGTACATGACGATGACGCCCCGCAGGGCGCCCTCCTTGCGCAGGGCGACGAAGATGGCGGTCCGTGCGCCGCCGATGTCGACCAGCGCGGTCGCCCCGACGAAGCCCGAGCGGTAGATGTCGGTATTGGCGAGGTCGACCAGCTGTACGACCGATTCGCCGGCGGCGAGACGGCCCAGACCCGAATTGGCCGGCGGCGACTGGATTCGCCGTGTCGTCGCGATCAGCGCCGGGGGAACATCATGGTCGACGACGGGCTCGAAGAGCTTGCCGTCGAACCGGCCGAAGATGCCGAAGGCCGCCTCGCAAAGGTGCATCGCTTTCTCGAGCATGGCGCCGAACACCGGCTCGAGATCGCCTGACGACGCGTTGATGACATCGAGCACCTCCGCTGTCGCGGTCTGCTGCGCGCGGGCCTCGTCGCGCTCTGCGAGAGCTGCTTCGAGCTGCCGCTGAAGCGCGTCAATCGTCCGCCCGTTCTCGATTTGTGGTCCCCCAGCTATGTCGGTCTCGAACTCGTCGTGCCTTCCCCAAGGCACGACCGAGCCTAGCGCATGGTTCGATCTCGTACCTAGTGCAAAGCAACCGCGCGCAGGCTACCGCAACGCCGCGCGGATCTTGGCCAGGCTGCGCTTGGCCCGCTGCAGCGGGTGGCGTTTCACCGCGGCGGTGGCGACCTGCAGTTCGAGCACGATCGGCTTGTGGTCGCTCGGGCCGAAGTCGAGCGTGCCGGCCAGCAGGCATTGCACGCCGTGCGCCAGGCAGCGGTCGAGGCGGAAGGGCACGACGCTGCCGCCGAAATGTGTCGGCTCGCGCGGCCCCACATCGGCATAGCCCGGGATCAGGCAGGGGCCGACCGCGTTGTAGTCGCCGATGATCGCCGACGGCCGGCCGCGGAGCGCGCCCGCGATGCGCAGCAGCTGGCGGCGGTTGAGCAGCTGGCCGTGCGAGAGATGGACATTGGCGAAGGCGATCTCGCCCACCTGCACGATCTGCGAGCGCCGCCGGGGCAGGCGGCCGGGCAGGGAGGAAGCGGGCAGCGGCAGGATCTGCGGCGTCGCGAAATTGTGCCGGCTCCAGACGGCGAGGCCATGGATGCGGCCGGGCCACGGCACCCGGTGGTAGTGCCCGCCGGCCGTGGCGGGCAGCAGGTCCATGTGCTGGGTCGCTTCCTGCATCAGCAGCACGTCGGGCCGCTCGCGTTCGAGCAGCGCCGCCACATCTTTGACGGCCGCGCCCTCGAGCCGCAGCAGGTTCCAGCTGATGACCTTCATCTTTCCCAACATAGACGGTGACCCGCGTTCTGTGCACACTTTCGATTAACAACGATTAAGGGATGGAAATAGACATGAAAGTCGTGATCACGGGCGGCGGAGGCTTCCTCGGCAAGAAGCTGGCGCGCCGGATTTTGCAGCAGGGCAGCATCGCAGATGCCGAGGGCAAGCCGAAGAGGGTGGCGGAGCTGCTGCTGTTCGACGTCGCCAAGCCCGCCGGGCCGGGCCTCGACGATCCCCGGGTCAAGGCAGTGGCGGGTGACATCGCCAATCCCTCGACCGTGCGGGACATCGTGCAGGGCGCCTCGACGGTGTTCCATTTCGCTGCCGTCGTGAGCGCGGGCGCGGAGGCCGATTTCGATCTCGGTTACCGCGTCAACCTCGACGGCACGCGCAATGTGCTCGAGGCCTGCCGCGCGCTCGGCACCAATCCACGCGTCGTCTTCACCTCCTCGCTCGCGGCCTACGGCGGCGACCTGCCGCCCGCGGTCACCGACGACACGCCGCTCACGCCCCAGACCTCCTATGGCTCGCAGAAGTCGATCGGCGAGTTCCTGCTGCGCGACTACACGCGCAAGGGCTTTCTACGCGGCACCGCCGTCAGGTTGCCGACGATCTGCGTTCGCACCGGCCTGCCCAACAAGGCCGCCTCCACCTGGGCAAGCTCGGTGGTGCGCGAGCCGCTCACCGGCGTCGACGTGGTCTGCCCGGTGACGCCGCAGACGATCATGGTGGTGCTGAGTCCGCGCAAGACGGTCGACGCCTTCATGAAGCTGCACGACCTGCCGCCGGACGCCTTCGGCCCCGGCCGCACGCTGCTGCTGAACGGCATCAACGTCACCGCCAAGGAACTCGAACAGGCGGTCGCGAAGCACGCCGGCAATCACAAGGTGGGCAAGGTCGTGTGGCAGCACGATCCCGCCATCCAGGCGATCTGCAACGGCTGGCCGCAGGGCATCAGCTCGGAGCGCTCGCGCAAGCTCGGCTTCGAGATGGACAAGGACCTCGACGAGGTCGTGCGCAATTTCATCGCCGACGATCTCGACGAGCAGATGAAGCTGGTGGCGCCGGCGTGAACCCTTCGCCCGCGATGAACGCCGATGAAGTGACCATCTTCAATCGCGACGTCCGGGCAAGCGTTCGCAGCTTCGGCGCTGAACTGGTTCGGTTACAGGATGGGGCCGGTGCCGATTATCTGTGGAACGGCGATCCGGCGTGGTGGAGCGGGCGTTCGCCGATCCTGTTTCCGATCGTCGGCGCGCTGCGTGAGGGAAGGCTCAAGGTCGACGGCAAGGCCTTCGCCATGGCGCAACATGGATTTGCCCGGCTGTCGGCCTTCGAAACGATCGTGCGGGAGGACACTCATTGTGCCTTCCGTCTTCTCCCGAGCAGGGAAACGAGAGCCCAGTATCCCTTCGAATTCGAGCTGCGCCTCGACTACGAGGTCATCGGCCGGGCGCTTTCGATGCGGACGAGCATCACGAACACCGGCTCCGGTCCCATGCCCGCGTCGTTTGGATTTCATCCTGCCTTTCGCTGGCCGTTGGCGGGCGATCTCTCGAGGACGGCCTATTCGATCACATTCGATCGACCGGAGGTCGCGCCGGTGGAGCGTCCTGCGGAAGGTGGCCTGCTGTCAGGAACGCCGCGGCCGTCGCCTGTCATCGGCAAGAAGCTCGCACTGTCGGATTCTCTCTTCGACGACGGTGCGTTGATCCTTCGCGGACTCGAAAGCCGGCGCGTGACCTATGGCGCCGCGACGGGCCCGCGCATCGTTGTTTCCTTCGACGGCCTGCCGGACCTGGGAATCTGGACCAAACCGGGCGCCGGGTTCGTCTGCATAGAGCCGTGGCACGGCTATGCCAGCCCGGGAGACTTCGACGGCGCATTGCGAGACAAGCCCGGCATCATGTTGATCGAGGCAGGAACCACGCGGCAGCTCGAGATGCGCATCGAGATTTCACGCTGAAGCCGGCCTAGCCTCTGACGGCGGCGACCGGACGCCGGGTTGCAAAGCTGCTCCATCCGCAGAGGAGGCAAAGCAGGGCGCTGCAGCTCAAAGCGAGGACATAGCTGCCGGTGAAATCCATACTGGCGGCAAAAGGCAAGGGGCCGATGGCAGCGCCGTGATCGGATCGAAAAAAACCGACACGCCTGCCGTCTGTCCGGGCAAGGTCATGAACGACCCGAACGTTCCCGCGGCAAGAATAATCCAGCCGTAGTGAACGGGCGAGGCCCTTACGAGCCGACTCTGAAGCGTTTGATTCTTCACAATGCTCCGCTTCGATACGCACTGAGACTGAGAGCGGCCAGACTTAAAACATTCACATGCAAATTCAGGTCTCTATGGTAAATTCAATATGTCGAGACAAATAGACATATTAACAGAAACTCCCAAAATCATGCTCGAATCGGCAGCGATTGACCGTCTTGCTTCCTTGGCACAGCCGACCCGCCTTGCAGCGGTGCGCCGGCTTCTCGCGGCCTATCCGGGGAGCCTGGCAGCGGGGGAACTGGCTCGCGCCAGCGAGGCCCCGCACAACACCATGTCCACGCATCTCGGCATCCTGATCAAGGCCGGGCTCATCCAGGTGGAACGCAGCGGCCGCACGATGAACTACCGCGCGGACGTCGCCGCCTTTCGCGGTCTCGTGACCTTTCTGACCGGCGATTGCTGCAACGGTCGACCCGATCTGTGCGGCGATATCGCCTCTCTTATTCCCAAGGATACCGACACGCCGAAGGAGTCTGTCATGACGCCGTCGTTCAATGTTCTTTTCCTGTGCACGCGCAATTCGGCACGGTCGATCATGGCAGAAGCGATCCTCGGGAATATCGGCAAAGGCCGTTTCAACGCCTACTCGGCGGGTTCGGATCCGGCGCCGGAGCCCATGCCCGAGGTCATCGACCGCCTGAAGCATCTTGGCCACGATGTCTCCGGTCTCCGCAGCAAATCCTGGAACGAGTTTTCAGGCCCCTCTGCGCCGCGCATGGATTTCGTCATAGCGCTTTGCGACACGCCGCACGGCCAGGTCTGTCCCGATCTTGGCGAAAAATTCGCCAACGTCGCATGGCCCTTGCCGGATCCGGTCGACTTCAAGGGCTCGCCCGCCGAACGCGTGACGCTGCTCAACGAGCTCTACGCGATGGTGCGGCGGCGGCTGGAGATTTTCATAAATCTTCCGTTCGCTTCGCTCGATCGCATGGCAATCAGGAAGCGGCTGGACGACATCGGCGACACGGTGAAGACGGCACCATAGGCGAGGGCGATATGCGGGTTGGCATCAATGGCATGGGACGCATGGGCAGGCTGGCGCTGCGGGCCGCGATGGGCGCAATCCGCCGCGCCGACGGCGACCCCCGCGGCGACAATCGCCTCGACGTCGTTCATCTCAACGAGATCAAGGGCGGCGCCCAGGCGACCGCGCACCTCCTCGAGTTCGACAGTATTCACGGCCGCTGGCACGGATCGTTCGGGGTCGAGGACGACAAGACCATCCGCATCGACAACAAGGCGCTCGGCTTCAGCTCGGCCGCCCTGCCGGGCGATGTGCCCTGGGGCGACCTGGGCTGCGATGTCGTGCTCGAATGCACGGGAAAATTCCTGAAGCCCGCCGAGCTGGAGCCCTATTTCGACCGCGGCGTGAAGCGAGTCATCGTCGCCGCGCCGGTCAAGGACGACAGCGTGCTCAACGTCGTCCTCGGGGTGAACGACAAGCTCTACGATCCCGGACGTTACCGGACGGTCACGGCCGCGTCGTGCACCACGAACTGTCTCGCGCCCGTGGTCAAGGTGATCCAGGAATCCCTCGGCATCAGGCACGGCCAGATCACCACCATCCACGATCCTACCAACACGAATGTCGTCGTCGATGCGCCGCACAAGGATCTGCGGCGCGCGCGCTCGGCCATGACATCGCTCAGCCCGACGACGACGGGCAGCGCCACGGCAATCGCGCTCATCTATCCGGAGCTCAAGGGCAAGCTCAACGGTCATGCGGTGCGTGCCCCCGTGCTGAACGCCAGCCTGACGGATTGCGTCTTCGAGCTGAAGCGCGAGACCACCGAGGCCGAGGTGAATGCGCTGTTCCTCGAGGCGTCGCAGGGAGCGCTCGCGGGCATCCTCGGTTTCGAGCGGCGCCCGCTCGTCTCCGTCGATTACTGCAACGACAGCCGAAGCTCGATCGTCGATGGACCAAGCACCATGGTCACGGACGGCACCATGCTCAAGGTCTATGCGTGGTACGACAACGAGATCGGCTATGTGTGCCGCATGGTCGATCTGGCGAACGTCGTAATCGGGGCGGGCGTGTGATGGCTCCCGCGGTGCGTCACTACCTGATCGTCACCGCGTCCTATTGGGGCTTCACGCTCGTCGACGGTGCGTTGCGGATGCTCGTGCTGTTTCATTTCTTCAAGCTCGGCTATTCGCCCTTCACGCTCGCCTTCCTTTTTCTTCTCTACGAATTCGCCGGCATCCTCGCCAATCTGGGCGGCGGCTGGCTGGCGAGCCGCTTCGGCATACCGCGCATGCTGGCGCTGGGGCAGGCACTGCAGATTGCGGGTCTGATGATGCTCTCCTTCCTCGATCCGGACTGGACCATGGCCGCATCGGTGACCTGGGTCGTGGCCTGCCAAGGCATTGCCGGGCTCGCCAAGGACTTCACCAAGACCGCGTCCAAATCGGCGATCAAGGCCACGTCGGCCGACGGCGCGGGCCAGCTCTTCAAATGGGTCGCCTATTTCACCGGCTCGAAGAACGCGATGAAGGGCGTCGGCTTCTTCCTGGGCGGCCTGTTGCTCGACCTCGCGGGCTTTCGCCCAGCGCTATGGCTGATGGCCGCGCTCATCGGGGTCATTTTCGTTCTCGGCCTCTTTCTCCTGCCGCGCCAGCTCGGCAAGGCCAAATCCTCCAGGACGATGCGCGAGTTCTTCGCCAAATCGCGCGGCGTCAATCTGCTGGCCGCCGCGCGTGTCGTGATGTTCGGAGCGCGCGAGGTCTGGTTCATGGTGGGCCTGCCCGTGTTTCTCTATGCAGCCGGCTGGCGCTTTCTCGAGGTCGGTGGTTTTCTCGCCGCCTGGACCATCGCCTATGGCGGCATTCAGGCAGTGGCGCCGGCGCTGGTCGCCAGAAGTCCGGACGGGCTGAGCCGGGAAGTGCCGAATGCGCGCGCGTGGGCCGCCATTCTTCTCGCCATACCGGTCGCTCTGGCCCTGCTCCTTCAGGATCAGAGCTTGTGGCGTCCCGATCTTGTCGTGATGGCCGGTCTTGCCCTGTTCAGCGTCCCCTTTGCGGTCAACTCCTCGCTCCATTCCT
>CAIMEE010000357.1 GCA_903839865.1 Enhydrobacter aerosaccus | reverse complement strand
TGGAGGAAGATCGTTGCGCTCTCGGTGGGCCGCAGGAACAGGACGGTATCGACGGTGGGGATGTCGAGGCCTTCGTTGAAGAGGTCGACCGCGAAGATGACATTGATTGTCTGGTCTCGCAATTCGGCCAGCGTCTCCCGACGCTCGGTCGACGCTGTGTCTGCCGAGACCGCGCGCGCAGGGATTCCAGCCTCGTTGAACCGATGCGCCATGTAACGGGCGTGCTCGACGCTGACGCAGAAGCCGAGGGCACGGATCCTGTGGACGTCATCGACCTTGTCGCTGAGTTCCTTCAGGATTAGCCGGGTACGGAAATCGTTTCCGGTGTAAACCCCGCTAAGCGCTGCCACGTCGTATCCGCCGCGCTTCCAGGCGACCTGCTCGATGTCCGTCGGGTCGTAGATTCCGAAATAGTGGAAGGGACAGAGTAATTGCTGATCGAGTGCGTCCCACAGTCGAAGCTCCGCGGCGACCCGACCATCGAAGAACTCCCGGACGTCCACCCCGTCGGCACGCTCCGGAGTGGCGGTGAGCCCCAGCAATTCCGCCGGCTGAACGTGATCGAGCAGCCGGCGGTAGGACTTGGCCTCAGCGTGGTGGAACTCGTCGACCACCACCACGTCGAAGTGATCTGGCGCAATGCCGTTCAGCCGAGCTTCATTGAGTGACTGGATGCTGGCGAACACATGGCGCCACCGTGTCGGCTCGTTACCGTCGACGAGCAACTCCCCGAAGTTCGACTCGGTGAGCACCTCCTGGTACATCCGCCGCGACTGCGCCAGGATCTCTTTGCGGTGCGCAACGAAGAGCAGGCTGAGGTCACGGCCATGCCTCTCACGCAGCCGACGGTAATCCAGCGCAGCGATCACCGTTTTGCCAGTTCCGGTGGCGGCGACAATAAGGTTGCGATGACGATCGTGGAGCTGACGCTCAGCGTCGAGCTGCTCGAGCATCTCGGCCTGATAAGGCTTGGGTTGGACTTCCAGCCCGGACAAGGTGATGACGACCCGCTCGTGGATCTTCTTCCCGGAGGCGATCTCTAGGGCTTCGCGGAGTTTGTCACCGTCCTTATCGGGGCGATACGGCTCGAATTCGCGATTCTCCCAATAGGACTCGAATGTGGCCCGGAACTTGTCTAATAGGTGTGGGGTCGATACCGCAGACAGCCGGACGTTCCACTCCAAACCGTCAACGAGTGCCGCGTGCGAGAGGTTGCTCGATCCGACGTAGGCGGTATGAAAACCAGTGTTGCGGCCGAGCATCCATGCCTTGGCGTGCAGGCGAGTCCGGTTGATCTCGTAGTTGATCCGGACTTGCGCGCCGAACTCATTGACGAGAGCGTCGAGCGCTCGGGCATCTGTCGCGCCGAGATAGGTAGTAGTTATTACCCGCAGCGGCACGTTGCGTTTCTTCAACTCAGAGAGCTCATCTGCAAGCAGGCGTACCCCCTGCCACTTGACGAAGGCACAGAGCAGATCGACATGATCGGCGCTGGCCAACTCAGCGCGAAGTTCGCTGGCGAGCGTGGGCTCGTCGCGGCCATTGGTCATCAGGGCAGTGTCGGAGAACGGAGTCTCGGGCCGGACGTACCGTAACGAGTCCACGACGCCGGCCGGCATCACGGCAGCCAGCTGCTCGATCCTGTGCGGCTCTCGAAGGTGGAGCTCCTCGTCGAGCGCGTCGGGATCGGGCAGGGCAGAGAGAACATCGCGCACGATCGCGACCCGGGCCTCGGGTGTGCGGGCCGTACGCATGGCCTGCTCAATCAGGCCGGCGAGATGGCGGGCGATGACGAGGGGCTGGTCGGCCTCATCGACGTTCCTGTAATCGGGGACCTGGTCCTCGCTTGCGGCCAGAATTTGATGCAAGCGAGCGGTCAGCAGCGATTCATATACCCCCGGTTCCACAATGGGGACGTTAACCGCTGGGTCAGACATGTGGGGCAACGCGCCCGACTCTGCCCGCGATGAAAACTGTAGACATCAGACACTCGCTGAGCGGCACTGCCATCTGATCCTGGAGGGCGCCCACGTATCACACGGCCAGAAAGTATGCGTCAGCCCACTCAAGCCAGACCTAACGGTTTTCGGGACTTCGGCCCGTTTCGCGAACGTTTCGCGAACAGCTCGCAGAGCCACCCGGCTCAGGCCGAACTCTTGAACACCTGCCTGGAATGCCACTCCACATGGGTTGCACTAGGCACGGGATGCCTCGGCGCGGGGTCGAATAGC
>CAIMEE010000356.1 GCA_903839865.1 Enhydrobacter aerosaccus | reverse complement strand
GGTACATGCTCGCCGCGCCGCCTGGCGCCGCGATAGGCATTGATGTGAAGGTTGCGCAGGATGGTGAACAGCCACGCGCGCAGGTCACCGCCGTCGCGCCGCAGGTACCAGCGCGACAGTGCGCGCTCGAGCGTGTCCTGCACGAGATCGTCGGCTGCGTCGTGGTTGCGTACCAGCGCATAGGCATAGCGCCGCAACGACGGAATCAGTGGTTCGAGGAGCGCGCCGGGTTCGGCCATGAGATCATTCTAGTGGAAAGGGAGCGCCGGCGAATACCGGAGCTCCCTCCACGGACTACGGCTTGGCGACGTGCCAGGCACCCTGCAGGAAGCCGTCGCCGGTCTTGTCGCCGGCCTTGGTGTCCTTGGCGAAGGCGTAGAGCGGCTTGCCCTTGTAGGCCCACTGCTTGAGGCCGTCGTCGCGGGTGACGACCGACCACGGACCCGACGCCTTGGCGTCGTCGGCAACGAGGGCCGGCGGCCAGTTCACGGCGCACGGGCCGTTGCAGACCGACTTGTCCGGCGTGGCGTCCTTGTCGAACGTGTAGAGCGTCATGCCCTTGGCCGTGACGAACATGCCGTCCTTGGCCATTGGCGCCGGCGAGGCGGGTTCGGCGGCGAAAGCGGTGCCCAGCGCGAGAACGGCGACGGCGAGGCTCATCGAGAGTGTCTTCAGCATGGAGTTCCCCTTGTAGCGATTAACGACACAAGGGAGACGCCTCCGGGCGGGGTTTATTCCCGGCCAGCCAAAAATCTTTCTATAGTGCGGGACGTGGAGTGTGCATGAGGCTGTCCCGATGACCCAGGGCCCGCGGCGTTTGCGGTTTGGCGCGTTCTTCAGCCTTCCCGGCAATCATCCGACCGGTTGGCGGCATCCCGACGCCGTCTGCGAGACCGACCTCGATTTCAGGATGCTGGCCGACATGGCGCGCCTTGCGGAGCGCGGCAAGCTCGACTGCATGTTCTTCCAGGACAGCGTCGCGATCCCGGGCAGTACCGCCGTCTACGGCGGCAAGCCGTTCCGCGAGAAATACGGGCGTCAGGCCCATATCGAGCCGGTGAGCGCGATCGCGGCGCTGGCGGCCATCACCAGCCGCATCGGCCTCGTCTCGACCTGCACCACATCCTACAACGAACCCTACAACGTCGCGCGGCGCTTCCTGACCATCGACCATATCAGCGGCGGCCGCGCCGGCTGGAATCTCGTGACCTCGCAGGCCGAGGACGAGGCGGTCAACTTCGGACGCGACCAGCATTTCGAACACGGCATCCGCTACGATCGCGCCTCGGAGTTCCACGACGTCGTGGTCGGCCTGTGGGACAGCTGGGAGGACGATGCCTTTCTGAAGGACAAGGAAAGCGGCGTCTGGTTCGACTACGACAAGATGCACATCCTTCATCACAAGGGGCCGCACTTCACCGTGCGCGGGCCGCTTAACGTCGCGCGTTCGCCGCAGGGCCGGCCGGTCGTGGCGCAGGCGGGCTCATCCGACGTCGGCATGGACCTGGCCGCCCGCACCGCCGACATGGTTTTCACCGCCCAGACCACGATCGCGGAAGGCCGTGCGTTCCGCGACGCCATGCGCGAGCGCGTGACGAAGTACGGGCGTGGGCCCGACGATATCCGGGTGTTCCCCGGCATCATGCCGATCGTGGGCCGCACCGATTCCGAGGCGCGCGAGAAGTACGAGGAGCTTCGCGCATTGGTCGACGACACGGTGGGCCTCGCGAGCGTAGCGCGGCTCGCGGGTGGCGTCGATATCTACAAATGCGATCCCGACGGTCCGCTGCCGGTGCTCAAGCCCAGCAACGCCGCCCGCGCGCGCCAGGAGATGATCGTCGCAATGGGCAAGCGCGGCATGACCATCCGCGAGATCGGCCGGGTGCTTGCCATGAGCCAGGCCCATCGCGTCGTCTACGGCACGCCCAAACAGCTCGCCGACGATTTCCAGGCCTGGTTCGAGGAGGGCGCCTGCGACGGCTTCAACCTCCTGTTCGCGCACTACCCGAAGCCGCTCGAGGAGTGGGTGACGATGGTGGTGCCGGAGCTGCAGCGGCGCGGCCTGTTCCGTACCGAGTACGAGGGCCGGACGTTCCGCGAGAACCTCGGCGTGCCGATCTCGCCCAACAGGTTCGTGCAATGAGCAAGCGCATGCTGCGGCTTGGCGGCTTCTTCAGCGTACCGGGCAACCACCTCGCGGGTTGGCGCCATCCCGACGCGAACACGTCCGCGGACATGGATTTCCGGCTCTACGCGCACATCACGCAAGTGGCGGAGGCGGCGAAGTTCGACACGATCTTCTTCCAGGACAATGTCGGCGTCTCGGGGAGCCGCGCGCTGGCGCGGGGCGAGCGCACGCGCGCCAAGCTCTCGCGCACGGTGAAGCTCGAGCCCACGGCGACGCTCGCGGCACTGGCCATGGTGACCGAGCGCATCGGTCTTGTGGCGACGGCGACCACGACCTACAACGAGCCCTACAACATCGCCCGGCGCTTCATGTCGATCGACCACATCAGCGGCGGCCGCGCGGGCTGGAATCTCGTGACCTCGCAGGTCGAGGACGAGGCGGGCAACTTCGGCTTCGACGAGCATCTGGCGCATGCCGATCGCTACGACCGCGCGGCCGAGTTCTACGAAGTCGTGACCGGCCTGTGGGACAGCTGGGAGGAGGGGGGCCTGCTGCGCGACAAGGCGAGCGGAATCTACATGGACCGCAGCAAAGTCCATTTCCTCGACCATGTCGGCAAGTACTTCAAGGTGAAGGGGCCGCTCAACATCACGCGCTCGCCGCAGGGCTGGCCAGTGGTGGCGCAGGCCGGATCGTCGGAGGCCGGCCGCGCGCTGGCGGCGCGCACCGCCGACGTGGTGTTCACGGCGCAGACCAGGATCGAAGAAGCCAAGGCCTTCTATGCAGACATCAAGCAGCGCACCGTGCGCGGCGGCCGCGCACCCGACGACGTCAAGATCATGCCGGGACTGACGCCGGTACTCGGCCGCACCATGGACGAGGCGCAGGCAAACTACGAGTACCTGCAGACTTTGCTGCCCGACGATGTGGCGCTGATGTCGTTGTCCAACCTCTCGGGTGGCCTCGACCTCACGAAGTATCCGCTCGACGGGCCGCTGCCCGACCTGCCGCCCAGCAACTCCGCAAAGGCGCGGCAGGAATTGATCGTGCGTACAGCGCGCGAGGGCGGCATGACGCTCCGCCAGATCGCACGGAATACCGCCGCCGGCACCGGCCATCGCGTGCTGGTCGGCACCGCGAGCTACATGGCCGACTGGATCGAGCAGTGGTTCCGGGAAGAGGCGGCGGACGGATTCAATGTCGTGTGCAACCACTATCCCCGGCCCTTCGAGGATTTCTGCGCGCAGGTCGTGCCCGAGCTGCAGCGGCGCGGCATTTTCCGCACCGAATACGAAGGCCGGACCCTGCGTGAGAACCTGGGGCTGAAGGTGCCGAAGAACCGTTATTCGCGCTCCTAGTTGTGCCCGGCGCTGGGCATGAGGATCTCGCCGGATTCCAGCAGGGTCTTGAGATTGGAGAGGATACGCGGCCAGCCCCCCGACACGGCCTCGATCAGCTTCGAGCCGTCGCGTTCCATGGAATGGAGGACGGAGAGCTTCACCACCTTGGCATTGTCGGGAACGGCCTCGATCGTGAAGCTGCAGAGCGAGGGGCCTTCGGCCTTCAGCTCCTCCTTCCATTGATTGTGCCACTTGATCACGAGGCGCCGCGGCGGGTCGGCCTCGACGATCTCGCCCATGTCGGCGATCCGTCCGTCGGGAAAGACCAGCTTCCACGGCGAGCCCGTCTTGAAGTCGCTCTCGCAATGCATGTCGAACCAGTACTGGCGCATGAATTCGGGGGTGACGAGGGCCTCCCACAGGCGTTCGGCCGTGGTGCGGATGAAGGCGACGTAGGCGAAAGTGGACTTGCTCATGAGTCATCGCCCTCCAGGCGTTGCTTGAGACCGTGGAGCGCCTTGAGGCGCGGCTTCTCGAACTTGGCGAGCCAGCGCTCGTACACTTCCTGCAGCGGCACGGGGTTCAGCAGGTGCAGCTTCTCGCGGCCGCGCCACAGCACGGTCACGAGGTTGGCCGCCTCGAGCAGGTCGAGGTGCTGGGTGACGGATTGCCGTGTCATGTCGAGGTGCGTGCACAGCTGGTTCAGTGTTTGCCCGTCGTTGGCGTAGAGCCGGTCCAGCAGCTTGCGGCGGCTGGGATCGGCCAACGCTTTGAACAGGAGATCGGGTTTGTTCATGCAGTCATTGGACTGCATTTCTTATATGCAGGCAAATAACTGCATGTCAATCATGCTATGGTTCAGGCGATGTTCGCCCGGCTCCTGCTTTTTCTGTCGCTCGTGACTGCGCTCCCGGCCGTCGCGCAGCAGGCCGTG
>CAIMEE010000355.1 GCA_903839865.1 Enhydrobacter aerosaccus | reverse complement strand
TTGCGGCACACGGTACGTGCCCAGGGTCGCCAGGAAGCCGCGCGCCACGAACTGCTCGGTATCGAGCAGTTCGACAGGCGAGAAAATCGGACCGAACGGGACGCCCTTGGCCTGCGCGGTCTTCTGGATCTCGGCGCGGGTCTTGTCGGCGAACCACGGCGTCATGATTGCGTAGATCTCGGCCACGTTCTGGCGGCGGCCGGCGCGCGTGTTGTACTTGGGATCGGTGAGGCGTGGATCGCCGATCAGCGCGCGCGTCTGCGGCCATTGCGTGGCGGTATAGACGACGGCGACGTGCCCGTCCTTGCAGGGCACGATCTGGAATTCCGACGCCTTGCCCTCGCGCCCGGGCGACGTGCCGGAGGCTTCGGCGCCGGACGCTGCCTTCCAGTTCACCCACTGCATGACTTCGGCCAGCGACACGCGCACGGCGGGCGCGGCGTGGCCCGCGTCGCGGGCCGCCAGAGTTGCGGCGAGTCCGGTGAAGGCGGTGAGGCCCGCCGCATAGGACGCCTGATGTCCGCCCAACCGCAGCGGCTGGCGCTCGGGCTCGCCCACCATGTGCAGCAGGCCGCCCAGCGCCAGGATCGTGAATTCGCTCACGGGCCGGGACGCGGCGTCCATCTCGACCGGGAATGCCGCGATCTCGATCAGCGTCGCCTTGCCGTCGCGCACGAGAGCGGCCACCGGCGCGGGCTCCTCGAACAGGACCGCGTCGGCCGTCTCGAGGAGTTTGGCGAGCGCCGTGCGGCCGGTGTTGGCCGAGAGGTCGAGCACGAGCGAGCGCTTGGACGTGTTCAGGAACTGGAAGAGCGCACTCTCGCCCTGCGATAGCAGTGGCGGCGCGCGGCGCACGGGATCGCCGCCGGGCGGCTCGATCTTGAGCACGGTGGCGCCGAGGTCGGCCGCGATCTTTCCCGCCAGCGAGGCCGCGAGTCTCAGGCAGAGCGGCACGTCCCGATCGTTCACTTCGACGATGGTGAAGCGCTGCAGCGGCAGGGCATCGGGGCTGGTCATGGCAGGTCTTTCGCGTATCGCGGCAGAAAGCTTCGGTCAACGTCGGCGCGTATGCTACCGTTGCAGCCTACGGAGGTTCATATGGCACAGACCGGCAACCACAAGGGGCTGACGTTCGGGATCTTTCTCGCGCCCTTCCATCGCGTGGGCGAGAATCCCACGCTCTCGATGGCCCGCGACATGGAGCTGATCGAGTGGATCGACGAGCTGGGCTACGACGAAGCCTGGATCGGCGAGCATCATTCCGCCGGCTGGGAGACGATCGCTTCGCCCGAAGTCTTCATCGGCGCCGCGATCGAGCGCACGCGCTACATCCGCCTGGGCTCGGGCGTCACCAGCCTGCCGTATCACCATCCGCTGATGGTCGCGAACCGCTTCGTCCAGCTCGACCATATGTCGCGCGGCCGCACCATGCTGGGCTGCGGCCCGGGCGCGCTCCCGTCCGACGCCTACATGATGGGCATCGATCCCTCGACCCAGCGGCCGCGCATGGAGCAGGCGCTGGAGGCGATCATGCGCCTGCTCGAATGCAAGGAGCCGGTCACGATGAAGACCGACTGGTTCGAGCTCAAGGAGGCGCGCCTGCATCTCGCACCCTATACCTATCCGCACTTCCCGATCGCCTGCGCCAGCACGATCACGCCCTCGGGCATGATCGCGGCCGGCAAGCACGGTGTCGGCGTCCTTTCGATCGGCGCGGGCATTCCGGGCGGCCCGGAGATGCTGGGGAAGCAGTGGGGCATCTACGAGGAGACCGCGGCCAAGCACGGCAAGACGGTCGATCGCGGCAAGTGGCGCGTGGTCGTGAACTGCCACGTGGCCGACGACGACGAGGAAGCGCTGCGCCAGGTCAACAAGGGCGAGCGCCACGAGACCATCACCTACTTCGAGGACACGCTCGGCCGTCCGCCGGGCCGCGCCGACGATCCGCTGCGCGAGGGCGTGAAGATGGGCACGACCCTGGTCGGCTCGCCCGACACGGTGGCGAAGGGCATCGAGCGGCTGCTCGGCTTCTCCAACGGCGGCTTCGGCGGCGTGCTGTTCCGCGCCAACGAGTGGGCGACACGCGAGCAGATCCTGCGCTCGTACGAGCTGTTCGCGCGCTACGTGATGCCGCGCTTCCAGGGCTCGCTCGACACCATCGTGTCGTCGCAGCAATGGGCGATGTCGAACCGCAGGGGCATCTTCGGTCCCAACGTTGCCGCCGTGCAGAAGGCGTTCACCGATGCCGGCCGCGTGGCGCCCGAAGAGTTCCGCGCCCGCACGCCAGGCGCGCGCGACGTTGCCGGCGACTAGCGGCAGACGACCAAGCAAAAAAGAGCGCGCCCGCGGGCGCGCTCTTTCTGTTTGTAGGGGCGTCTGCCCTAGAACGTCTTCTTGTCGCCCGGCTGCATGTCGAGGACCTGGATCGTGGTCGTGCCCAGCGCGGCCTTGAATTCCGCCGGCGTGCCCTTGAGGAAGGGGTTCGTGCCGTAGTGCATCGGCAGCACCATCTTGGGCTTGATCCATTCCTTGGTGGCGAACGCGGCATCGGCCGGATCCATCACGAAATGGCCGCCGATCGGGATCAGCAGCAGGTCGGGCTTGTACTTCTCGCCGATGAACTTCATGTCGCCGAACAGGCCGGTGTCGCCCATGTGGTAGATCTTGAAGCCGTTCGAGAGCGTGATGATCACGCCGACCGGCTCGCCCGCCTCGTGACTCTCGTCCTTGCCCTCGGCGTTCTTCACGACCATCTCGGAAGAGTGCTCGGCGTGGACCTGGGTGATCTTGAGGCCGGGGATCGGCTCGAACGTGCCGCCCTTGTTCATGCGCGGCGCGAGGTTGGCGGGCAGGATGCCGAGATTGGCGAGCTTCTGGTCCATGCCGGCCGGGCCGAGCACCGGCACGTTGTTCTTCTTGGCGAGTTCGACGGAGTCGCCGAGATGATCGCCGTGCCCATGCGTGACGATGATGTAGTCGATTTTCCCGAGCTTATCGAGATCCTTGAGCTCCGGCGGATTCTTCGGATTCTGCATGATCCATGGATCGATCATCACCACCTTGCCCTCGGGCGTGGTGAGCTTGAAGGCGGACTGGGCGAACCACTGCAGCTCGACCTTGCCCTGGGCGTAGGCGGTCGAGGTGAACGCAAGGGCCGCCGCCGCAATCGTCGTCAATATCCTGAAACGCATTTTTATCTCCCTGTTGGCGGGGCGAACGCTAACACGGTTTTTCGTGGCGAAAGATGTCGCTTTTCCGTGAGCCGCTTATCGCCCACGATGCGGTGCAACATGAACCAAAGGACAGGCGGCCGATGAGTATCAAGGGCAAGGCCTATATCGCCGGCATCTACGAGCATCCGACACGGCTCGCCAAGGACATCTCGCTGGCCCAGATCCATGCCCAGTGCGCCAAGGGCGCGCTGGAGGATGCGGGCCTCACCAAGGACGACGTCGACGGATACTTCTGTGCGGGCGACGCGCCCGGCCTCGGCCCGATGTCGATGGTCGAGTACATGGGGCTAAGGCCGCGCCACGTCGATTCGACCGACACCGGCGGCTCGTCCTACGTGCTGCATGTCGGCCACGCGGCCGAGGCGATTGCCGCCGGCAAGTGCAAGGTGGCGCTGATCACGCTCGCGGGCCGACCGCGCGCCGAGGGCATGGCGACCGGTACCGTGCCGCGCAGCCGCGGCGGCACGCCGACGCCAGACGAGCCGTTCGAATTTCCCTACGGTCCCACCGTCGTGAACATGTATGCGATGTGCGCGATGCGGCACATGTACGAGTACGGCACGACATCCGAGCAGCTTGCCTGGATCAAGGTCGCGGCCTCGCACCACGCGCAGTACAATCCGCACGCGCTGCTGAAGGACGTGGTCACGGTCGAGGAGGTCGTGAACTCGCCCATGATCTCCGATCCGCTGCATCGTCTCGACTGCTGCGTCATCACCGACGGCGGCGGCGCCATTGTGGTCGTGGCGCCCGAAATCGCCGCCAAGCTCAAGCGCCCCAAGGTCAAGCTGCTGGGCGCGGGCGAATTCGTGAAGACGCAGATGGGCGGCAAGGTGGATCTCACCTATTCCGGCGCCCGCTTCAGCGGCGCGGCCGCCTTCGGCGAGGCGGGCGTGAAGCCCGCCGACATCAAGTACGCCTCGATCTACGACAGCTTCACCATCACCGTGCTGATGCAACTCGAGGACCTGGGCTTCTGCGAGAAGGGCAAGGGCGGCGCCTTCGTGGCCGACGGCAACCTGATCGCGGGCATCGGCAAGCTGCCGTTCAATACCGACGGCGGCGGCCTCTGCAGCAACCATCCCGGCAACCGCGGCGGCCTCACCAAGGTGCTCGAAGCCGTGCGCCAGTTGCGCGGCGAGGCGCATCCCAAGGTGCAGGTGAAGAACTGCAATCTCGCTGTCGCGCACGGCACCGGCGGGTCGCTCGGCCTGCGCCACGGCAGCGCCACCATTATTCTGGAGAGGGAGTAGATCATGGCCGACCAGAAGGAACGCAAGCTGCCGGCGCCGGCCGTCAGCCAGGAGACGCAGGCCTATTGGGATGCCGCCGCCCAAGGCAAGCTGCTGGTGCGCAAGTGCACCGCCTGCGGCCAGGCGCATCACTATCCGCGCACGATCTGCCCGTTCTGCTTCAGCGACAAGACCGAGTGGGTCGAGTCCAAGGGCACGGGCACGATCTATTCCTACAGCGTGATGCGCCGCGCGCCGGTGCCCTATGCCATGGCCTACGTGACCCTGGCCGAGGGCCCGCGCATGGTGACCAACATCGTCGACTGCGACTTCGATAAACTGAAGTGTGAGCAGGCGGTGAAGGTCGTGTTCAAACCCTCCGAGGGCGGCCCGCCGCTGCCGATGTTCAGGCCGGTCTGATTCAATCCGGCGTGCGTTTCAGTCGATATAACGACCGTAATAGGGGATCAGCGCACGCGCGCCTAGACTCGCGCGATGCCGATCAAAATGCGCGGGAGCGTCCCGCTATTTTCTGGTTATTTTAGCGCTTACCGTCAGGTAACTGCCGCAGGGAGCGCAAGCGCACCACCTCATCCTGAGGAGCGCTGCGGAGCAGCGCGTCTCGAAGGATGGGAACGCGCAC
>CAIMEE010000354.1 GCA_903839865.1 Enhydrobacter aerosaccus | reverse complement strand
CGCGAGGCCGCCGGCCGGCTCGACTACCGGGAGATTCCGACCTTCACCATCGATCCGGATGATGCGAAGGACTTCGACGATGCGCTCTCGCTGGAAACACTGGAGGGGGGTGATGTGCGTGTGGGCGTCCATATCGCCGACGTGTCGGCCTATGTGCGACCGGGCACCGCCCTGGACCGCGAGGCGCAACGGCGCGGCAATTCCACCTACCTGGTGGGCACCGTCGTGCCGATGCTGCCGGAAAAATTGTCCAACGGACTGTGCTCGCTCGTCGAGGCCCAGGACCGCCTGACAAAGGCCGCCTTTCTCATTTTCGACAAAACCGGGCGGCACAAGGACACGACCTTCGCGAACACCATCATTTGTTCGCGCAAACGCCTCACCTACAAGCAGGCCTATGCCCTGCTCTTTGCGCGCGACCTCGCATCCGTCCGCGAACTCCCGAATCCGCCCAAACACCAGACCGGGTCGACCGGCCGGGCGCTGAGCTCGCTCACCGACCTCGAGCTGGTGGACCTGCAAAGCTGGATCCGCAAGCTCTGGACGATTGCCAGCAAGCTCCGGCGCGATCGCATGGCGCATGGCAGCCTCGACCTCGACATGCCGGAGACCAAAATTTACGTGGACGCCGAGGGCTATGCGGAACGGCTCGAAAAGATCGAACACGACGAAAGCCACCAGCTCATCGAGGAGTTCATGCTGGCCGCCAACGAGGCGGTGGCACGGTATATTACCTCCCGGGATATCCCGTTTCTCTACCGCGTGCACGAAAACCCGGACCCGGCCAAACTGCAGACCTTCCAGGAATTCGTCTTCGGCTTCGGCTATGAATTCAAGCTGGTTGAGGACAAGGTCAAACCGTCCGAGCTGCAGCGGCTGCTGGCCCAGGCTGATGGCCGCCCCGAAGAGCGCATGATCAACTACGCCCTGCTTCGCTGCATGAGGCAGGCCCGCTATGCCGCCGAGAATGTCGGGCACTTCGGCCTGGCGTCGGACTGTTACTGCCATTTCACGTCTCCTATCAGGCGCTACCCGGATCTGGTGGTACATCGGATTCTCAGAGCAGCGTTAGCCGTCACGGCAGAAGGCGATCAGAAAGTCAAACACGCCTCCCGCCAGCTCGCCATTGCCACCGAACGGCTGGGAGAAGTGGCCGAACACACGAGCAAGCGCGAGCGGGTCGCTATGGAAGCCGAGCGGGACGTAGTGGAGATGAAGAAACTCCAGTACATGCAGAAACATGTGGGAGATGAATTTGACGGCTATATCTCCGGCGTCACCGCCTTCGGGTTGTTCGTCGAACTTGAGGAACTGTTCGTCGAGGGTTTGGTACATATCTCGACCCTGTCCGATGACCTGTACACCCATGCGGAAAAACAGCACTCCCTGATCGGCCGGCGCACCGGCACGGTTTACCGGATCGGCGACAAAGCGCGAATTTGCGTGGCATCGGTATCACCGGCAACCCGGCGCATCGAATTCACCCTGGCGGCGCACACCGCTTCCGCTCCCGCCACGCGAGCAGCCGGTGGAACAACCGGGAAGGAAGAATACCCGCGCATACCGCTGCGCGGCAAACGCCTGACCGGTCTGCAGCCACGGGGGGACGGCCGGGAACAGGGTGGTGGTAGAAGCGGGAAGAATGGTTCGTCGAACAAGGGGAAAAGCGGGGGGAGAAAACGGCGCTAAGGAATGTGAGCGTTACTTTATCAAAAGTCCAAAGGACTTTTCGGCTCTTTGATCGTCCTGACCGGCACGCAATGGGTGTAAATCATGGTCGTTTTCAAACTTGAATGGCCGAGAAGATTCTGGATTACGCGAATATCGTACCCTGCCTGTAGAAGATG
>CAIMEE010000353.1 GCA_903839865.1 Enhydrobacter aerosaccus | reverse complement strand
GTGGCAACCGCATCAACGATCAGGTGGCCCAGGTCCTTCAGAGCGAACTGCGCCGCGTCGGGATCGAACTGCGCCTGAAGGCCGCCCCCGCGCGCATCTATTTTGCCGACTTGAGGTGCCGCAAGTTCGACAGCCTCGCTTTCTACGCCTGGGTCACGAGCCCCGAGAGCGTGCCGCGCACGACGTTGCACTCGACCGAAATCCCAAACGCGGACAATAACTGCAGCGGCCAGAATTACCCGGGCTACCGCAATCCCGAGATGGACAAGGCACTGGACGGCGCCGAGCGCGAACTCGATCCCGTCAAGCGCAAGGCTTTCTTCGCAGATATCCTGCGGCTCTATGCCGACGAGCTGCCCGTGCTGCCGATGTATTTTCGCGTCGACTCGTTCGTAATCCCCAAGCCGCTCAAGGGCATCGTGCCGACCGGCCACCAGGGCAGCACATCCCAGTGGATCGAAACCTGGCGCTGGCAGGACTAACGGATGGGCCGCTACCTCGCCTCGCGCGCCGCCGAGATCGTGATCACGCTCGTGATCATGAGCTTCGTCGTCTACCTGCTGATCGGCCTCATGCCGGGTGACCCGATCGACATGCTGGTCTCGGGTAATCCCAGGATGACGAGCGAGGACGCGGAGCGCCTGCGCGCGCTCTACGGCGTCGACAAGCCGCTGATCGAGCGCTACTTCGCCTGGGCGCAGCAAGCGCTCAGCGGCAACTTCGGCTACTCGCGCTCGCTCAATCGGCCGGTGCTGGCGATCCTGTGGCCGCGGCTTCTGAACACGCTCGAACTCGCAGGCCTTGCCTTCGTGATCGCGACTGCCATCGCGCTGCCGCTCGGCGTCTGGGTCGCCGCCCGGCCACGCAGCAAAGCCGACTATTTGGTCAATCTCTTCTGCTTCGCCGGCATCTCGGCGCCGACTTTCTGGCTTGCCCTGCTGCTGAGATCGCTCTTCGCCGTGAAGCTCGGCTGGCTGCCGGCAGGCGGCATGGCCGACCCGCGCGCTGGCACCTCGTTCATCGCCGCGGTCGGCCAGAACGTGCGCTTCGCGGCCCTGCCGGTGGCCACGCTCGCCATCATCCAGCTCGGCGTCTACACGCGCTTCATGCGCGGCGCCATGATCGAGGTGTTGCGCCAGGACTATGTGCGCACCGCGCGGGCGAAGGGCGCTTCGGAGCGGCGCGTGTTACTCGGCCACGCCTTCGCCAATGCGCTCGCGCCCGTGCTCACGATCCTGGCACTTTCGTTCGGTTCGCTGTTCTCGGGTGCCATGATCACCGAAACCATGTTCGCCTGGCCCGGGATGGGCGCCACGATCTATCAGGCGATCCAGACGAACGACTTCAACCTGGCACTGGTTGGCCTGCTGCTTGCAACCTTCGCCACCATCGTCGGCAACCTGTTGGCTGATCTCGCTTTGGTCGCGGTCGATCCGCGCGTCTCGATCGTGGATCGCGCATGAGTGTCGCGACCACCCCCACCCGCCTGCTCTGGTACCGCTTCCTGCGCCATCGCTTCGCGGAAGTGTCGCTCGCCTTCATCGTCCTTCTGTTGATCCTTTCCTTCGCGGCACCCTGGATCGCCCAACTGCGTGGTATCGATCCTTCGATGACGGATCTTCACCACCGGCTCGAATCGCCGTCGGCGCAGTATTGGCTCGGCACCGACGATCTGGGCCGGGACCTCTTTCAGCGGCTGCTCGACGGTGGCCGCGTCTCGCTCCTGGTCGGCATCGCGGGCGCGGTCCTCTCGGCGATCCTGGGGGCGCTGATCGGCGTGGTCTCGGGCTATCTCGGTGGGCGTCTCGACAGCGTACTGATGCGGCTCACCGACGGCGTGATCGCGCTGCCTCTCTTGCCGCTCCTGATCGTCCTGGCCGCTATCGACCCGCGTAAGCTCGGCATCTCCCTCGACTTCGCCCAGTCCGAGACCTTCGCGCTTTACCGTATCGTCTTCATCGTGGCGCTGACCGGCTGGACGACAGTGGCGCGATTGGTGCGCGCCGAGACGCTATCGCTCAAAGAGCGCGATTTCGTCCGCGCCGCCCGCGCGCTCGGCGCCCGTCCCGTCCGCATCATGCTGCGTCACATCCTGCCCAATGCGATGGGCTCGCTGGTTGTCGCCACCACCATGTCGATCGGCGGCTTGATCCTGCTCGAATCGACACTGTCCTTCCTGGGCCTCGGCACCCAGCCGCCGGCAGCGAGTTGGGGCAACATGCTGACCGGCGCACAGGAGTTGCTGCAGGAGGCGCCTTCGCTCGCGGTATGGCCCGGCCTGCTGATCTTCCTGACGGTGATCGCCTTCAATTTCGTGGGTGACGGGTTGCAGGACGCGCTCGATCCGCGCAG
>CAIMEE010000352.1 GCA_903839865.1 Enhydrobacter aerosaccus | reverse complement strand
GCACGGCCGCGACCATGACTTCGACGGCGCGCTGGCGCTCGACAAGGACGGCCGCTTCCTCGCCGTGAGCCTGAAGGGCTACGCCAACCTCGGCGCCTATCTCTCCAACGTGGGCGCCGCCATGGGCGCGCTGGGCGTCACCCGCAATCTCGCCGCGATCTACCGCACGCCCCTGATCGAGGTCGAGACCAAGGTCTGCTTCACGCACACCTCGCCGATCGGCGCCTATCGCGGCGCCGGCCGCCCCGAGGCCAACTACTTCATGGAGCGACTGATCGCGGCTGCGGCGCGCGAGATGGGCATCGACCAGGTCGCGATGCGCAAGCTCAACCACATCAAGCCGGAAGAGATGCCGTACAAGACCGCCTCCGGCACGACGTACGATTCGGGCGAGTTCAGCGCGCTCCTCGACAAGGCGCTCGACCTCGCCGACGTGAAGGGCTTCGTGGCCCGCAAGGAAGAGAGCAAGAAGAAGGGCCTGCTGCGCGGCCTCGGCATCGGCGACTATCTCGAGGTCACGGCGCCGCCGATGAACGAGATGGGCGGCCTGCGCTTCGAGGACAATGGCGACGTCACCATCATCACCGGCACGCTCGACTACGGCCAGGGCCACTGGTCGGCCTTCGCGCAGGTGCTGACCACCAAGCTCGGCATCCCCTTCCACAAGATCAAGTTGAAGCAAGGCGACAGCGATCTCCTGATCGCGGGCGGCGGCACCGGCGGCTCGAAGTCGATCATGGCCTCGGGCGCGGCGATCATGGAAGCGTCCGACAAGGTGATCGAGAAGGGCAAGGAGATCGCGGGCGTGGCGCTCGAGGCCTCTGCGGCCGATATCGAGTTCCAGCGCGGCCGCTTCAACATCGTGGGCACCGACCGCGGCATCGGCATCATGGAGCTGGCCGAGAAGCTGCGCGGCGGCATGAAGCTGCCCGTGGGCGTGCCCAACACGCTGAACGTCAGCCACGTGCACAAGGAAGCGCCGTCGGCCTTCCCCAACGGCACGCATGTGGCCGAGGTCGAAATCGATCCCGACACCGGCACCGTGCAGGTCGTGAAGTACACGATGGTCGGCGACTTCGGCACGGTCATCAATCCGCTGCTGGTCGAGGGCCAGAGCCATGGCGGCGTCGTGCAGGGCATCGGCCAGGCGATGTTCGAGCGCGTGGTCTACAGCGAGGATGGCCAGCCGCTGACCGGCAGCTTCACCGACTACGCCCTGCCGCGCGCGGCCGACACGCCGTTCTTTACCATGGGCTACCACTCGGTGCCCGCGAAGACGAACGTGCTGGGCGCCAAGGGCTGCGGCGAGGCCGGCTGCGCCGGGTCGCTGCCGTCGGTGATGAACGCCATCGTCGATGCGCTGGGCGGCAAGCCGATCGACATGCCGGCTACGCCCGAGCGCGTCTGGGAAGCGCTGAACTCCTAAAGGGCGTCGACAATGGACAGGCTCCGCCGCGCGCTGCTGCTGTCGCCGCTGGCTCTCGCCGTTCCGGCGGGAGCCGTGCGGGCGGAGACCTACCCTTCCAAGCCGATCCGCTTCGTCGTGCCATGGCCGGCGGGCGGCGTCGCCGACACGGTGGCGCGCGTCGTGGCCGACAAGCTCTCGGAGCGTCTCGGCCAACGGCTGATCGTGGAGAACAAGCCCGGTGCCGCGGGCAACATCGGCATGGCCCAGGTCGCCGCGGCTCCCGCCGACGGCTACACGCTGGTGCTGACACCGACCGGCAACCTCACGGTGAACCAGAGCCTCTTCAAGAACCTGCAGTTCGACACGGCGCGGGATTTCCTGCCGCTCACCCTGCTCGCGACGGTGCCCAACGTGCTGGTCGTCGGCAAATCGTTGCCGGTGAAGAGCGTCACCGAGCTCGTGGCCTATGCCAAGGCCAATCCCGGCAAGCTCAGCTTCGCCTCGCCCGGCGCCGGCAGCGGGGCGCACCTCGCGGGAGAGTTGCTGAAAGCCGACGCCGGCATCGACATGCTCCATGTCCCCTACACCGGCATCGCGCCCGCCATGAACGACGTGGTGGGCGAGCGGGTGTCGATGATGTTCCTCGGCATCTCCTCCGCCCTGCCGCAGATCAATGCCGGCGCCCTGAAGCCGCTCGCGATCGCAGCCCTTCAGCGCTCGCCGCAACTGCCCGACGTGCCGCTCGTGGCCGACGCAGGCTTCCCGGGCTTCGACGTGACCTCGTGGTACGGCATCGCCGTGCGCTCCGGCACACCGCCGGAGATCGTCGACCGGCTCTATCGCGAGATCGCCGAGGTCCTGAAGCTCCCAGACGTGAAGGAACGATTCGCGGGCATGGGCGTCGAGCCCGGCGCCCTCTCGCCCGCCGCCTTCGGCGACCTCGTGCGCAGCGAGAGCAGGAAGTGGGGCGACATCATCAAGCGCGCCGACATCAAGATCGAATAGGCGCGGCGCGCGGTGGGCAAGGCAGACGTCGCCATCCTGGGCTGCGGCCCGGTCGGCGCCTTGCTCGGCAACCTGCTGGGACAGGCCGGACTGCGCGTCGACATCGTCGAACGGGAGCGCGAGATCCACGCCCTGCCGCGGGCCGTCCATTTCGACGGCGAGGTTATGCGCATCTTCCAGTCTATCGGGCTGGCCGATAAGATCGCGCAGGTCACACGCTCTTCCTCGCAGGGCATGCACTTTATCAATGCCGATGGCCAGACCCTGATGGTCCGCCGCGGCATCGACGGCCCCGGACCGCATGGCTGGGCCGGCAACTGGTATTTCCACCAGCCCCAACTCGAGGCGATCCTGCGCCACGGACTCGCGCGCTTTCCCAATGTGACGGTCCATCTCGGCCGCGAGATCTCCGACGCAGACGAGCTCGATGCGCGCTACGTCGTGGGCTGCGACGGCGCGCGCTCGCTGGTGCGCCGCGCCATTGGCAGCCGGCAGCGCGATCTCGGCCTGCACCAGCCGTGGCTGGTGGTCGATCTCCTGTGCGATCCCGACTCGCCGCGCGTGCGCGCCCTGCCCGACTACACCATCCAGCTCTGCGATCCGGCACGGCCGATGACGATCGTGCAGGTCGGCGGCCGGCGCCGGCGCTGGGAGATCATGCTGATGCCGGGCGACGACACTGCGCGCCTCACCGATCCCGAGGTGTTCTGGCCGATGATCGCCCGCTGGCTCGGACCGGACGACGCCGTGCTCGAACGCGCCGCCGTCTACACGTTCCACTCCGTCGTCCAGGAGGGCTGGCGCAACGGACGGCTGCTGCTGGCGGGCGACGCCTGTCACCAGACGCCTCCGTTCCTGGGCCAGGGCATGTGCGCGGGCATGCGCGACGCCAGCAACCTCGCCTGGAAGCTCGCCGCCGTACTGCGCGGCGGCGCGCCGGACGCCTTGCTCGACACTTACGAGAGCGAGCGTCTGCCACATGTGCGGACCTTCATCGACCTCGCCGTGAAGCTGGGCGCGGTGCTGCAGGAGACCGATCCTGCGGCGGCCGCCCTGCGTGACCAGCGATTCGCCGCAGGTGCCCTTCTGTTCGACTTCCCCCAGCCGCAACTCGGCACCGGCGATCGCGAGGACGCGCCACCGCCGGTCGGCACGATCTTCCCGCAGCCGCGCCTTGCCGATGGAAGGTTGATGGACGAGGCGATCGGCCAGCGCTTCGCGATCGTGGGCAAGACGGCGCTGCTGGCATCCCGGAGGCCGGAGGCCGTGCTCCTGCCCGGTATCGGCGCGGATTGGCTCGCCCAACACGGCCTGCGCGCGGCCCTTCTTCGCCCTGATCGCTACATCGCCGCCGTCGCGTGACAAGGGGCAGTTACCTGGCCGTAACGCTTTAAATAAGCTGAATCTAAGGGGACGCCGCGAAACCGTGCATGCAGGTGCACGCAAACCTCATCCTGAGGAGCAGCCCGCAGGGCTGCGTCTCGAAGG
>CAIMEE010000351.1 GCA_903839865.1 Enhydrobacter aerosaccus | reverse complement strand
TGCGCGAGCCGGAGGCTCGCCTCAGGAGCGAGCCGGAGGCTCGCGGACCGGAAGAAGACGAGCGTCATTCACTTGCCGGCGCCTTCGTGTAGTCCGCGTCGCTCACAGGCTCTAGCCAGGTCGTGGCGTTGCCCTTCTCATCGGTCTCCGACATGGCGAGATGGCACATCATCGTGTCAGGCGCCGAGCCGTGCCAGTGCCGCGTGTTGGGCGGAATGACGACGGTGTCGCCGGGCCTGATCTCCTGCACCGGCTGGCCCTCGAGCTGATAGCGGCCGACGCCGGACAGCACATAGAGGATCTGGCCCACGGCATGCTGGTGCCAGTTGGTGCGGCCGCCCGGCATGAAGGAGACCCGCGAGGCGCGCAGCTTCGAGGGGCCTTCGGGCGCCCACACCGGGTCCGACATCACGTTGCCCACGAAGTTCTTGGCTTCGGCTTTCGAGGTGGGCCGCGATGCGGCGCGCATGATCCTGGGCTTCATGATGCTTCCTCCTCTTCTTGTGATTACGACGCGTAGAGACCTTTCGATTCGGCCATGGAGACGACGAACGCCTCGATCGCGTCGAGCGTCGGCGTCGGAACGCCGGCCGAGCGCGCGAAGGCGACCGGCGCGCGCACGATCGCCTCGACTTCCATCGGCCGGCCGAGATCGTAGTCCTGAAGAATCGACGGGCGATGGTCGAAATAGACGCGCTTGGGTCCGTAGCGGACGTCCGGACTGTCGTCGAGCACTACGCCGTGCGCTGCGGCAACGGCCAGCGCCTCGGCATGCGCGCGCCGGCACAGCGCGTTGATGATAGGCGTCTTCTGGATGAGGCTGGCCTGGCCCAGGATCAGGGCCACCGTCGAGCCGGTGAGGTTGGCCATCAGCTTGTGCCAGATGTCGTAGCGGATGTCCTTGCTCGCGGGCGAGCCGATGCCCGCCGCGACCAGCGCCTTGCGAAGTGCCTCGATGCGCGGCGTCTGCCTGTCGTCGATCTCGCCAACCCAGAGCGTGTTGCGGTCGGGCTGCTCGTTGACGATGACGCCGGGCTCGACCACGTGATTGGGCGAGGTGATGGCGCCGCCCAGAGTACGCTCATAACCAACGGCCTTGGCGAGCGCGCCGCCCGGATCGAGGCGCGACAGATCGGGCGCCGCCGGCCGCGTGCTGTCGAGGCCGCGGCCGTACCACCAGGGAATGCCGTTCTGCGCGAATACAACGCCGGTCTCCGGCCCGAGCAGCGGACCGACGCTCTCGGCCAGCGCCGGCAGGCCGTTGGCCTTCAGCGTCGAGATCACGACGTCCTGCCTGCCGAGATCGGCCGGCTTGTCGCTCGCCTTCACCTTGGCCACGATCTTCCTGCCGCCCGCGATCAGCGTAAGCCCCTTGGCCTTGATCGCCTCGAGATGGGCGCCGCGCGCCACCACCGAAACCTCGTTGCCGGCATCGGCCAGGCGGGCCGCGAAGTTGCCGCCGATCGCGCCGGCGCCGAACACGCAGATCTTCACGAGCGGACCTCCGCCACCTTGAACGAATCCACGAAGCGCAGCGCGGCGCTCCTGCTCTTCATGTCGGCGTCCGCCGTCGCCAGCAGGCGATAGAGCCGGTCGCGCACGATGTAGGTGCGCATCATCACCCCGGCGCCGGCGGCGTCCTGGATGTCGAGGGCGTAGCCGTCCCAGCCCTGCAGGGTCACCGCCTCGTCGCGCACGTACTTGTGCGTGGACGTGGGGAAAAGCTTCTCCGCGTCGCCACGGCCGAGGTCGCGCGCCATCTGCTTGGTGTCATGACCGGAGAACCAGCCGCTCTCGTAGTCGGCATAGTCGAAGTCGAAGATCTGCTGGCCGCGCTTGGATTCCCAAGCCTGCCGCGGCGCGACATGCCCCTTCTCCTTGTCGCCGGCCACCGTCTTCTCGGCGGGCGACGGCATCTCGAGGCGGCACTTGAGGTCGGGCGCGATGACCGTCTGCCAGTCGTCAGACTGGGCTCGCGCGGAGAGCGGCACCAGCACAGACGCGAGCAGTAAATTCCGACGACGCATCAGTAGGCGTAATCGCGGAACAGCGGCGCGAACTCGCCCTTCCACTCGCCCTTCCACTTCGCCAGCAGCTCGTCGGCCAGCGCGTGGCCGCTCGCCACGGCGCGGTCGAGCGGCGCCAGATAGATCGTCTCGTCGCGGCCCTGCGCATCGAGCCGCTTGCGCGCGCGCAGACCCGCATGCGCGATCTCGACCACGTCGCGTCCGAGCTCGGACAACGGCCGGCCCTTGAACTTCGTGGCGAGGCCCGTCTTGGGCGTCTCGCGGCGCAGGAAGTCGTGATCGGCGACGCTCCAGCCCTTCACCAGGTCCCATGCCGCATCGAGCGCGCCCTGGTCGTAAAGCAGGCCGACCCACAGCGCCGGCAATGCCGACAGCATCGGCAGCGGCCCGGAATCGGCGCCGCGCATCTCGAGATACTTCTTGAGGCGCACTTCGGGGAAGGCGGTCGTCACGTGATCGGCCCAGTCGTTGATCGTCGGCAACTCGCCGGGACGTGCCGCCAGCTTGCCCTTCAGGAAATCCTTGAAGTCCTGGCCCGAGGCATCGATGTACGTGCCGTCGCGATAGACGAAGTACATCGGCACGTTCAGCATGTAGTCGGCATAGCGTTCGAAGCCGAAGCCGTCCTCGAACACGAAGGGCAGCATGCCGCAGCGGTCGGGATCGGTGTCCGTCCAGATGTTGCTGCGATAGCTCTTGTAGCCGGTGTCCTTGCCTTCCTTGAACGGCGAGTTGGCGAACAGCGCGGTCGCCAGCGGCTGAAGGGCCAGCGACACGCGGAACTTCTTCACCATGTCGGCTTCGGACTCGTAGTCGAGATTGGTCTGCACGGTACAGGTGCGCAGCATCATGTCGATGCCGAGCTTGCCCTTCTTGGGCATGTACTCGCGCATGATCTTGTAGCGGCCCTTCGGCATCCAGTCGAAGTCCTCGCGCGTCCACTGCGGCGCGAAGCCGAGACCGATGAAGCCCGCACCCATTTCGTCGGCGACCGCCTTCACTTCACGGATGTGCAGCTCGTTCTCGTCCGACGTCTCGTGCAGCGTCTCGAGCATCGCGCCCGAGAGCTCGAGCTGGCCGCCCGGCTCGAGGGTGATGTTCGCCCCGTTGCGCAACAGCGCGATCGGATTGTTGCCCTCGGTGACCGGCTCCCAGCCGAAGCGCGTCATGCCTTCGAGCATGGCGCGGATGCCGGTCTTCCCCTCGTAGGGAAGCGGCTTCATCGTCGCCTTGTCGAAACCGAACTTCTCGTGCTCGGTGCCCATGCGCCACCTGGCCTTGGGCTTGTTGCCGGAAATGAAATATTCGATCAGCTGGCGTCGATTCTCGATCGGCGCGCCGCCGCCCGACGGTGGTGCGGACATGCGTTGAAGACTCCCGTGTCACCCCCCGGCGCCGAGGCCGGCGGTGGCGCAGTTCGCATGAGTTTGTCTCACGCGAGCCTGCGACTGGTTCATGATGTTTCAACTCCCCCTGTCCCATGCCGGGAGGGGCGAGCGCAAGCGCTCAGACCGTGTCCCTTGATGTGCGATAATCGGTGGTCAAACGCGGTGTCGGCTGCCGCCAGTCGCCGACCAGAGCCTGCCACACCGCGAGCGCCGCCAACGCCGCCGTGTCGGCCCGCAGGATGCGCGGACCGAGTCCGACTGCCGTTACATCTTTAATGCGACGCAAAGCGGTCAGCTCGGCCGATGCGAAGCCGCCTTCGGGTCCAATGATAATGGCCCACGGCGCTGTGCGGGCGCTCCCATCGAGCCCGGACAGCACATCTGCGATCGGTGGACCGCCGCCCGTCTCGTCGCACATCAACAGGCGGCGACCCGACGGCCACTCCCTTAACAATCGCGTGAGGTCCACGGGTGCTCGTACTTCGGGCACCGTCAGGCGCTCCGTTTGCTCGGCCGCCTCGACTGCATTCGCGCGCAGCCGCTCGACGTTCACGCGTTCGACCGCAGTATGCTGCGTCACGATCGGCTGCAGGACGGAGACGCCAAGCTCGGTGGCCTTCTCGGCGATATAGTCGATGCGGGCGCGTTTCACGGGCGCGAAGCAGAGCCAGAGATCAGGCTCGGGTGCCTGCGTCCGCGTCTGCGCGCCGACCTGTGCTACGGCGGCCTTCTTGCCGCGCAGGGAAAGCGTCGCTGCCCATTCGCCGTCGCGGCCGTTGAACAGGCTGAGCGGCGCCCCGTCGGCACGACGCATGACGTGGCGCAAATAGTGCGCCTGCGCCTCGTCGAGCGGCGTTTCGGCACCGGCACCGAGGCCGGCTTCGACAAAGAGACGTGAAGTGCTCATGGAGTTATCGGCGCCATGCCGTCATGATGACGCCATGCCTTCCGACACGCCAGCGTCCGGCTACACCGACATCGACCGCCGGCATTGGACCCTGCGTTATCTGCCGCCCTGGGCCCGGCCCTACGGCCGGCTGGCGCGCTGGGACCGGCCGATCGGCATCTGGCTGCTGCTCTTTCCCTGCTGGTGGTCGCTGGCGCTGGCGATGAGCGAAAATGGCGGCACCCCGCGCTGGGGCGCACTCGCCGGGTGGCTCGCCCTGTTCGCGCTGGGGGCAACCGCCATGCGCGGCGCCGGCTGCACCTGGAACGACATCGTCGACCGCAAGATCGATGCCCAGGTCGAGCGCACGCGCGGCCGGCCGCTGCCCTCGGGCGAGCTCAAGCTGCCCCAGGCACTGGCCTGGTTCGCGATCCAGATGGCCGTGGGCGCGGCCATCCTGTTCAAGCTCGACAAGTTCGCGGGCGGCACGGCGCTGCTCTCGCTGCTCCTGGTCGCGATCTATCCCACGATGAAGCGTCTCACCTCGTGGCCGCAGGTCGTCCTCGGCCTCGCCTTCAACTGGGGGGCGCTGGTGGGCTACGCCACGGTCACCAATACGCTCTCGTGGGCGACCGTCGCGCTCTACGCCGGCGGCGTCGCCTGGACGATGGTCTACGACACGATCTACGCCATGCAGGACCAGCGGGACGACGCGATCGTGGGCGTGCGTTCGACGGCGCGGCGTTTCGCCAACGCGCCGCGGCGCTGGCTCACCCTGTTCGTGGCGCTGGCGCTGGTGCTCTGGACGCTGTGCGGCGTGCTCGCGCATCTCAAGTTCCCCTACTTCGCCGTGCTGTTGCTGGTCGCCGCGCACTTCGGCTGGCAGCTCGCAACGCTGAAGCCACACGACCAGGCCGACTGCCTCGCCAAGTTCAAGGCCAACGCCCAGGTGGGATGGTTGATCCTGCTCGCTATCCTCGCTTCGCCGCTGATCGCGGCAATCAAATGACGCCGCTCTTCGCGGCAATACGTTGATGGCGCGCCAGCCGATGAGCCGCCTCCCCCTCGATCCCGAAAACTTCATTCGCAAAAACACCGCCCTCGAGACACCCGCCATGGTGCCGGAGTTCAAGCTCTGGCTCGCGACCGAATACGTGCCGATCTGGCAGGCGACGGAGACCTGGCTGGAGGAGCAGAACGTCGACCCGCCCTACTGGGCCTTCTGCTGGCCGGGCGGCCAGGCAATCGCGCGCTTCCTGCTCGACAATCCCGAGCGTGTGCGCGGAAAGGCCGTGATCGACTTCGCGGCAGGCTCGGGCGTGTCGTCGATGGCGGCGGCGCACGCGGGTGCCGCGTCGGTGATCGCCAACGACATCGACCTGCTGTCGCTGATAGCGGCCAGGCTCAATGCCGAGGCGAATGGCCTCATCGTCGCCACCAGCGCCGACGACTGGCTGGCGGGAGCAGAGGCAATGCCGCAGGCCGACGTCGTGATCGCAGGCGACGTCTGCTACGAGAAAGAGATGTCGGTGCGCGCGCTCGCCTGGCTGCGCGGTCACGCGAACGCCGGCCGGCTGGTGCTGCTGGGCGATCCCGGCCGCAACTATTTCAGTGCGCAGGGCCTGGAAGAGCTCGCCCGCTATGAAATCCCGACATCGCTTCAGCTCGAGAACCGCGGCATGCGCGAGACGGTGGTGTGGCGCGTTTTGCCTCTTCCCTAGGCATGCGGGCGGCACCTTTATAATTCCTTAACTGTTCATTCACATTCGGATCGGCTAAACGCTGGGGCACATGGCAAAAACCTCCAAATTCAATCTAAAGCCCTCCGATTTCGAGAGCCTCTACAAGAACTTCAACGCGCCGGTATCGCGCTTCGACTGCGGCCAGAAGTGCGCTCCGCTGAACGGCGGCTCGCCGGTCTGCTGCTCGACCGAGAACGCGGTGCCGGTGGTGCATCGGGTCGAATTCGACCTGCTCAAGACCCGCACCGACCTGTGGAGCAAGTTCAAGCCCTACGACTACGCCACCAAGCAGATCGTGGAAGAGCTCACGCCCGAGTGCATGGCGATCCACTGCAAGGGTGCGCGCTTCTGCGAGCGCGACAACCGCACCATCGCCTGCCGCGGCTTTCCCTTCTATCCTTACATCACGCGCAAGCGCGAGTTCGTCGGCATCGGCACCTACTGGGTGTTCGAGGACCGCTGCTGGATGATGTCCAACCTCGAGATCGTCGACGCCAAGTTCGTCTCGGAATTCGTCGCGACCTACGAGGCGCTGTTCGTCAAGGACCACAGCGAGTTCACCACCTACGTCGACTTCTCCGCTTCCGCGCGCCGGGTCTATTCGCGCTGGAAGCGCGAGATCCCGCTGCTCAGCCGCACCGGCGAGTTGTTGATCGTCGAGCCGTCGAGCGGCGAGATCCGCCCCGGCAAGAAGAAGGACTTCCCCAAGGCCGCTCCCTTCGACAGCGAAAAGTCGTATCGTGCGGCCATCAAGGAAGCCGAAGGCGAAGTGCCCAAGATGGGACTGCGCCCCGTCTGACGATAATGTGGCGCGATGCCGTTCGATCGCCGCCACCTCGCCTGGATCCTGCTGCTGCTCGCACCCGCCCTGTTCAGCGTCAACATGCTGGCGGCACGCTATGCCGTCTTCTTCCCGCCGAACGCCCTGGCGCTCGGCCGCTGGATCTTCGTCGCCCTGATGCTGCTGCCCTTCGTCTGGAAGCGGCTGGTCGCGCGGCGTGACGCCGTCGCCCGGGAATGGCCGGACCTGCTGCTGCTGGGCGCGCTCGGCATGTGGATCTGCGGCGCCTGGGTCTATATCGGCGCCCACACCGTTCCCGCCCTCAACATAGGCCTGATCTACGCCGCCTCGCCGATCCTGGTCGTGGTACTGGGTCGCGTGATCGACAAGGAGCCGCTCTCGCCCGGGCGGATCGCGGGCATCATCCTCTGCCTCGCGGGCGTGGCCGCGGTCTTTGCCAAGGGCCAACTCACCAACCTCCTCGAAGTACGCTTCACCTCGGGCGATCTCTGGGTCGTCGCCGGCTCGGCGAGCTGGGGCCTCTATTCGGTACTGCTCAAGCACAGGTCGAGCCGGCTCGACGCGATGACTCGACTGTGCGCCACCTCAATAGCGGGCTGCGTGGTCCTGGTGCCCTTCACGCTCGGCGAAGGCGTGCTGTGGGGCTGGCCCGATCTCGCCGACGGCCGCCTGTGGGTCACCTGGCTGGTGACGGCACTGGTGCCCGGCGTCCTGGCCTACACCGCCTATTCCTTCTGCGTGCAGGAACTGGGGCCGTCGCGCACGTCGATCTCGCTCTATCTCGGACCGCCCTATGTCGGACTGATGGCCTGGGCTGCCCTTGGCGAGGCGCCGCAGTGGTACCATCTTCTGGGGATCGCGCTCGTGCTGCCCGGACTGTTCCTGGCCACCCGCCCACCCGTCAAAGGAGCCTGAACGATGCGCCGCCTCCTCGACTGCCTTCTCCTCGCGCTGGTCTCCCTTATATCCGTCACCGTGGCCGCCGCGGCCGAGGACATCGGCTCGACCAACTATCGCTTCAAGTGGCTGGGCCCCAGCGACAAGATCGTGGTCGAGGCGTTCGACGATCCCGACGTGCCGGGCGTCACCTGCTACATGAGCCACGCACGCACCGGCGGCATCAAGGGCGCGATCGGCCTCGCGGAAGATCCCGGCGAAGCCTCGATCGCCTGCCGCCAGGTCGGCGCCATCGACACAGCCAAGCTCGACAAGCTCAAGCACTCCGAGGAAGTCTTCAGCGCCCGCGCCTCGCTGATCTTCAAGACGACGCAGGTCGTGCGCTTCTGGGACGCCAAGAGGAAGGCACTGGTCTATCTCGTCTACACCGACCGCATCATCGACGGCAGCCCACGCAACTCGATCTCGGTCGTGCCGGTGGGCGTTCCGTGACCGTTTTCACCGTTTAAATACGGTTGAGGGAGATCGGAAGCCAAGCCGTTGATTTGAAACGAAACCTGCGAAGAATAAACGGGAGCGAAAACGGCTAAACGGTCGGAAAACGGCTCACGGCACGTAGACTTTGACGGGTCCTCCGCTTCGCTCGGAATGACAAAGTGTAAGGCGGGGCTGGCGTCGGTCATTGCGATAATATTGCGTATTACGCAATTTTTGTCAAGCGTAAAGGAACGTCCCCAGCAACACCCAGCGCGCGGCCTTCGCGGTGCCGACCAGCGGCGTCGTGTAGTGCCAGAACGGCAGGCGATAGGCGGTGAGCGTGGCGGCGCCACCCACCGGGACGATCTCGCTGAAATGCCCGGCGCGCGCATAGACCAGCCACTGATGCTCGACCTGCGGCGTGCACAGGCTGAGATGCAGGTCGATGTAGCCCTTCTTCGCGTCCTTGTTCTCGGGATGATGATCGTTGTGCGGGCCGGCATAGTCGCCCGGCCCATAGCGCAGCACCTGCGTGCCCCAGCCTGACCGAAGCTTGCGGCCGGCGAGGGCTGCCGCGAAGGCGCGGAAACTCTGCGAGCGCATCATCCTGGTAAGGCCGATCTTTTCGGCAGCTTTGACACCGGCCTCGCGACGGCTGTCGAAGAAGATCGTGCGGCTGCGCGCCGTCTTGGGCAGCAGTTCGCCATAGTCGCGCTTCATCTCCCAGATGCTGTCGGGCGGGATCGGCTTATCGAGCGGTTCGAGGGTGCCCGCGAGCCCGTCCTGCAAGGCCTTGCGGACCTTGGCGACCTTGGCACGATCCAGCAGATCGTCGCGCATCAGGAACCGCCGCCTGGGATCGGCCAGCGCGCCGCACAGCTCGTGCGTGCCCGCCAGCACCCGCTTGCCTTGGCGGTTCAGCAGGTCCTCGAATTCGGAAGGGATGGCCTTTGCAGTCATGGCGTTTTAGACATCTACCATGCCTTACGCCTCGCTTCGCGACTTCATGGACCGGCTGGAAAAGAGCGGCCGCCTCGTGCGCGTGACGGCGCCGGTGTCGCCCAACCTCGAGATGACCGAGATCCAGACGCGCCTGCTGGCCGAGAAGGGCCCGGCGGTGCTGTTCGAAAATGTCGTGGGCTCCGATATCCCGGTGCTGGTCAATCTCTTCGGCACGGTCGAGCGCGTGGCCTGGGGCATGGACCGCGAGCCGCATGAATTGCGCGCCGTGGGCGAGACGCTGGCCTTCCTGCGCCAGCCCGAGCCGCCGGGCGGCTGGCGCGAGGCGCTCGACATGCTGCCGATGCTGCGCACGGTCATGGCGATGAAGCCGAAGACCGTCGGCAGCGCGCCGTGCCAGGAAGTGGTGCTGACCGGCGACGATATCGACCTCGGCAAGCTGCCGATCCAGACCTGCTGGCCGGGCGAGCCCGCGCCGCTGATCACTTGGCCGCTGATCGTGACGCAGGGGCCGAACCCGAAGGGCGACAAGCAGGACGCGTTCAATCTCGGCATCTACCGCATGCAGGTGACGGGCAAGAACACGACGCTGATGCGCTGGCTGAAACATCGCGGTGGCGCGCAGCACCACCAGCGCTGGAAGGGCGCAGGCAAGCGCGAGCCGCTGCCGGTTGCGGCCGTCATCGGCGCCGATCCCGGCACGATCCTCGCCGCCGTCACGCCGGTGCCGGATACGCTGTCGGAATATCAGTTCGCGGGCCTGCTGCGTGGCAAGAAGGTCGAGCTGGTCGACTGCAAGACCGTGCCGCTCAAGGTGCCGGCGGAAGCCGAGATCGTGCTCGAGGGCCACGTGTCGCTCGACGACTATGGCGACGAAGGCCCCTACGGCGACCACACTGGCTACTACAACAGCGTCGAGCAGTTTCCGGTCTTCACGATCAGCGCGATCACGATGCGCCGCAAGCCGATCTACCTCTCGACCTTCACCGGCCGGCCACCGGACGAGCCCAGCGTGCTGGGCGAAGCGCTGAACGAGGTGTTCATCCCCCTCTTCCAGCAGCAGTTCCCCGAGATCGTCGACTTCTGGCTGCCGCCCGAAGGCTGCAGCTATCGCATCGCCGTGGTGTCGATGAAGAAGGCCTACGCCGGCCACGCCAAGCGCGTGATGATGGGCGTGTGGAGCTACCTGCGGCAGTTCATGTACACCAAGTGGGTGATCGTCGTGGACGCCGACATCGACGCGCGCAACTGGAAGGACGTGATGTGGGCGCTCTCGACCCGCATGGACCCCGCGCGCGACATCACCGTGATCGAGCACACCCCGATCGACTATCTCGACTTCGCGAGCCCGGTGTCCGGCCTCGGCAGCAAGATCGGCCTCGACGCGACCGACAAGTGGCCGGGCGAGACGAATCGCGAATGGGGCCGGCAGATAAAGATGGACCAGTCGGTCGTCGAGAAAGTCGACAAGATGTGGGGCGAGCTGGGATTGCCGGGAACCGGCAAGAAGATCTGGCGCTAGGAGCCCCTCGGATGCGCTAGTAGCGCATCGTGACCTTGTTGTCGGCGGTCTTGGCCGCCTTGAAGCCAAGACGCTCGCAGAGACCTCGTGCCGGGCTGTCGACAAGTACCTCGATCAGCAGGTCCTTGCGCTTGCGGTCGGCGCGTTCCTTCATCCAGTTCAGGAAGCTGGTGCCCAGCCCGTTGTTGCGCGCGGCGGCCAGCACAAAGAACTGCTTCAGCTCGACGGCGCCACCGCTCTCCGAGACTTCGACCCAACCCTTGTCGGCGTTGTCCGAACGCAGGATGGAGGTCCCGGGTTGGCCGACCGCCCGCTCGACGAGGCGCCGATGCTCGGTCTCGTTCCAGTTGGCCGTGAGCGGCTGAACGGCATCGCGATAGATCGGCCAGCAGAAGGCGAGATCGGCTTTGACGGCAGGGCGGAGTTCGAACACAGGCGACATGCCCGCAGGGGGCCACAAGGCGCGCCGCGGTGCAAGCGCGAGGAAGACTATCTCATCCCCGGGATCACTTCCTTCACCATCAGCTCCTTGCCGAGCGGGATGTGCTCCTCCGGCGCGCCGCGCATGCCGCCGCTGATGGCGACCTTGTCGAGGCCGAGCCTGGCCAGCGACTTCAGGCGCGCGATGCAGCGGTCGGGCGGACCCACGATGGCGAAGCGGTCGATGAAGTCGTCGGTGAGGATGCCGGCCTGGCGCGAGTCGCCCCGGGTATGCTGCTTCATGTCGTAGTTCTGGCGCAGCGATTCGAGCAGGCCGCGATCCTTGTCGGTCACCGGCCCGTTGGCCTTGCCGTGCATCACCGAGAAGCGCGCGTAGGTCGTGAGGCCGCCGCGCACCAGGCTGCGCGCGGCGTCCATGTCGGTGTGGCAGCCGAGATTGATGAACGCGCCGAACTTCAGCGAGGCGGGATCGAGGCCCGCCTCCTTGCGGGTCTTGCGCGCGAGCTCGATGCCCCATTGCAGGCGCTCGATGTCGGCGCCGACGGTGAACATCACGCGGTCGCCATGCAGCGCGGCCATCGCGATCACCTTGGGGCCGCTCGCGGCCACCTCGACCGGCACGGGCGGTGCGCCCGCGATCCAGGCGATGCGGCTTGCGGGCGGCGCGTCGTGCAGCTCGAGCGCCGAGGCGGGCGGCGCGTGCTCTTTCGGGATGTCGATCTCATCGAAGGAAACGGACTCGCCCTTCAGGTAGGTCTGCAAATGACGCAGGTAGCGCTCGAACTGCGCCAGGCGCGCGGGCGCGCGGCCGAGATGGGCCAGCGCGCTGTCGCCGCGGCCGATGCCCAGCACGGCGCGGCCGTTGGAGATCCGGTTGACCGACGTGATCGACGTCGCGGTCACGGCGGCATGGCGCGTGATCGAGTTGGTGACGCCGGTGCCGAGCCCGAGCTTCTTCGTGACGGTCGCGGCCATGGCGAGCGCGACATAGGGATCACCCGACAGGTTCTGCGAGTCGACGACCAGCATGCCGGCCCAGCCGGCGTCCTCGAGTTCCTGCGCCTGACGTGCGGCTCCGCGCGCCGAGGCGACGCCCGTATTCCAGAGTTGCATCGCTTTTCCTCCCTGCCCATATGGATAGCGTGGCGCTCCCCAAGAACAAACTCCTCGAAGGACCGATCCTGCGATCGCTCCTGACCCTCGCCGTGCCCATCGTGGCCGCGAACACGCTGCAGTCGGCCTACCAGATCATCGACGCCTTCTGGGTCGGTCGGCTGGGAGGTGCCGCAGTCGCGGCCGTGTCGCTGTCGTTCCCGGTCATGTTCCTGATGTTCGCGCTGGGCGCGGGCCTCTCGATTGCGGGCTCGACCCTGATCGCGCAGTTCGTGGGCGCCGGGAACCACAAGATGGTCGGCCATGTCGCGGGGCAGACCCTGCTGATGGTGATCGCCTCTGCGCTGTTGCTGGGCATCGCCGGTTTCTTCCTGGCACCCCACCTGCTGCGGCTGATGGGCGTGGCGCCGGAGGTCCATGACGGTGCGCTGGGCTTCATGCGCGTGTCGTTCCTGGGCCTGGTCTTCAATTTCTCGTTCTTCGTGTTCAACGCGATCATGCGCTCGATCGGGCGCGCCAACCTGCCGGTCTATATCGTGCTGGGCACCGTCGTGCTGAACTTCGTGCTCGATCCGCTGCTGATCTTCGGCTGGGGACCCGTGCCGGGCTACGGCGTGATGGGCGCGGCACTGGCGACGCTCGGCACCCAGGCGCTCGCCGCCATTATCGGCATCGCCATCCTGCGCGCCGGCATGCACGGCATCCATGTCCAATGGCACGACTTCGTTCCTGACCTCCGCCACATCCGGCGCGCCTTCTTCCTGGGCGCCCCCGCCTCGCTCGACATGTCGGCGCGCGCGCTCGGCATCATGGTCATGACCTTCCTCGTGGCGAGCTTCGGCACGACCACGCTCGCCGCCTATGGCATCGGCGGCAATATCCTGCAGCTCGTCATCATCCCGGCGATGGGCCTGTCGATGGCGGTGGCGGCGCTCGCCGGCCAGAACATCGGCGCCGGCAATATCGACCGTGCCGCCGCGATCGGGCGGCTGGGCGCCGGCCTGGGCTTCGGCGCATTGAGCGCGGTTGGCCTCCTCGTCTTCCTGTTCCCGACGCAACTGGTCTCGTTCTTCGTGCCGAACGACGCCGAGGTCGTCGTGGAAGGCGCCAGGTTCCTGCGCATCATGGCGCTCTCCTGGGGCCTCATCGGCGTGCAATTCGCGCTTTCCGGCGTGTTCCGCGCGTCGGGCAACATGGTGGTCAACATGATGCTGACCATCGTGGCGCTATGGGTGCTGCAATTCCCGCTGGCCTATGTGCTGTCCAAGCACACGAACCTGGGCGCGGAGGGCATCTACTGGTCGTCGCCGATCGCCAACATCGTCGTCACGCTCATCACCGTCTGCATCTATCTGCACGGTGGCTGGCGCAAGAAGCGCATCCTCGACGACGAGGAAGTCCTGACCGAGAAGGTCTCGGAGAACATCCTGTCCGGCGAGGGTAGCCGTCAGTAAGCGGCAATAAGGATCGTGCAGTTTGGCTTGCGATGGTCCATAAGCTCCCGCATGGCAAAAGACATCGTCGGCAAGCACATGGTCTGGGTCGAGAAGCCCGCCGGTAAGCGCATCAGCGTGACCTACTCGACCTTGAAAGAGGCCGAGGATCAGGCCGTTGCGCTGGAGCGCATGGGCTACACGGTCATCGAGATCGTGCCCACGAGCCTGCCCAAGCCCAACCTGGGCTAACTTTCCCAGATCGTTGGGGAGATGAGGTGCGCGTGACGCGCGCCTAATGTAAACTCCCTTAACATGAGTTGGAAACGTCGCGCCCGCGAGGGTGCGTATCACCACGGCAACCTCAAGGAAGCGCTGATCCAGGCCGCCCGCGAGTTGATCGCGGAGAAGGGTCCGGCAGGCTTTACCTTTGCCGACGCCGCGCGCTCGGCGGGCGTGAGCCCGGCCGCGCCCTATCGCCACTTCCGAGATCGCGAGGCGCTGCTGGCCGACGTGGCGCGCGAGGGTTACGCCCGTTTCGAGGCGATGCTCTCGACCGGCTGGGCCAACGGCAAACCCGATGCGCTGACGGCCTTTCATAACGTCGGTCGCGCCTATCTCGCCTTCGCCCGCGCCGAGCCCGCCTACTACGCCGCGATGTTCGAATCCGGCCTCCCGCCCGACGCCAATGCCGAACTGCGCGCGGCGTCCGAGCGCGCCTTTGCCGTGCTGCGCACCGCGGCCGAGCAGCTGGGCGCGCAGTTGCCTGCCGGCAAGCGCCCGCCCGCGCTGATGATGAGCCTGCACACCTGGTCGCTGGCCCACGGCATCGCGAGCCT
>CAIMEE010000350.1 GCA_903839865.1 Enhydrobacter aerosaccus | reverse complement strand
GACCACCCATGCCTTCATGGGCTCGGACCAGTGCACCGGGTCCTCGGCGCGCAATCTGCCGAAAATCGGGAACGGATCGGCGTTCGTCGCCGGATCCGCAAAATCGATGGTCAGCATGCGAGACGGGCGCGATTGACCGCACCATGATCGCTCGCGGCAGGAACTTTCGACCTGCCCACGCTCGACTGAGTCGTCATGTCCCTCCCCTCAGGCCGCCGCATCCTGCGCTTCTGACGCCGCAATCAGCACACCGTTCACGCGCGTCTCGCCCTTGAGATTATCGACGGTCACATGCGTGTCATACCAGGTGAGCCGGGGCCTGACGCCGAAGCGCCGGGCCAATTCGCCGATCCGCTCTTCGGTGAACCAGGCTTCGGCAGATTGGCGGTCTTTCCAGAGATAGACGCCGCCAGTGCCGGAGTCGCCGTTCAGGTAGTCCTTGCGGATCAAGCCTTTCGTGCCGAGATTGCGATAGATCGGAGCGGTCCCTGTGCCGCCCTTGATCGCCTGCTCTTCCGTGCGCTTCGGCAAATCGAACTGAACGACGACTATGCAGTTTCCCACGGCTCAGCCTCCCCTTCGAATTCAGTACCTGCTTTTGCGATGGATAAGACGCCATAACTGACGGTACCGCAACATTGTGGGCTGCAGACAAAACAAGGACCGTGTGACAGTCGCCGGCCTCAAAATAGTGGCGTGCCGTTCGGCAAACATGCGCAACAGCCAGGGGTCCATACATTCGACATGCTGGCCATACCGCTGGCCCCGCAATCAGCGCCCGCGCAATGGCAAAACGCACCGGCATTGGCAGGTACATCACGGTTGAGACCGGCCAGATGCGTGATAGGGTTTTGGAGATTCGGCAGAAAGCAACTGCCGAAAATTCGATTCGCCAACGTCCGTCGAAGGAAAAGCCGAATGAGGATTTCTGCAGCGTTGAACGTCGCCGTGGCCATGACATTGGTATCGACGGCTTTGGCTCATGCCCAGAAGAAATACGATCCCGGCGCCAGCGACACCGAGATCAAGCTGGGGCAGACCTTGCCATACAGCGGGCCGGTTTCAGTACTGTCAGGTGTAGGCAAGGGAGAGACCGCCTACTTCAAATATCTCAACGAGTCGCAGTCGGGCATCAATGGCCGCAAAGTAACCCTCCTCTCACTCGACGATGGCTACAGCGCTCCGAAGACTATGGAACTCACTCGCCAACTGGTCGAACGAGACAATGTGCTGGCCATCGTCAACACGGTAGGAACGGCTACCAATCGCGCGACACATCGATACCTGAATCAAAAGAAAGTACCTCAACTTCTGATCCTGTCCGGCGCCGCGCAATGGAATGATCCAGCGCACAACCCGTGGACAATGATGGGCATGATTGCCTACCGGACTGAAGGCACGGTGTATGCCCGCCACATTCTCGCGGCCAATCCGAAGGCCAGAATCGCGGTGCTCCGGCAAAACGACGATTATGGCAAGGACTACGTCGAGGGCTTCCGTCAGGCGCTTGGGGCGAATGCCTCGGCAATCGTGGCGGAGGTCTCCTACGAGACGACCGACCCTACCGTTGACGCCCAGGTCATCCAGCTTCGGGCAAGCAACGCAGATGCCTTGTTCATCGTGGCAACGGGCAAGCATGCCACCCAGGCCATTCGCAAGAGCCATGAACTCGGCTGGAAACCGCAGATCTATCTTCCGGTTGGCTCGGCGTCGGTGCCTGGCGTCCTGAAGCCGGCGGGCGCCGATGCGGCCACTGGTGTGATCACAGTCGCCAACAGCAAGAGCCCCGGCGATCCAGCCTGGCACGATGACGTAGGGATGAAGGAATACCTCGCGTGGGCCAAGCAGTGGGCGCCCGGTCTGAATCCCTATGATTCGTTCGTGGCCTCAGGATACACCTACGGCGTGATCGTGGCACAGTTGCTTCGGCAGTGCGGCGACGAACTCACCCGAGAGAACCTGCTGAAGCAGGCGGCCAACATGAAAGGTGTTCGCACCCCCCTCACTTTGCCCGGTATCACACTCGACACTGCACCCGATAACTACTTGCCCTACAGGACCATGCGCCTGCAGCAGTTCGACGGGACCTCCTATCGGCTGATCGGCGACGTGATACGTGAGTACTGATTCACGGCGGCGAGCCGATCGAGATGGCCATCTAACACTCGTGCTCGTCGAACAGTGGTTCAGCCAGCAGACAATAGGACCGGCATGAAGATCTATCACGCACCCAATACTCGTTCCGTCCGCATCGTCTGGCTGCTCGAGGAGTTGGGCCTGCCTTACGAAATCGAAAGCTTCAGGCTCGGGGCCGCCAGGATGCGCAGCCCGGAGTACCTCAAGATCAATCCCATGGGCCGGGTGCCGACACTGGAGGACGGTGCGGTGAGACTTTCCGAGTCCGGAGCCATCGTCGAGTATGTCCTCGCCCGGCATGGCAAGGGCCGCCTGGTCCCGGAGGTTTCGTCGCCGGAGTTTCCCCGCTATCTGCAATGGCTGCACTATGCCGAAGGCATGATCATGCCTCCGGTCAATATCATCGTTGTAGAGACGATCCTCCTCCCGAAGGAGCGCCGCAATCAGGTCAACGTCGACCGTGCAGTAAAGCTGCTGTCGCGCATGCTCGGAGCCGTCGACGCTGGCCTTGAAGGCCGCGAGTTCATGGCAGGTGCGTTCAGCGGGGCCGACATCATGACCGGTCACGCCTGTACCGTGGCGCAGAGGCTCGGAGCGGACGTGTCTGACAAGCCGAATGTGGCGGCGTACATCGCGCGACTGAACGCGCGCCCCGCGATGCAGCGCGCCTGGGCCGCGGCTTAACTGTCGAACGGCATTATCGCGTTGCCAAACCGATCGACTGGCCAACCTCTTCCAACGACGAGCACGCTCCGCTGACGCGGATCTGGCGCACGTAGCGGCGGTAGCGATCGGCGTCGTAGCCGGCTCCGGCGTGGAGAAGGCAGCGGTTGTCCCAAGGAACGACCTCGCCCGGTTGCCAAGTATGCGTGTAAATGTGTTCAGGCTGGATTGCTGCTTCGGTGAGTTCGCCGATCAGGACGCGGCCGACGGCCTGACTTGTGCCTTCGATCTCGCGGACGCGGGAGCCGAGAAATAGAGTCTTGGCACCCGTAAGCCTCGATCGAGGAGCTCGCGACGGTCGACAAGATCAACACAACTTACGTTAGTCGCTTGCTCCGTATGACGCTCCTCTCATCCGAGATTTCGAGGCGATCCTCGACGGACGGCAGCCGCGGAGATGACGCTGCTCATTGTGATGAAACCTTTGTGATGAAACCTTTTCCGGCGGATTGGCGGAGGCGGCAAAATCAGTCTTTGCAGGCCATTCAAACTGAGCGATTGCGGTGAAGTCAGTCAGCTGCGCTGGCAGATCGATGTCCGCTTCCGGGGGGGGGCGAAGCGGACTCCTTGCGACCTTATTGAATTCGACGCGCCTGACCAACAACGGACATCACGGGACGCTTAGGCGCGACAAAGATCGATGAAATCGGGGCGATATGGCCCTTAGCGGACTCTTCATATGCGCGAAGGAATGTCCGCTTACAGGGGCAAAGCGGATATTAAAAAAGTCATGTCGTAACACTCCGACTTGTGAGTACCGCCCTAATCAAGCCTGACGCAGATTCCTTCCAGCCCCTTCTTCGAGGCGGGG
>CAIMEE010000349.1 GCA_903839865.1 Enhydrobacter aerosaccus | reverse complement strand
GGCGTGTCGAACCTCAACGAGGTCGCCGAGAAGTGCAAGGCCGACACCGGGCTCACCATCCAGATGACGGCGCTCGACTCCGACGCCTGCGTGCAGCGCGCGGTGACGCAGCCCAATTCCTACGACATCGCTGACATCGAATACTGGATGATCAAGAAGATCTGGCCGTCGAAGGTGCTGCAGCCTTTCGACACCAAGAAGCTGACCTACTACGACAAGATCGTTCCGCTGTTCAAGAACGGCAAGCTGAAGCCCGACAGCGTGATCGCGCAGGGCACGGCGCCGCACACCGTGGGCTTCGTAGAGAAGCAGGACGCCACGACCTTCGCCAAGAGCGAGACGCAGTGGTTCACGATGGTTCCGACGATCTACAACGCCGACACCCTGGGCATCCGCCCCGACCTGGTCGGCCGCGAGATCTCGAGCTGGAAGGACATCCTCGATCCCAAGTTCAAGGGCAAGACCTCGATCCTGAACATCCCGTCGATCGGCATCATGGATGCCGCGATGATCTGCGAGTCGGCCGGCATCGTGAAGTACGGCGACAAGGGCAACATGACCAAGGCGGAGATCGACAAGACGATCGACTTCCTGATCAAGACCAAGAAGGACGGCCAGTTCCGCGCCTTCTGGAAGACCTTCGACGAATCGGTCAACCTCATGACCTCGGGCGAAGTCATCATCCAGTCGATGTGGTCGCCGGCCGTGGCCGCCGTGCGCTCGAAGGGCGTCGCCTGCAAGTACCAGCCGCTGAAGGAAGGCTATCGCTCGTGGGGCGACGGCCTGGCCATCGCCGCGCATCTCAAGGGCCCGCAGCTCGATGCGGCCTACGAGTATATCAACTGGTACCTGTCCGGCTGGACCGGCGCCTTCCTGAACCGCCAGGGCTACTACTCGGCCGTTCTCGACACGGCGAAGAAGTTCATGTCGGAAGACGAGTGGGGCTTCTGGATGGAAGGCAAGCCCGCCAAGGGCGACATCATGAGCCCGCAAGGCAAGGTGATGGAGAAGGCCGGCACCGTCCGCGACGGCGGCTCGTTCGACGCCCGCATGGGCGCCGTGGCCTGCTGGAACGCCGTGATGGATGAGGATCGCTACATGGTCCAGAAATGGAACTCCTTCATCGCTGCCTGACCTCAACGATTGAAAGGTGGGGGCGCCCAATCCGTGGCGCCCCCGTCCTGTCATGACGCGTATCTCCCGCTGGACCACGTACTTTCAGATCACGCCGCTCGCGGCGATCTTTCTGTTCTTCCTGGTGGTCCCCATCGCCACGATCGTGGTGGTGAGCTTCTTCGACTACACCACGACGTCGATCATCCCGACCTTCATCCTCCAGAACTACGAGGAGCTGCTGCTGTCGCCGGTGACCTGGCGGACCTATCTGCAGACCGTCGAGTTCGCGCTGATCACCTGGGCGCTGACGTTCCTGATCGGCTTCACGCTTGCCTATTTCCTCGCGTTCCACGTCCGCTCGGCCACGTGGCAGCAGGTGCTGTTCCTGGTCTGCACGATCCCGTTCTGGACCTCCAACGTCATCCGCATGATCTCGTGGATCCCGTTCCTGGGACGCAACGGGCTGGCCAACATGACCCTGATGAAGATGGGCCTGATCCAGCAGCCGCTCGAATTCCTGCTCTATTCGAACTTCGCCGTCGTGCTGGTCTACGTGCATCTCTACACGCTGTTCATGGTCGTGCCGATCTTCAACTCGATGATGCGCATCGACCGCAGCCTGCTCGAGGCCTCGCTCGATGCCGGCGCCACGGGCTGGCAGACGCTCACCAACGTGATCCTGCCGCTGTGCAAGCCCGGCATCGCCATCGGTTCGATCTTCGTCGTCACCATCGTGATGGGCGACTTCGTCACCGTGCGCATGATGAGCGGCGGCCTCAGCGCCTCGGTCGCACTGATGATGGCCAACGCCATGTCGCTGTTGCAGTACCCCGCTGCCGCCGCCAATGCCGTCGTGCTGCTGATCGTGGTGCTGATGATCGTCGTGGGCATGATGCGGGTGGTCGACATCCGCAAGGAGCTGTGACGTGAAGCACGGCAGGCGCGGTCCGGCATTCTGGCTCCTCGCGGCCTTCTTCACGCTGTTCGTGATGTTCCTCTACGGTCCCACCCTCACGATCCTGGTGCTGTCGTTCCAGGGGCCGACGGGAGGGCTGACGTTTCCGCTGGTCGGCCTGTCGACGCACTGGTTCTTCAATCTGTTCGAGACGCAGCTCGTGGGCGACATCGCGGGTGCCCTGAAGCGCTCGCTGGTCCTGGGTGTCGTGGTGATGGTCGTCACCATGGTGATCTCCTTCTCGGCGGGCCTCGCCTTCCGCTCGCGCTTCCGCGGCTCGTCGATCCTCTTTTATCTCGCGATCGCCAGCCTGATCGTGCCGTCGATCCTGATCAGCCTCGGCATCGGCCTGTTGTTCCGCGTGCTCGGGCTGGACCCCACCTGGTACACCTCGGCGTTCGGCGCGCACCTCACCTGGACGCTGCCGTTCGGCGTGCTGATCATGCTGGCGGTCTTCAACCGCTTCGACCGCCGCTACGAGGAGGCCGCGCGCGACCTGGGCGCCACGCCATGGCAGACCATCCGCCACGTCGTGATCCCGATCGTGCTGCCCAGCCTGATCGGCGTCGGCCTGTTCGGCTTCACGCTCTCCTACGACGAGTTTGCGCGCAGCCTCTACACGGCCGGCACATTCAACACCCTGCCGCTCGAGATCTACGGCATGACGACCAACATCACGACGCCGGTGCTCTATGCGCTGGGCAGCGTGACCACCGGCGTGTCGTTCCTGGTGATCGCGGTTGCGCTGGTCTCGCTCGCCTGGGTGCGCCGCCGCCGCGCGCGCCACGGCAGCGACGCCGGCAAGGCCGCCTGACGTGTCAGGGGGTGGGGCGCGGCGGACGAAGGTGCTCCGGCTGGCGACAGCCGGTCCACAGGACACCAGCGCGCTGGAGGCCGCGATTGCGAGCGGCGAGGTCGATCCGGCAAAGATCGTGGCGATCGTCGGCAAGACGGAGGGCAACGGCTGCGTGAACGATTTCACGCGCGGCTACGCGACCCTGGCGCTGAAGCTCCTCTTGAAGGACCAGCGCGTCGCGATCGTGATGTCGGGCGGCACCGAAGGCGGACTGTCGCCGCATCTGCTGGTGTTCAGCACTGAGGAAGCGCCGGCGCCGGCGCGGGAGAAGAGGCTGGCGATCGGCGTCGGCTTCACCCGCGCCTTCAGGCCCGAGGAAATCGGCCGCGCCGCACAGATCGAGGAAACCGCCGCCGCGGTGACGCTCGCGATGCGGGACGCGGGCATCGCCTCGCCGGGCGACGTTCACTTCGTGCAGATCAAGTGCCCGCTGCTCACCAAGGAGCGCATCGAGGAGGCCGCACGGCGCAGTCAGAAGACCGCGACCCAAGACACCTACTATTCGATGGCGGTCTCGCGCGGCGCCTCGGCGCTCGGTGTCGCGCTCGCCCTGGGCGAGATCAAGGACGCGCCGGAGGCCGCCATCTGCAGGGACTGGTCGCTTTACTCCGGCGTCGCCAGTACCTCGGCGGGCGTCGAGCTTCTGCGCAACGAGATCGTCGTGCTGGGCAATGCGCATGGATGGGGCGGCGACCTGGTCATTGGCCACGACGTCATGAAGGATGCGATCGATGCCGAGGCTGCGCGCCGTGTGCTGGCGGGGCTGGGCGGCGAGACGGTAGCGGTGCTGGCCAAAGCAGAAGCGGCCCCGACCGGCGAGATCCGCGGCCGCCGCCACACCATGCTCGACGACAGCGACATCCACTCGACCCGCCACGCTCGCGCCCTGGTCGGCGGCGTGCTGGCGGGCGTGATCGGCGACACGATGCTCTACGTGAGCGGTGGGGCAGAACATCAGGGGCCGGCGGGCGGAGGTCCCATCGCGATCATTGGGCGGGTTTGACGAGGTAGGCTAAGCTCGCCGGATGACCGCATCCGATCCCTACGAAAGTCTCGGTGTTCGCCGCCGCATCAATGCCGCCGGTGCGCTGACGCGTCTCGGCGGCGCGGTGATGGCGCCGGAAGTCGTGGCGGCGATGGCGGCGGCGTCACGGGCCTCCGTCGACATCGGCGAATTGCAGGATGCCGCGAGCGCGCGTATCGCCCAGGCGACCGGCGCCGAAGCGGGGTTGGTGACGACGGGCGCCGCAGCGGCGCTTACCCTGGCCGCCGCGGCGTCGATCGCGCGCTGGGACGTGGCCAAGATGGCGGCACTGCCGCATGCCGACGGGTTTCCGCACGACATCCTGATCCCGCGTACGCATCGCACCGGCTACGCCCATGCACTAGCGGCCTCGGGGGCGCGGCTGGTCGATATTGGCCACAACGATCGCGGCACTGGCGCCGGCGTGCGCGGCCTCGAAGCCTGGGAGATCGAGACGGCGCTCTCGCCGTCGGTCGTGGCCATGGCCTTCTCGGTCAATGCGACCAGCATCGTCGATCTGCCGACCGCGATTGCGGTGTGCCGCGCCAACGGCGTGCCGCTGATCGTCGACGCCGCCGCCCAGCTTCCGCCCAAGGAGAACCTCGGCCGCTTCATCGCCATGGGCGTCGATCTGGTGGCCTTCTCAGGCGGCAAGGCTTTGGGCGGACCGCAGGCGTCGGGGATCCTCGCCGGCCGCCGCGATCTCGTGGCCTCGGCGCTGCTGCAGCAGCTCGACATGGATGTGGCGCCGGAGACCTGGGTGCCGCCCAAGTTGGTCGACCGCGCCAATCTGCGCGGCGTGCCGCATCACGGCATCGGCCGCGGCTTCAAGGCGGGCAAGGAGGAGATCGTGGGCCTGCTCACGGCGCTCGATCGATTCGTAAAGGCCGACGACGCGCAGGCGAATGCCGCGCTCGAAGTCCGCTTGAAGGCGATCGCGGCGGGACTGGAGGGTCTCGACGTGAAGCTCGTGCCGGCGTCGGTCGCCGGCCGCACCCCGGTGCTCGAGATCGCGGTCGCCGACGCGCTGGCGATGAGCGCGCGCCTGCAGCGCGGAGATCCACCGGTGCATCTCTCCGAGCGGCATTCCGCGCGCGGCGTGCTGACGCTCGATCCGCAGGTCCTGTTGCCGGAACACGACGTGCCGCTCGCCGCGGCGATCCGCGCCGCCCTCTAATCGACGGCGCTGCCCTCGTCGCGATAGGCCCAGCAGGCCTCGGGCGGCAGGGTGAGGGCGATCTCGCCGTCGGCGCCATGACGGGCCGCGGTGCCGAGTTCGAGCGCTTCCAGCTTCTGGCCACCCAGGTCGACATCGTAGACGGTCTGCATGCCCTGGTAGCGACGCTCGGTCACGCGGCCGGAGAAGCCGTTGGTGGCGCCACGCTCCCCCAGCCGCACGTTCTCGGCTCGCAACGCCACGCGGGCCTTGTCGCCGACGGCGAGCGATTGCGGCGTCCAGGCCTCGATGCGGCCCGCGGCACCCAGGTCGATGGTGGCGCGACCGCCGGCGCAGGCCAGCACCTTGCCGAGCAGTACGTTCGAGGCGCCGGTGAAGTTGGCGACGAAGGAGTCGGCCGGCTTGTTGTAGATCTCGTCGGGCGAGGCCATCTGCAGCAGCTTTCCGTCCTTCATGACGCCGATGCGGTCGCCCAGCACGACGGCCTCGGACTGATCGTGCGTCACGTAGAGGCCGGTCATGCCGGTCATCTTCAGGATGCGGCGCAACTCGTCGCGGAGCCGGATGCGGAGCTTGGCGTCGAGATTGCTGAGCGGCTCGTCGAGCAGGATGAGCTGCGGGCGATAGACCAGGCTGCGTGCCAGTGCCACGCGCTGCATCTGGCCTCCGGACAGCGAGACCACCGGCCGCTCCGCGTATTCGGCCAGGCCCACGAGCTCCAAGGTCTCGTTCACCTTGGTGTCGATGTTGCCGCCGCCGGACTTCTTCCGGTACTTGAGCGGATAGGCCACGTTCTGGCGCACTGTCATGTGCGGCCACACGGCGTAGGACTGGAACACCATGCCGATGTCGCGCTCGCGCGGGCTGACCAGCGTGCCGCGCGCCGGCTCGGAGACGATCCTGCCACCGATCGAGATGCGGCCGCCGGTCGGGTGTTCGAGGCCCGCGACGCAGCGCAAGGTCGTGGTCTTGCCGCAGCCCGACGGGCCCAGCAGCACCACGATCTCGCCCGGCGGCACGTCGAAGCTCACGCCGTCGACGGCCGGCCGGACGCCCGGCGCGAATCGCTTCTCCAGTTGTTCGATGAGGAGCGCAGAACTCACTGGCGATACCCGTAGGTCTTGTTCCAGTCCTCGAGCCACTTGTCGCGCAGCGATTCGAACTGCTTGAACTCCGGCACCCAGACCTTGATCACCTTGGGGTCCCAGCCCTTGGGCAGAGACGGCGGCTGCTTCATCGAGCTGATGTTGCCGAGCTTCTCGATCTGAAAGGCCTGGCCTTCCTTCGAGAGGCGCCAGTTCATGAACAGCTTGGCCGCGTTCGGGCTCTTCGATGTCTTGGGAATGCCGTCGGCGTAGGGGACGATCGGCACGCCTTCGGGCGCGAAGATCGCCTCGGCCGGCGCACCCTCGACGATCTTGGTGTAGATGATGTTGTAGAGCAGCGGCGCGATCGAGATCTCGCCGCGGACCAGAGAGTCGGAAGTCGGCGCTCCCGATGGATAGAGCGTGACGCCGAGGGCGGCCTGCTTCTTCCAGTAGTCCTCGCCCAGCACCTGGCGCTCGAACATGATGCGGGTCCAGGTCGTGCCGCCCGACGGACCGACCACCTGGCCGATCTGCTTGCCCTTGTATTCGTCCTTGGTGAGATCCATCCAGGTCTTGGGCGCGTTCTTCACCAGCTGCGTGTTGTAGGCGATGCACCAACCCAGGGTGACGCCCGGCCAGAACTTGGGCGAGACGAGCGCATCCGGCCGGTAATCGGCGGCGTTTGGCGGCGTGTAGTCCTGGAACATGTCCTGCAGTTCGAGCATCAGGCCACGATCGGAGTGGTTCACCACGTCGGCGGCGAGCTTGCCTGCCGCCGCCTCGGTCTTGATGCGGGTGATCAGCTGGCCGCCGGGCGCGCGCACCATCGAGATCTTGATCTTGGGGAAGCGCTTGTTGAAGGCCTTGATGACCTCCTGCTCGGTCTCGGCGAAATTCGCGGTGTAGTAGGTGAGCGCGCCTTCCTTCTCGGCGGCGTCGACCAGGTCCTTGGGACCGAATTCGCTCTGTGCCGAGGCCGGAAGGGTCCAGCTTGCGGCGGCGCCGGCAATGCCGGTCATCATGGTTCTGCGCTTCATGGTTTCCTCCTGTTTGTCGTTGTTGCCTCAGCCCGTGCGCGCGGCGCTCTGCGCGGCGCCGCGGGAAAGCCAGCTGGTGATGCCGAGCAGTACGCCCAGAATGACGGTCTGCACCAAGCTGAAGGCGGCAGTCTTGCCGGTATTGCCGCCCTCGTAGTAGTCGAGCAGCAGCACCGCCATCACGGTGCTGTCGCTGGTGTAGAGGAAGAGCGAAGAGCCGAGTTCGCGCACCGCCAGCACGAACAGCAGGGTCATCGCCGCCACGACGCCCGGCCGGGCGAGCGGCAGGACGATGGTGAAGATCGTGCTCAACATGCCGCGGCCGCTGATCCAGGCGGCTTCCTCGAGTTCCTTGTGGATCTGCAGGAACGATGTCGAGAGCGCCTTGACCGTGTCGGGCATGAAGCGCGCGACGAAGGCCAGCGCCAGGATCCAGATCGTGCCGTAGAGGCCGCCGGGCAGCCCGATCCAGGCCCAGAGATAGGCGACACCGATCACCAGGCCCGGAATGGCGACCGGGATCGTGGCCAGCAGGTCGATCGACTTGCGGCCCTTCACGTTCGTGCGGTTCACCGTGTAGCCGATCGCGAACGCCAGGGCGCCGCCCAGCACGGCGGTGATGACGCCGACCTTCAGCGTGTTCCAGATCGACAGCATGGTCAGCGGATTGTCGAACACCGCGTTGAAGTGCCAGAGGCCGTAGGCCTTGCTGTCGAAGATCGCGTCGAAATCCTTGAAGAACAGGAAGCGGCGGAACGAGGCGATCACCAGCGCAAGTGTGGGCAGCACGACGACGATGAAGAGATAGATCAGGGCAAGACCGAAGGTGAACCAGCGCCACCGGCCAAGATTGAGCGCGCGCGGGCGGAAGGCTTTGCCCGCGACGGTGGCGAAGCTCTTGCCGACCAGGATGCGCTGCTGCGCCCAGACCAGGATCGCCGTAACGATCATCAGCAGGATCGCGACTGCGGCCGCGGTGTTGTAGAGCGGCGGGCTCCAGGCCGTGAGCTTGAAGATGTAGGTCGTGAGCACGCTGATGTTGGCGGGCGCACCTAGCGCCGCGGGAACGCCGTAGATGCCGAGCATGACCACGAACGACAGCAGCGTGCCCGCGAGGATCGCGGGCGCGATCAGCGGGAAGGTCACGGTGAACAGGGTCGTGAAGGCCGAGGCGCCGGAGACTTCCGAGGCCTCCTCGAGGCTGGGGTCCATGTTGCGCAGCGCCGACGAGGTGAACATGTAGACGTAGGGCGCGTAGTAGATGCCGAAGACGATGATCAGGCCCGACATCGAATAGAAGTCGAAGCGGAAGTCGATGTTCATCCACTTCAGCACGATGTTGAGCAGGCCGGTCTTGGGCGACCCCAGGATGCCCCAGGCCACGCCCGCGACGAGCGGCGGCACGAACAGTGGGATCATGCTGGCGCCGGCGATGAAGCGGCGGCCGGGCGTGTTCGTGCGCACGACGATCCACGAGAAGAAGAGGCCGATCAAAACAGCGAGCGCCGTGCCGCCGCCGCAGGCGACCAGAGCGTTGAAGAAGGCGAGATGGACGTTCTCGTTCGCGAGCACTTCCTTGAAGTGGGTGAGGGCGGGGCGGAAGGCGCCGAAGCCGTCGACCACCGGGTTGGAATCGCTCAGCGCGCCGAAGACCAGCATCGACAGCGGATAAAGCACGAGGAACGTGAGCAGGATCAGCAGCCCGCCAACCCACAAGGGCGCGATCAGGCGCCACGCCGAGGAGGCGGAACCTGTGGACGTGATCAATCCGGCAGCAGTGGTCGCCGTCAAAACGCTTCTTCCTCCCAAGAGCCGCGGCTGGTTCCGCTGCTTCTTCATCTTGTCTGCAACCTAGCCTATCGACCTTGGGGACGCTACGTTTTGGTGATGAAGCTCAGAAGTCACGATCGCTACGCGTACAGCCCGCTGCGGGGGCGCCCCAACTACACCTGGCCCGATGGTAAACGACTGGCGGTCTATTTCGCCCTGAACCTCGAACATTTCGCCTATGGCGAAGGCCTGGGGGCCGAGCTTTCACCGGGCGGGCCGCAGCCCGACATCCTGAACTTCGCCTGGCGCGACTATGGCAACCGGGTCGGCGCCTGGTACATGCTCGACGCCTTCGATGCGCTGAAGCTGCCGATGGCGGCCCTCGTGAACAGCGCCATGTACGACTATGCGCCGCAGCTGGTCGCGGCGTGCCGGGCGCGCGGCGACGAGATCGTGGGGCACGGGCGCACCAACACCGAGCGGCAGGGCATTTTGAAGGAAGCCGAGGAACGGACCCTGATAGCGCACGCGACCGAGCGGCTGGCCAAGGAAGAGGGACGGGCGCCCGAGGGCTGGCTCGGTCCATGGATCTCGCACAGCCACGTCACGCCCGATCTCCTGGCCGAGCAGGGCTATCGCTACCTGCTCGACTGGTGCATGGACGACCAGCCGATCTGGTTCGATTGCCGCGGCGGAAAGAAGATCATGGCGGTGCCGTACCCGCAGGAGATCAACGACATTCCCGCCATCGTCGCGCGCAAGGAGAACGCGTCCGACTTCGCCGATATGATCGTCGACCAGTTCGACGAGATGCGCGAGTTGTCGGCAGAGCGGCCGCTGGTGATGGGCGTGGCGCTGCATGCCTACATCGTGGGCCAGCCGCACCGCCTGCGTCATCTCAAGCGCGCGCTGAAGCACATCGCCCAACATCGTGATGCCATCTGGCTCACCACGCCGGGTGCGATCGCCCGTCATTGCGCCGGCCTGCCCGCCGGCACCGTTCCCTGAGGATTCCCATGCGTCTGTTCACCGCCACGCTCGCCACCGAGACCAACACTTTCTCGCCGCTGCCGACCAGCCTGCAGAACTACAGGGAGTCGGTCTTCTTCCGGCCGGGCGAGCATCCGACCGATGCGCCGCGCATGTGCACCGCGCCGTTGATGGTGGGCCGGGCGCGCGCCAAGAAGGAAGGCTTCGAGCTGATCGAAGGAAGCTGCTTTGCCGCCAGCCCCGCCGGCACGACTAACCGCGCCGACTACGAGCTGATGCGCGACGAGATCCTGGACCAGCTCAAGGCGGCCCTGCCGGTCGATGGCCTGCTGCTCGGCCTGCATGGCGCGATGGTGGCCCATGGCTACGACGACGTCGAAGGCGACATCATCGAGCGCTGCCGCGCGATCGTGGGTCCAAAGTGCGTGATCGGCGTCGAGCTCGACCCGCATTGCCATCTCACGATGAAGCGCGTGTCCACGTCCGACATCATCGTGCTCTACAAGGAGTTCCCTCACACCGATGTGGTCGAGCGTGCCGACGACGTACTGACCCTCGTCCTCGCCACCTTGCGCGGCAAGATCAAGCCCGTGATGTCGGTCTACGACTGCCGGCAGATCCAGAGCTATCCCACGACGATCCAGCCGATGCGTGGCCTGGTCGACCGCATCATGGCGATGGAAGGCAAGGACGGCATCCTGTCGGTGTCGATCGCGCATTGCTTCCCGTATGGCGATGTGGCGGAGATCGGCACGCGCGTGCTGGTGATCTCCGACGGCGACAAGAAGAAGGCCGATGCGCTCGCGACCACGCTGGGCGAGGAGCTGGTGAGCCTGCGCGGCAAGACGCGGCCGCAATACTTCGACGTGAAGAGCGGCATCGCCGAGGGCGTGGCGTTCAATGACCTGCCGGTGGTGATTGCCGATCCGGCCGACAATGCTGGCGGCGGCGCACCCACGGACAATACCGACATCCTCCACCACATGATCGAACGCAAGGTCGAGGAGGCCTGCCTGGGTCCGATCTGGGATCCCATCGCCGTGCGCATCTGCTTCGACGCTGGCCTGGGCGCCAAGATCAACCTCCGCTTCGGCGGCAAGATCGCGGTCACATCGGGGCCGCCGGTCGATGCCGAAGTCGAGATCATCGGGCTGAAGCGCGACGCCTGGCAGAGTTTCGGGCCGACGCAGGTGCCGGTTGGCAACACCGCGGCGATCCGCGTGGGCGGCATTGACGTGGTGCTGATCGACAATCGCACCCAGGCGCTCGGCCTCGAACTCTTCACCAATGTCGGCATCGATCCCACGCAGAAGAAGATCGTGGTGGTGAAGTCGACCAACCATTTCATGGCGGCTTTCGGTCCGATCGCCAAGAAGGTCATCTATGTCGATTCGAACGGACCGCTGAAGCGCGATCCGGCCAAGATCGCCTACACCAAGGTCGAGCGCCCGATCTGGCCGCTCGATGCCGACGCGAAACCTCGCGGGCTTATTTTCTAGCGCGCACGGCAGCCATCGCATACGCTCTGCACGTCTTTTGCTTGAGGGGAAAGCATGAAACTCCGAATTCTTGCAGCTCTGCTCGCGCTCGTCCTGCCGGCGCACGCCATGGCCCAGGAAAAGGTGCTGCGCGCCGTCATGCACGCGGATGTGCGGGTCATCGATCCGATCTGGACCACGCAGACCATCGCCGGCATCCATGGCGCCCTGGTCTACGACACGCTGTTCGGCAACGACGCCGACCAGAAACCGCACCCGCAAATGGTCGGCAAGTACGAGGTCAGCGCCGACCGCCTGAACTACAGCTTTACCCTCCGGGACGGCCTCAAGTTCCATGACGGCGCGCCGGTCACGACCAAGGACGTCATCGCCTCGCTGAAGCGGTGGGGCGCCAAGGACGGCGTCGGCCAGCGCCTGATGGGATACGTCACCGACATGAAGGCGGTCGACGACAAGACCTTCACCATGACGCTCAAGGAACCCTACGGGATGGTGCTCGAGTCGCTGGGCAAGAGCGGTACCTCGATCGCGGCGATCATGCGCGAGAAGGACGCCATGACCGACCCGCAGCAGCAGGTGAAGGAGTCGGTGGGCTCGGGGCCGTTCGTCTTCGCCAAGGACCAGTGGGTGCCGGGCAGCAAGGCGATCTACCTCAAGAACAAGGACTACATCCCGCGCACCGAGGCGCCGTCGGGCTTCGCCGGCGCGAAGATCCCGGGCGTCGACCGCATCGAGCTGATCTGGATGCCCGATCCGCAGACGGCGATGCAGGCGCTGATCAATGGCGAGATCGACTTCTGGGAGAACCCCAACAACGACTTCCTGCCGATCCTCGAGAAGGCCAAGGGCGTGAAGCTGCTCAAGACCGGCAAGCTCGACAGCACGCAGGGCATGATCCGGCTCAACCATCTCGTGCCGCCGTTCGACAACGCCAAGATGCGCCAGGCGATGTACCTGCTGATCAACCAGGAGGACTATCTGCGCGCCATCGTGGGCAATCCGAAGTACTACAAGGTCTGTCCCGGCCTGCTGACGTGCGGCGGCGCCTACGAGAACGACGGCGGCACGCAGTGGATGAAGGAGTACAATCCCAAGAAGGCCCTGCAGCTGATGAAGGACGCGGGCTACAAGGGCGAGCCGATCACCGTGCTGGCGGCGACCGACCACAACACCATCACGCCGGCCACGCAGGTCTTGATCGAGGCGATGCGCCAGGGCGGCCTCAATGTCGACGTGCAGTCGATGGACTGGGGTTCGGTCGTGTCGCGGCGCGCCAAGCGTGAGCCGCCGGCGCAGGGTGGCTGGAACATCTTCGTGACGACGTCGGGCGGTGTCGGCTCGGCCAATCCCGTGCTGCACACCTGGATCGGGGCCGCCTGCGACAAGGGCCTGTTCGGCTGGCCCTGCGATCCGGAGGTCGAGAAGCTGCGCAACGCCTTCGGCATGGCGTCCGACGAGACCGAGCGCAAGAAGATCTCGAAGGAGCTGCAGAGCAGGGCGATGGACGATGTGGTCTTCCTGCCGTTCGGCCAATGGGATACGCCGCTTGCCTATCGTGCCGACCGCATCGAGGGCATCGTGCCCAACACGGGCCTGGCCGTTCTGTGGGGCATCACGAAGAAATGACGGCGTTACCGTTGCCGTCATGACCGCCTATATCGCCCGGCGCGTCTTTGCCGTGCTGCCCGTCATGGCGGTGGTGGCGCTGTTCGTCTTCTTCCTGCTGCGGTTCGCGCCGGGCGATCCCGCTGCGATCATTGCCGGCGACGATGCGACCAGCGAGGCGATCGAGGCTGTGCGCGCCAAGCTCGGCCTCGACCGCCCGGTGGTCGAGCAGTTCGGGCTTTGGCTGTGGGGCCTGCTGCACGGCGACATGGGCGTGTCGATCTTCTCCAACCTGCCGGTGACGCGCCTCATTGCACAAAGGCTCGAGCCGACGGCGGCGCTCACTCTTGCCACCCTGTTCGTCTCGGTGGCGATGGCCGTGCCGATCGGCGTTGTGGCGGCCTGGAAGGCGCGCAAACTGGTAGATCGGCTGGTCATGGGGTTTGCCGTGCTGGGCTTCGCGGTGCCGGGCTTCGTGCTGGCCTATGTGCTGATCTACTTCTTCGCCGTGCAATGGCAGATGCTGCCGGTCCAGGGCTATCGGCCGATCGCCGAGGGCCTCTGGCCCTTCGTCGAGAGCCTGATCCTGCCCTCCGTCGCACTCGGCATCACCTACATGGCGTTGATCGCCCGCATCACCCGCGCCTCGATGCTGGAAGTGCTGCAGCAGGATTACATCCGCACCGCCAACGCCAAGGGGCTCGCAACCGACCGCGTCCTGCTTTTGCACGCGTTGAAGAACGCGGCCGTGCCGATCGTGACGGTGATCGGCATCGGCATCGCGCTCCTGATCTCCGGCGTGGTGATCACCGAGACCGTGTTCAACATTCCGGGCCTGGGCCGACTGACGGTCGACGCCGTACTGAAGCGCGACTATCCGATCGTGCAGGGGCTGATCCTGGTGTTCGCGGCGGCCAAGGTGTTCCTCAACCTGCTGATCGACATTTCCTACGCCTTCCTCGATCCCCGTATCCGGTACTGACATGGTTGCCGTCACCGACGATCTTCCGCTGCCGGCCCGGCGTTTCTCCCTGGGCTCCGCGATCCGACGCAACCCGACGATCGCCATCGGGGCCTTGCTGCTGCTGATCCTCATCGCGATCGCCATCGTCGGCCCGTTCTTGGTCGGCAACCCGCTCAAGATTGCTCCGGTCAATCGCCTCCGTCCGCCGTCTGAGCGCTGGTGGTTCGGCACCGACCAGTTCGGCCGCGATGTCTTCGCGCGTACCATCTGGGGCTCGCAGGTCTCCCTGATCGTCGGACTCTCCGTTGCCGCCATATCGAGCACGCTGGGCCTCGCGATCGGCCTCGCCTGCGGATACTTCCGCCGCATCGACGGGCTTGTCATGCGGATCATGGACGGCGTGATGGCGATCCCGTCGATCCTGCTCGCGATCGCGCTGATCACGCTCACGCGGCCAGGGCTCGGCATCGTGATCGTGGCCATCGTCATTCCCGAAGTGCCGCGCATCGTGCGTGTCGTGCGCGCGGTCGTCCTGTCGATCCGTAGCCAGCCCTATATCGAAAGCGCCATCGCAGGCGGCACGCGCAACACCAAGCTGCTGCTGCGCCATGTGCTGCCCAACACGCTGGCGCCGCTGATCGTGCAATCTACATACGTTTGCGCCTCGGCGATGCTGATCGAGGCCGGCCTCTCGTTCCTGGGCGCGGGCGTGCCGCCCGAGATCCCGAGCTGGGGCAACATCATCGCGCAGGGCCGCACCTTCTTCCAGATCGCCCCCTGGTCGATCCTGATCCCGGGCGCGTTCCTGGCCACGACCGTGCTCGCGGTCAATCTGCTGGGCGACGGTCTGCGTGACCGGCTCGACCCGCGCCTGGCGAGGCGCCTATGAACGGAAATGGGAGCGCGCTGCTCGAAGTTCGCGATCTGTGCACCCAGTTCAGCACGCTCGACGGCGTAGTGCGCGCGGTCGATGGCGTGTCGTTCGACGTGGCGCGCGGCGAGACGCTTGGCATCGTGGGCGAGTCGGGCTGCGGCAAGTCGGTGACGGCGCTGTCGATCCTGCGGCTGATCCCGCCGGAGACCGGCCGCATCGCGTCGGGCTCGATCCATTTCGAGGGCAAGGACCTAGCGACCCTGGCGGAGCCCGAGATGAAACGGCTGCGCGGCCATCGCATCTCGATGATCTTCCAGGAGCCGATGACCAGCCTCAACCCGGTGCTGACGATCGGCACGCAGATCGCCGAAAACGTCGTGCGCCATCTCGATGTCTCGTGGAAGGCAGCGCGGGACAGGGCACGCGAGATGCTCGACCTCGTACGCATTTCCGACGGCAAGCGCCGGCTCGACGAATATCCGCACCAGCTCTCGGGCGGCATGCGTCAGCGGGTGATGATCGCCATGGCGCTGAGC
>CAIMEE010000348.1 GCA_903839865.1 Enhydrobacter aerosaccus | reverse complement strand
CCGACATTTCGCGGAACAGGTTAAGTTCGTCGTCGGTGAAACGGTCCGTCTCGCCGCTATAGAGCGCCAGCAATGCGACGGTCTGGCCGCGGCTGAGGATCGGCAGACTGACGGACGAGCCGAGCGCCCAGCGCACCGCCTCGGCATGCCAGGGCGATGTCGACGGGTCGCTCTGCATGGCCGGGGAGACGATCATCTGGCCCTCTCGCACGCAGCGCCCGCTTGGCCCCTGGCTGGTCGGCAGCGCGGGATCGAGCGTGATTTCGAGATCGAGGACATAGTCCTTCGCGGCACCGGCGGCGGCGATCGGCACGACCCGGCCGGCCTCGCGGTCAACCCACCCGGCCCACACCAGCACGACGTTGCGACCGATCACGAAGTCGGTGCAGATTTCCTTTAGGATCGCCTGGGGGTCATTGATCCGCTGTATGGTCTGGTAGACATGATTGACCAGGCCCTGCAGCCGGTTGAGCCGCGCCACCCGGCGTTGCTCGGTCAATGCCAAGGTGATGTCGCGGCCGATGATGTAGGTGTGGCCCGTCGTCCCCTCGGCGACGAACGTGGCGCTCTCATCGACGTCGATCGAATGGCCAAACCTGGTGGCCCATTTGGTCTGGAACCGCCGGCTGTTCGATGCGCCCGTGCGACGAGGAAGTTCAGGCTGGATCGAGGCATGCCCGGCCGTTTCGAGATCCGTGAACTCCATTTCGAGCAATTCGGCGCGGCTGTAGCCGGTCATGCCACTGACCGCCTCGTTGGCATCGACAATGCGTCCCGCGGCGTCGATGCGCAGAAATCCGTCCTGCATGCCTGCGATGGCGGCGGCGTAGCGCTGTGCCAGCACGGCCGCCCGCAATTTTTGCCGGCTTTGGCCTTCGCGCCACGTCAAGGCCCCGACGAGTGCGACGGCCAGCAGCAGCGTGCAGACCAGGGAAGCGATCGTCCAGCCGAGCCGCGTGACAGGCGCTTCGATCTCGGCGCGGCTGATTTGCGCGAGCAACACCCAGGCCGTCTCGCTCACGGCCGCTGAAACCGCGATGACCTCAGTGCCGTGGTCATCGACGGCTTCATGCAGGCTGCCGTTCGGGCCAAGCAGCGCGGTGGTGATCACATTCTGCCGGTCGGTGAGCGAATGTGTCGTGAAATTCCACACCGGATTGGCGCGATCGCCACCGATCGACATCACATCCGCCGTCTCGCCCTTGCGGCGCAACAGCGATAGTTCGAGGGAATGGTAGGAGGACGGCCACGGGCTGATCAGCGAGCGGGTCGGCCCGACGGCGCTGATCTCGAGATAGGCGACCCCGATCGGGCGGCTGCCCGGTGCGTCGCGGCGTATAACCGGTGCCGCGATACCATAAGTTACCCGATTGCCGGTGTCTGGATGGATATCGACGAGTTGCAGCTGCCGGGTTTCCAGCGCCGCCTGGACGGCAAGCAACTCGACCGGATGCTGAAGCGCATCGCGCGTGCCCGCAAGCCAGCGCATCGTGCTGTCGAGCAGCACGATGGCATCGTAATGCGAGAGCGCCATTCTGTCGGCGATGGTCTGTTCCGTGGTCAATCGGGCAAGTGGATCCGGCGCGGCGGCCAGATCGCCCATGGCCAGCACCGAACTGCGGCTGGCGAATATCAGGGCGTCGGCCCTGCGCTCGGCCAGCGTCGCCTCAATCTGCTCGCGTCGCATTTCCAGCGACGCGACAAGGGCCTGGCGCGCGGCTTCATGCACGGAACGCGAAAGCGTGCTGAATGCCTGCCACCCCACAACAATCGTAACAAGCGCCAGGGCCAGCAAAACCGCTCCCGGACCAACGCGGTGCCATGCTGCAGGACGGAGAGCGGCTCGCATTTCAACGCGGCCTGGTATGGGGATTGCGCACAGGTACCAGTCATATGATACAATTCAAGACTAAGAGTCCGTTTGAAAACTAAGTTTCTGTAATTCTTCGAAT
>CAIMEE010000347.1 GCA_903839865.1 Enhydrobacter aerosaccus | reverse complement strand
GACCTTGCCCTTGTCGGCATCGAGCAGGAGCGGGCGGGCTTCGGTGAAGGCGTAGATATCCACGCCATTGAAGTAGATTCGGCCCTGGTCGTTGCTGGCGACCGCAATGACGACGTCCGGTGTGTCGGCGTCGCATTCGACATAGGTGACCACGTAACCTGCGACGTGATCGTTGACGGACTTCAGCGTTTCGTTGAAGTCGAAGTAGTTGGTCGAAGCAGTGATGCTTCGCCAGCTCAGTTCCTTGGCGCCGACGCTGACCTTGTCGCCGGCCGTGGGGTGGAGTGCGGACTCCTTGGGAATCGAATCCCTGAGCAAGGCGTCGGCGCAGGATTCTCCATCGCGAATGGGAATGGGGGCGAGCATCAGCCAGTTTCGGATGTAGCCGTCGGAATCGGGATGGAGGCCTTCTGCGGCAAGCGCCCGCGAGAGCGAGGCGGCGAGGGAAAGCAGCGACAACAGTTGGCAGGAGTGGCGGGTAAGGCGCATGGGCGGGGGTTCCTCAGGGGGTGATGCTTCGGTCGGATTGAGGACGATCACTCATAGTCGTTCGGCTTCTTCACGGGAACCGTCACGCCGTCCTTCGGAGGCGTTCGGAGGGTGTCGAGGTAGGCGAGGATGTCGGCCAACTCTTGTTCTTTGAGCAACACGCCAAGAGGCGGCATGGGTGAGATGGGCAGGTTCTCGAATCCCTTCGCGAGCTTCGCATTCGGATCCATGAGGCTCTCGAGAATGTACTCCTTGGTGGCGCGGACGGCGATGCCGTCGAGGATGGGGCCGACATCGCCGCCCTTGCCGTTGACGGTGTGGCAGGAGGCGCAGGCTGCGACCGGGCTGGTGTGAAACAATTCCGCGCCGCGTTTGGCGTTGCCGGCGCCGAGCTTCACCTCGTTCTCGCCCACGCCCGAGACCTTGTGGATGCGGCCGAGGAGGGTGACGGTGTCGTTGAGGAATCCATCGCTGGTGTTCGAAGGAATGCGCGGAAGCTGGGCGACGACGGTTTGGATTTCGGGGATCGTGGGGAACTCCAGGAGTTTGGTGAACGCGACCTGTCGGGTCAGCAGGTCGGAATCCTGGATGACCGGGCTGCTAAAGAAGAGCTGGCGACCGGCGTCGGTCGCGGGCAGGGCGCGAATGGCATTGCGGCGAAGCGCCGGATCCTTGGAAAGCAAAGCGGCCTGATGCGTGTCCTTGTCGAGGGCACCGATGCCTTCGAGCGACCACAGCGCGTGAATCGCTCCCGTGCCGCCAATGGCGGAACGCACCCGCTTCTTCAACGCCGGTGCGGCGTCCGACATCTTATTATCCACGATCAGGCGTTGGGCGGTGAGGCTCCAGAATTGGTTGCCGCTGTCGAGAGCCGCCACGACTTCGGGTGATTTCGCCCGGGCAAGGGAACGGATCGGGCTGCGCGGGCTGTCCTTCCAGACGGCGCGATAGATACGTCCATGGGACTGGTCACGGAGATTGTTCTCGGTTTGGTAGGCCCCGCCGCGTCCGGTGGTGGCCTGGACGCCGGCGGATTGCAGGCTCGGCGTCGGATTGTGCTGGATGATGAAGCTGTAGAAATCGATCACCCAGATGGCGCCGTCCGGGCCGACATCGGCGAAGATCGGCGACATCCATTCATCGGTGCTAGCCAGGAAGCTCCCGCCATCGACTGCCTTGTACCCGGCCCCATCGCGCTGGATGTCCATGATCCCAATCAGCTTCGCCGTCGGTTCGGTGACCAGCGCCTTGCCCTGCAGTCGGGCCGGGAGTGCATCGCTCGCCAGGAATGCATGACCCGCCGCTGCGGTGTAGCCGCCGAAATTATCCACCATGCGCACGTTCGGCGTGTTGGGATGCATGCGCATGCCCGGTGCCAGGGATTTGGCGGACGGGAGTCGTCGCACAGTGACGGTTGGGGCCGGCGCTTCGCCCGGTTTGTCATCCAGCCTGTAGCCGGGGCGAAACCCGCCGCCGCCGCCTCCACCGCTGCGGCGACCGGGTCCGGGTTGGGTCGGGTTCAAGACGTATGCGGGGAGGAGAT
>CAIMEE010000346.1 GCA_903839865.1 Enhydrobacter aerosaccus | reverse complement strand
CTCGAGGGTCTTGCGCTCGGTGATGTCCTGCACCGTGCCGCGCATCCGCACCGGCTTGCCCGCGGCGTCGCGCTCGAACTCCGCCCGCCGCGCGATCCAGCGCTCCTGCCCGTCGCTCGGCCGCCGGATGCGGTACTGCGCCTCGCCCGCGTCGCGGCCGGCGCGGCGCGACTCCGGCGTCGAGCCCGCGAAATCGGTCGACGCGACCAGCGCCTGGAGCTCGGGCGTCGCGATGGCGTATTGCAGCGGCAGGCCGAAGATCCGGCAGAACTCGGGCGACGGCAGCAGCATGTCGCTCTCGATATCGACCTCGAACGTGCCGATGCCGCCCGCCTGCTCCGCCTCGCGTGCGCCGACGGCGCGGCGATAGTGCAGCAACATCATGGTCTGGCGGCCGAGCGCCAGCAGCGCGGCGCGCTGCTCGTCCGAGAGCCCCTGCGGCCGCGGCACGGTGTCGATCACGCAGACCGCACCCAGCGCCACGCCGTCGGGCGTGCGCAGCACGGCGCCGGCATAGAAGCGGATCTGCGGGCCTTCGGCCACCAGCGGGTTGGCGCGGGTGCGCGGGTCCTGCGTCAGGTCGGGAATGACCAGGATCTCGGGCTCCTCGATCGCATGCACGCAGACCGACTGATTGAGCGGCGTTTCGGTCATCTCGTCGACGCCGGCGCGCGCCTTGAACCACTGGCGGTCGGCCGCGATCAGGCTGACCAGCGCCACCGGCGTGGCGCAGATCGTGCGCGCGAGCTGGACGATGTCGTCGAACTGCGGTTCGGGCGGCGTGTCGAGAATGCGGTACGAGAGCAGCGTGGCTAGCCGTGAGGGGTCGCTCGCAATCATCGGCCACGCATACAGGCTCGGGCGATGAGGCGCAAAGGACGCGGCGGCGGCGTTCCTAGTCTTCCCGCCGCATCTGCCAGTGGCGGCGGCGATAGCTGCTCTTGACCAGGTTCACCATCTTCACCGACTGGAAAACCATGGCCGCCACCGTCACCACGACCACCGCGACCAGTTGCGGCATCGGCGGCAGGATCGAGGTGGCGAACAGCACGCCTACGACCGCCACCAGGCAGAGCAGGTTCAGCCCGATGGCCGCCAGCAGCCTCTCCCGGCCCCTGGCCTTGAGGATGAAAAAGAGCAGCCCGAACAGGCCGGCACAGACATACGAGAAAACACCGATCCCGACGGTGGCCTTGGCGTCGGGATGGTAAAATCGATAACGCTCGAACATCGAAACGCAATTCTCCCCCTTTAGTCATACGGTGGCCCCGTCAGCCCGGATCATCGGCGCATATCAGAAAGGGCGGAGCGCGCACCGCGGGCCTGCTTTCGTCTTCAAATGGCAACGACGGAGGAGCAAACGCCCGTGCCCGGAATAAGTTGCTGATTCTCTCGGGCACCATGCAACGTGCCGGGAAAGCGGGCGTTATTGTGGCAAGCACCGACGATGGCGCGACCGACGGCACGAGGTACCCATGTACAACACCGACGACGCAGCGATCACGTCCCGCCCTACCAACAACGCCGCCGAGCGGCATCCCTGGGCGGGTGCCGTCCTGGCCACGCTGACCCTGCTCGCGATGGGCCTGGTGCTGACCTTCCTGATGGCCGGCATCCTGCAATGGCGCAGCGACGTGCGGACCCAGTCCAGCGCCGCCGCCTCGCAGCGCATGAGCTGGGAAATGCACGATCCGTCCATCGCCCGGAACATCCAGGTGGGCGCGCTGCGCTAAAGACGCATTTCCGCAATTCCCGCAGCCGGTCTAGGCTGCGGACATGGCCAGGAAATCCCCCTTCACGATCGTCCGCGGCGGCAAGCTTCTCGATGCCGCCAAACGCCAGGCCGTTGCGGCCGACATCCTGATCAAGGGCGACACCATCGCCTCGATCGGCAAGCCCGGCATGCCCGCTCCCGCCGGCGCCACCGTGATCGACGCGAAGCACCGGCTGATGCACCCCGGCCTGATCAACGCCCATACCCACGGCCCCGGCAACCTTTCCAAGGGCCTGCACGACCGCTGGACGCTCGAGCTGCTGCTGACGGCCAACCAGTGGGTCGGCATCGGCCGCAACCTCGAGGACAAATACCTCTCCGCCAAGATCGGTGCCGCCGAGATGGTGCTGAAGGGCTGCACCGCAGCCTACGATCTGGCGGCCGAGTTCCCCCTTCCCACCGTCGATGGCCTGTCGGCCATGGCCAAGGCCTACGAGGAGGTCGGCATGCGCTGCGTGCTGGCGCCGATGGTGGCGGATCTCTCCTTCTTCGAGGCCATCCCGGGCCTGATGGACCGCCTGCCGCCGCGCCTGAAGCAGGACGTCGAGCGCTTCCGCCTGTCGCCGTGGAAGGCCACCGCGAAGCAGATGAAGAAGGCGCTCGCGGGCTGGCGCTTCAAGGACGTGCAGCTGGCCGTCGCGCCCACCATTCCGCACCACTGCACCGACGAGTTCCTCGCCGCCTGCCGCGACCTCTCCCGCGAATACGATGTCGGCGTGCACACGCACGTGGCCGAGTCGAAGGTCCAGGTGATCGCGGGCTACCAGCGCTACGGCACCTCGCTCGCGGCCCACATGGACGAGCTCGGCCTGGTGAACGAGCGCTTCACCGTGGCGCACGGCGTCTGGCTCGACGACGACGACATGAAGCGGCTGGGCGACCGCGGCGCCTCGGTCGCGCACAATCCCGGCTCCAACATGCGGCTGGGCAGCGGCCTCGCCGACGTGCGCGGCATGCTCGATCGCAAGGTCAACGTCGGCATCGGCACCGACGGCGCGAGCTGCGCCGACAACCAGAACGTCTACGAGGCGATGCGCCTGGCCTCGATGGTCTCCAAGGTGCAAGGGCCGGACTGGCAACAGTGGCTGGGCACCGACGAGGCATATCATGCCGCGACCGAGGGCTCGGCGCGGGCGCTCGGGATGCAGAAGGAAATCGGCAGGATCGCGCCGGGCTACAAGGCCGACATCGTGTTCCTCGACCTGCACCACGTGAACTGGATCCCGATGAACGATCCGGTGAACCAGCTCGTCCACACCGAGGACGGCACCGGCGTGCATTCCGTGATGATCGGCGGCCGCATGGTCGTCGAGGACCGCAAGCTCCTCACCGTCGACCTGCCCAAGCTCGCTGCCCAGGCCGCCGCCTCCCAGGCCCGCCGCGCGCCGCTCACCGGCGAGGCGAAGAAGCTCTACGAGAAGCTCGAAACAGTGGTCGGAAGCTTCTGCCCCGGCCTCGCCAAGGCGCCGCTGCACATCCATCGCTTTGGAGCCAGCCATCACCACCACTGAGTCGCCGATTGGTGCTCGCCTCGACGACGACCGTTATCCCGGTGCCTGAACGGCGGCGGTGCGCTACGGCAGCAGAGTGAGAATTGCCGCTTCCAGTTCCTGCACGTCGGTCACGACGGCATCGGGCGTCTCGGCATCGTTGCGCGGACGTTGCTTGCGCCAGCGGCCGCTCCTGAACTGGATCGTCGCCATGCCCTGCCCTTTGGCCGGCGCGATGTCCTTGTCGAGACGGTCGCCGACGAAGAGGCATTGCGATGGCGGCACATCGGCCGCGTCGTCGAACAGGCCCGCAATCTCCGGCCGGTCGGCCTTCGCGTTCACCGCCACGAGCACCCGGCCGGATTTCCGCAATTTCCGCAGCAGGATGTCGATGCCCGGCCGCAGCTGGAACGCATCGAGCGCGCCCGTCATTGCCCGGACCCGCTGCGTCACGCGCGCGATCGTCACCGGCTCGCCGCCGCACAGGTTCTCGATCATGTGAGCGTAGGTATCCGGAGCGAACGCCTCGACGGCGCGGTCGGACGCTTCCTCGAT
>CAIMEE010000345.1 GCA_903839865.1 Enhydrobacter aerosaccus | reverse complement strand
CGCCCAGCAGATCGACCTTCGCCATGATCTTGAACAGTTCCGCGGCTCCCCTGGCCGAGCCGTTCCCACTTCCAAAGGTGAGCTTACCCGGCTGCGCCTGTGCAAGCGCGATCAGTTCGCCAATCGTCTTCACACCCAGATCATTGCGCACCATCGCGATCTGGGCGCCGCCCGACAGGCCGCTGATCGGCGCGAAGCTCTTCACCGGGTCGTAAGGCAGCGTCTTGTAGACGTGCTGGTTGATCGACTGCGTGGTCTGGGTGGTGACGAACAGCGTGTAGCCGTCCGGCGCAGCAAGCGCGGCGGCCTGCGCGCCGATCTGTCCTTCCGCGCCGGGCTTGTTCTCGACGACGGCCGCCTGGCCGGTGAGCCGCGTCAGTTCGGCGGCGACGACCCGCGCCACGGTATCGGTCGCCGTCCCCGGACCGAAGGGCGCGATGATGTGGATGGGCTTGGTCGGATAATCCTGCGCCGCGAGCGACCCAATCGAGGCAATTCCGGCCAGCAGACAAAGAAGCAATCGCATGATGAGCCAACCCTACGACGTGCTAGCGTAAGGGCAACGAAAAACGGAGAAACGCCATGCCTCGCCTGTTCATTGTACCAGTATGCCTGGCGCTCCTGACGCTTGCAGCACCCGCGGTCGCGCAAAAGGCCGGCGGCACCCTGCACGTCTCGCACCGCGACAACCCTCCCAGCGCCTCGATCCACGAAGAGGCGACCATCTCGACGGTCATGCCGTTCGCGTCCCTCTATAACAATCTCGTTGTCTTCGATCCCAAGGAGAAGCAGGACTCGGCCGACCATATTGTGCCCGAGCTCGCCACCGAGTGGGCGTGGAGCAACGGCGGCAAGGATCTCACCTTCAAGCTGCGCGACGACGTGAAGTGGCACGACGGCAAGCCGTTCACGAGCGCCGACGTCAAATGTACCTGGGACATGCTGAGAGGCGATGTCGACGCCAAGGTCCGGCGCAACCCGCGCAAGATCTGGTACTTCAATCTCAACGAAGTGACGGTGAACGGCCCGAAGGAAGTGACCTTCCATCTCGGCCGGCCGCAGCCCTCCATGCTGACCATGCTCGCGGGCGGCCATTCGCCGGTCTATCCATGCCATGTGCCGGTGGAGCAGATGCGGACCAAGCCGATCGGTACTGGCCCGTTCAAGTTCGACCGCCTGAAGCAGAACGAATCGATCCGTGTCGTGAAGAATCCGGACTACTGGAAGAAGGGTAAGCCCTACCTTGACGCCCTCGAGTTCAGCATCATCCCGAACCGCGCCACCTCGGTGCTGGCCTTCGCCTCGGGCAAGATGGACATGACCTTCACCGCCGAGATCACAGCCCCGGTGCTGAAGGACGTCAAGTCGCAGGTGCCCAACGCGGTCTGCGAGATGGTCCCGACCTTTACCTTCTCCAACCTGCTGGTGAATCGAGACCGGCCACCGTTCGACAACGCGCAGATCCGCACTGCCATGTCCTACGCCATCGACCGCAGCGCCTTCGTCCAGATCCTGAGCCAGGGCACCAGCAAGGTGGGCGGCATCATGCTGCCGCCGCCGGAAGGCCGCTGGGGCCTGCCCAAGGAAATCCTCGAGACGATCCCGGGTTACGGGCCCGACGTCGAGAAGAACCGCGCCGAGGGCAAGAAGATCATGGAGGGGCTGGGCTATACCGCCGAGAAGCCACTCAAGGTCAAGATCATCACGCGCAACATCCCGACCTATCGCGATCCGACGGTGATCCTGATCGATCACCTCAAGAAGGTGAACATCGACGCCGAGCTCGAGGCCCTGGAAACCGCGGTGTGGTACAATCGCCTGACCAAGCGAGACTTCTCGGTCGGCCTCAATGTGCAGGGCGTCGGCATCGACGATCCCGACGTCGTGCTCTACGAGACCTTCGCGGCCAAGTCTGACCGCAACTACACCAACTACAGCAATCCCGAGATCGAGAAGCTGTTCGAGGCGCAGTCGCAGACAGCGGACTACGAGGCTCGCCGCAAGCTGGTCTGGGAAATCGACAGGCAGCTACAGCTCGACGGCGCCCGGCCAGTGATCGCCCACGACTGGGGCGGCACCTGCTGGCAGCCTTATGTGAAGGGCGTGAACCTCGCGGTGAATTCGATTTATAATCATTGGCGGTTCGAGGACGTCTGGCTGGACAAGTAGAGGGGGGCTTCATGATCAAGGGCCTGCATCACAACGCCTATCGCTGCCGCGATTCCAAGGAGACGCGGAAGTTCTACGAGGACTTCCTCGGCCTGCCCTTGGTCAACGCCTTCAAGATCGAAACCACGGCGACCGGCCGCAAGACCGGCTCGGGCGTGCTGCACAGCTTCTACCAGCTGGATGACGGCTCATCCCTGGCCTTCTTCGACGCGCCCGATATGCCGTTCGAGTTCAAGGAGCAGCACGACTTCGACCTGCACATCGCACTCGAAGTCTCACCCGAGGCGTTGGAGCGGATGTTCGCCAAGGGCAAGGCCGAGGGCCGCGAAGTGCGCGGCGTCTCGGACCACAAGTTCATCCGATCGATCTACTTCCGCGACCCCAACGGCTACGTGATCGAACTCACGGCCAAGGTACCGGGCCATGAGGCAGACATGGATCCGACGAAGAACCGCGCACGCGACATCCTGAACGACTGGCAGACCAAGAAGCCGAAGGCGGCAAAAGCCGCCTGACGTCAACGAGGAGGGAAAACATGAGACGGGCAATATGGGCAGTCCTTGCCCTGATGACGTTTGCCTTGCCTGCCGCCGCGCAGACTGTGCCGCAGTTCACCGTCGATCCGTTCTGGCCCAAACCCCTGCCCAACAACTGGATCTTCGGCCAGGTGGCGAGCGTCTCCGTCGATTCGAAGGATCACGTCTGGGTCCTTCAGCGCCCGCGCTCCCTCTCCGAGGACGAGAAAGGCGCGACGCTGAAGCCGCCGCGCAACAATTGCTGCGTTCCTGCTCCCTCGGTGATGGAGTTCGACGCAGACGGAAACTTCGTCCAGGGCTGGGGCGGCCCCTCGAACAATCCCTGGGTCGGCCGCGAGCATGGTCTCTACGTCGACAAGAAGGGCTTCGTCTGGCTGAGCGGCAATGCCGACATCGACAGCGCCCTCTTCAAGTACAGTCCTGACGGCAAGCTCGCGCTGACCATCGGCAAGCTGGGCCCGAGCGGCGGCAGCAATGACACCGCCCTCCTCGGCAAGCCCGCCGACATCCAGGTCGACGATGCCGCGAACGAAGTCTATGTCGCCGACGGCTACGGCAACCGCCGCGTCATCGTGTTCGACTCCGAGACCGGCGCCTACAAGCGTCACTGGGGCGCCTACGGCAACAAGCCCAATGACGACAAGCAGCCGAAGTACGATCCGGCCGCGGCGGTATCGCAGCAGTTCGGCAATCCGGTGCACTGTGCGAAGGTGTCGAAGGACGGCTTCGTCTATGTCTGCGATCGCACGAACAACCGTATCCAGGTCTTCAAGAAGGACGGCACCTACGTCACCGAATGGTTCTACGACAAGGCAACGCTGGGGAATGGCGCGGTCTGGGATCTCAACTTCTGGCCGGACGCCAAGCAGAGCTATCTGCTGAACGTCGACGGCGAGAACAACGTGATGCGCATCCTCAACCGCACCGACGGAAAGGTCGTGGGCACGGTTGGCCGCTCAGGCCGTTATGCCGGCCAGTTCCATTGGGTGCATACGATCGCCGTCGACTCCAAGGGCAATGTCTATACCGGAGAAGTCGACAACGCCGAGCGCGTGCAGAAATTCAAGCCGGCGACTGCGCCAAACTAGGATCGCTTCGTCCCGTTAAAATAACGGGAAAACGGAGATGAAGGTGGGTAGCGGGGTAGCGCTGATTGCGCTAACTCCCGACTCCACTCGATCTGTCCCACAGTGCAGCGTTTCCCGAGGCCCCCGCGCTCCGATCCGGCCGGATCTCGGGTCCGGGTCCCCGATGCGGAACCCAACATTGGGATGCGTCGCCGCGATTCAAGGTCGGGCCGAGCAAGACAGGGCTATTTGCCGTAGTACGCCAGCACGGTTGCCCACGCAGCCTCTTGCAGGGTCTTCGCGACCGCGGGATCGAGGCCCGCCGTATAGGCAAGCCCGACGGGCGATTGCCTGAACAGCGCCGCGTAACTGGTCGCGGCCCCGAGATAGGATCCGGCTAGTGTCGGATGGCGCTTGTCGGCGATGTAGAGAGTGATCTCCGGGTGCTCCTTGACCACGCGCGCGAAGGCGAGACCGGCCGGAATCACCAACGCGTTGTTGTCGTTGCCGGCCATCGTGTAAGCCTCGGCGAGGCCAACGGTCATCTCCGGCTTGTTCTGGTAGGCCCACGACATGAAGAGCACCGGCTTACCCCCGTGCTTGCGCACGATGTCGGAGTCCTTCTTCGCGTATTCGGCAAATTGCGACTTCAGCTCCGGATGGACCGGACACTGGCTGCAATCCATCATCACCGCGACCTCGAAGAGCTTGTCGTTCTTGTTGAAGACGACGTTGTTCTCCGGGTCGAAGGAGAAGGCGCCGACCGCGTTCGGCCGGAAGTACGATTCGACATCGTGCCACTGCAGGCTCGAGCCGCTGATGGTGACATCGGTGCTGCGCAATTTCTTGGACGCCTGGGCCGATGCATTGAGCCGGCTGACGTGCCCGCCCATGCCATTGTTGAAATAGAAGAAGCTGTTCCCGATCCAGATGATCGACTCCGGTGACCCACCGAGATCGGTGACCTTCGGCTTGGTCGTCTGGGCCTGCGCCGTCGAAGCCGCAAGCAAGAGGGAGAATGCCGCCAGAAGAATGCGTTTCATGCCTTCCTCCCCTTAGCCCAGCCGCCGCCTGTAGAGCGCCAGCAACCTCTCCCAATGCCGTTCCGCCGCCGGCTTGTCGTAGCACCAGCGTTGCGGGAAGGCGAAGCCGTGATGGACGCCCATCTGGATTTCGAGCTCGCCACTATTGCCCGACTTGGCGAACAACGCCCGCAGCTCCTTCACCATGTCCGGCGGCGCCAGATCGTCGTGCTCGGCGCAGGAAATGTAGAGCTCGCCCTTGGCCTTCGCGAGCGTGAGGTGCGGACTCTCGACATTCTCGCTCACCAGCCAGGTGCCGTAGAATGAAGCGGCCGCCGCGATGCGGTCGGGATAGCGCGCCGCCGCCGCCAGCGAGTACGGCCCGCTCATGCAGTAGCCGTGTGTTCCCACCGGACCGCCCTTCTTCGCTTCCTTCTGCTGGTCCGCGAAGGCGATCATGGCGGCCACGTCATCCATCACCGGCGGGATCGTCATCTTGGTGCGGACGGCGCGCATGCGCGCCTGCTCGGCGCTACCCTTATCCAACACATCGGGTCCGTATTTCGTGTCGCGGCCCGCGCGGTAATAAAGGTTCGGCAACATCACGTAATAGCCGCTGGTCGCGAGCCGCCGCGCCATATCGTAGAGCTCCTCGCGGATACCCGGCGCATCCATGAGGAACAGCACGGGCGGATACGGTCCATCGCGTTCCGGACAGACCAGGAATGTCTCCATGGCGCCGTCCTTCGTCTTGATGTCGACGATTTGCTCTTTCATGACCGTCTCTCTCCCCTTACGCTTCGGGCAACTATAAAGCCAAGGGAGTGAAACGATGAAGCGTTCCGTGTTTTGTGCGGCGGTCTGTCTTTTCGCCGCGTGGACTTTTCCGGCAGCCGCGCAACTCTCCGACGATACCGTGAAGATCGGCGTCGCGACCGACATGTCTAGCCTTTACGCAGATATCAACGGCCCCGGCGCGGTGGCAGCAACGCAGATGGCGATCGACGATTTCGGCGGCACTGCGCTCGGCAAGAAGATCGAGCTCGTCTTCGGCGACATCCAGAACAAGGCCGATGTCGCGGCAACGTTGGCCGGCCGTTGGTACTCCGACGAGAAGGTCGACATGATCCTGGGCGCGGGCGCCTCGTCGTCTTCCATCGCCATCGTGAACGTGGCGGGCGAGAAGAAGAAGCTGTTCCTTGCACCGGACCCCGGCTCGTCCGACATCACCGGAAAATTCTGCAATCCCTATACCGTGCACTGGGTCTATGACACCGCCGCGCTCGCCAATGTGACCGGCTCGGCCGTCGTCAAGGGCGGCGGCAAGGACTGGTTCTTTCTCACCGCCGACTATGCCTTCGGCTACGCCCTGCAGCGCGACGCCGCCGCCGTCGTCACCCAGGCCGGCGGCAAGATCCTGGGCGAGGTCAAGCATCCCATCAACACCAGCGACTTCTCCTCGTTCCTGCTGCAGGCGCAGGCGTCGAAGGCGCAGATCATCGGACTCGCCAACGCCGGCGGCGATACGGTGAACTCGATCAAGCAGGCTGCCGAATTCGGCATCGTCAAGGGTGGCCAGAAGCTCGCGGCGCTGCTGGGCTTCGTCTCCGACGTGCATTCCCTCGGCCTCGAGCGCGCCCAGGGTCTGAGACTGACCGAAGCGTTCTACTGGGACTTGAACGACAAGACCCGCTCTTTCTCCAAGCGCTTCGCCGAGAAGAACAAGGGCAAGATGCCGACCAGCGTGCAGGCCGGATTCTACTCCGCCACGCTCGCCTATCTCAACGCCGTCAAGGCGACGGGCACCGACAATGCCGAGAAGGTCATGGCCCACCTCAAGTCCGAGAAATGGGACGATCCCATATTCGGCCCGAGCTACATCCGACCCGACGGGCGCAAGATGCATGACATGTACCTCTTCGAGGTCAAGACGCCTGCCGAGTCCAAGGGACCGTGGGACTACTACAAGCTGCTCGCGACGGTGCCTGCCGATCAGGCCTTCCGTCCGATGGACCCGACCACCTGCACGATGCTCGCGAAAAAGAACTGAGGAGACCGTCATGGCCGATTCTTCGAACATCTACGTGGGCGTCGCCGGTTACTTCGGAAAGCCCGATCATCCTGGCAAGACAGGCGTCTTCCGCCGGGCCGCCAGCGGTGGCGATTGGCAGCATGTGCTTGGCAGCGTCGAGGCCTATACCGTCTTCGTCCATCCGGGCGACTCGAAGAAGGTGTTCGCCGGCACCAATGACGGAGTCTGGGTCAGCTCCGACTCCGGCGCCTCGTTCAAGCGGGCGAACTTCCCGGACAAGGGCACACAGGTCTGGTCCTTCCTGGTCGACTGCCGCGATCCGCAGAAGATGCTGGCCGGCGCGTCGCCGATCGACGTCTATCGCAGCGAGGACGGAGGTGCGAGCTGGCGCAAGCTCGCGCCCCCGAAGGTCGGCACGCATTGCAAGGGACCGTTCGCCTCGCGCGTGATGCGCCTTGCCCAGAATCCGAGGAAGCCCGACGAGATTTATGCCGCGCTCGAGATCAACGGCGCGATGCGCTCGACCGACGGCGGCGAGACCTGGAGCGATTGCAGCGACGGCTTGATCAAGCTTTCCGAAAGAGAGCATCTCAAGAGCAAGATCGTGAGCGACACTACCGCCGAGGGAATGCTCGACGGCCACGCGGTCACGATCAATCCAGCCGATCCTGAATCGCCGATCCTGGCATTGCGCATGGGCCTGTTCCGCACCACCGACCACGGCAAGACCTGGCAGGATATGGAAGTCGGCCGCTTCTCGCCCACGACCTACGGGCGCGACGTGAAGGTCTCGCCCGCCGAGCCCAACACGCTGTACGCCGCCCTCTCGGTCGCTGCCGCGAGCCACGACGGCGGGCTCTATCGCAGCCAGGACAACGGCCAGAGCTGGAGGCGCTTCGACAAGGTCCAGGTGCACGGCACGATCATGTCGATCGGCCTGCACGCGAAGGACCCCAAGCAGGTCTATATCGGCGCGCGCTACGACGGCGAGGTGTTCGGCACGCAGGACGGCGGCAATACCTGGCAGGCGATGCCCCTGCCGGGCGAGGTACAGCACATCTATTCAGTGGCCTGCGGATAGGACAAACTTCCGATCGGATGATCAAGCTTCGTTACTTTGGCTGGTCGGCGCTCTCGATCGAGACGCCGGCCGGCGCGCTCTTCTTCGATCCGTTCTTCCGGCCCTATTGCGGCGCGGAGTGGTTCCACCTGGCCGACTTCAAGCACGCCAAGTATATCTGCGTGACGCATGGTCACGAGGAGCACTTCCTCGACGTACCAGTGATCGCCAGGGAAACCGGCGCGACGGTGATCGGATCGCCCTCGGTCTGCTCTTTCCTGAAATGGCGCCGCGGCATTCCGGAAAGCCAGATGCGCACGATCGATCCCAAACGGTTCGAGACCGTATCCGTGCCGGGCTTCACCGTCTCCGCCTTCCGCTGGAAGCATCGCGACATCAACCTGCCGCGCGCGCTCGGCCGCGCCCTCTTCCACGGCAACGCCACGCAGCTCTCCTGGGCCTGGAGCAGCGCGACCCGCGCGCCATTCTATTCGCCCTATACCGGCTTCCACGTCACTTTGCCCGACGGGCTCACGGTGCTGAACTACAACGAGGGCTTCAACACCAAGATGACCGATTCCGAGATCGGCGATCTCGGTGCCCGCCACCGCACCGACGTGCTGCTGGCCGGCATGCAGCTCAACTTCATCGACGACATCGTGCGCGGTGTCGCCGCTCTCAAGCCCAGGGTCGTGGTGCTCTATCCGCCGCACGAATATTTCCATGCGATGATGGGTGCGACGTCGGAGCCGTGGCCTGCTTTCGCCGATGCAGTCCGCGCACGATTCCCGTCGCTCGACGTGCACATCGCGATACCGGGCTTCGAGCTCTCACTGAGTGCCGATGATCCTTCGGGAAATCTGAAGGCGGCCTAGAAGTTATGGTGGCGTAACAAGTTGCAGCACTGCAGTTTGCTGCATTGGTTACACTAGGACTTCAATCGATACCCGAATGGACGATGCGCGAAACGCGGGTGCACGTACACTCCTGCGTAGTTAAGCTGCTTATTCAATTGTCCAAACGTAAATAAATTCGGGGATAAGGATGCTGTCTATTTTCCGCAAGCTTATGAAGAACGACCGTGGCGCAACCGCCATCGAGTACACGCTCATCGCCTCGCTGATTGCCGTCGCGGCCATCACTG
>CAIMEE010000344.1 GCA_903839865.1 Enhydrobacter aerosaccus | reverse complement strand
GCAATCGGATTGCGAAACAGGCCGCAATCGGATTGCGAAACAGGCCGCAATCGGATTGCGAAACAGGCCGCAATCGGATTGCATGAAGACACTTCCATGGCGGGGACAGCCACATTGCGGGGGACAGGCATTTCGCCAGTCGCCTTGACCCTGTTCCCCCCCCGCCGATATGTTGCGGCCCACGCAATCCTTGCGCGTATCTCAGTCGGGAGAACACTTTGGGCGTCGTCGCCAGCCTGCCACCAGACCCGCTGCCGGACGATGTTCGGGTTCGTCCCCCCGAGGCGGAGGACGCCCTGGGCATGCTGGTCAGGCTTGTGGGTTCCGATATCGAAGCCTGCAACCGCGCCATCATCGGCCGCATGGACAGCCCTGTCGCGCTGATCCCGCAGCTTGCCGCCCATATCGTGGCCGCCGGCGGCAAGCGCCTGCGCCCGCTGCTGACCCTCGCCGCCGCGCGGATGTGCGGGTACGAAGGCGCCCGGCCTGTCCATCTCGCGGCCTGCGTGGAATTCATCCACACCACCACCCTGCTGCATGACGACGTGGTGGACGAGAGCCTGCTGCGCCGCGGCCTCGCCAGCGCCAACGCTGTGTTCGGCAACAAGGCCTCGGTGCTGGTCGGCGATTTCCTGTTCGCCCGCGCGTTTCAGCTCATGGTCGAGGACGGCTCGCTGAAGGTGCTCGACATTCTCTCCCGCGCGGCGGCGACGATCGCCGAAGGCGAGGTGCTTCAACTGGTTATCCAGAACGACCTGTCGACCAGCGATGCGCAGTATCTTGATGTGATCAAGGGCAAAACCGCGGCGCTGTTCGCCGCTGCCTGCCAGGTCGGCGCCGTGGTGTCCGACCGCCCGCCCGACGAGGAAGCCGCGCTGGCCGGCTACGGCATGAACCTCGGTATTGCTTTCCAACTGGTCGATGACGCGCTGGATTACGCAGCCGACCAGCAGACCCTGGGCAAAACCGTGGGCGACGATTTCCGCGAGGGCAAAATCACCCTGCCGGTGCTGGCCGCCTTCGCCGCTGCCGACGAGGCCGGCCAGGCGTTCTGGCGCCGCACCATTGAGGCCTCTGAACAAACCGACGCCGATCTCGACGAGGCGATGCGGCTGATCGAACACCATGGCGCGATCGGCATCACCCTTGCCCGCGCGGCGGATTTCGCGGCCGACGCCAAGTCCAATCTCGCCATTTTCCCGGACAGCCCGATCCGCCGCTGCCTCATGGCGGTCGCTGATTTCACGGTGAGCCGGGCCCGCTAAGACAACTGCGCGGACGTTCCGGCGGCCGCGACGACACCTTCTGTGACGATGAAACAGGCCGGTACAAATCGGCTGGATCGGAGCAAGCCTGATATGGTCGAGGAGGCGGCAGCACTGGATCGGCGCGAACGCAGGCCGCTCGTCATGCTCTACGGCGGCGGGTTGCTGGTCGTTATCGTGCTGGTGACAGCGATGCTTGTCGTCGCGATCAACCTGCGTGAGCGCTCGCTCGAGGCCTCCGAACGCAACCTCAGCAACATCAGCGTTGCCCTCTCCGAACAGGCCGATCGCGCGGTGCAGGGGCTTGATCTGGTGCTCACCAGCCTCGTCGAATTTCTCGTCACCGAAGGTGTGACGGACGGCGAAACCTATGAACAGAAGATGGGCGAACAGCGCATCCATCTGATGCTCAAAGAGAAATTGACCGGCCTGCCCTATATCAACGCCATCACCATGATCAATCCCGATGGCAAGCTGATCAATTTCTCCCGCTACTGGCCGATCCCGCAGGTCAATGTGGCGGACCGCGACTACTTCCAGGCAATGCGCGCCAATCCTGTGATTGATCGCTTCGTCAGCGTCCCGGTGCAGAACCGCGGCGATGGCACCTGGACGGTTTATCTCGCGCGGCGGGTGCGCACGGCCAACGGGCAGTTTGGCGGCCTGCTCCTTGGCGCGATCGAGTTGCGCTATTTCGAGGACCTCTACAAAACCGTCTCGCTCGGCGACGAAAGCGCGATATCGCTGGTCCGCGAGGATGGTGTGCTGATGGCGCGCTATCCGCGCACAGACAAGATCGGCGTCACCTTCAGCGAAGGTGGACAGCGTGCCGCCCGGGTGCCGACCGGGACGGTGCGCGAGCCG
>CAIMEE010000343.1 GCA_903839865.1 Enhydrobacter aerosaccus | reverse complement strand
CGATCGGGCCTTCGTGCTCGATGGTGAGAGAGGAAAAGCAGCGTCGCGCATCGAGGCGGTAGGGCGCGGGAAAGGCTTTGGTCGGGCAGATGTCGAGGCAGGCGTGGCACTGGCCGCAGTGATCGGTTTCGGGTGCGTCGTAGGGCAGCTCGACCGAAAGCAGCAGCTCGCCGAGAAAGAGCCAGGAGCCGAAGGCGCGCGACACAAGGTTGGTGTGCTTGCCCTGCCAGCCCTGGCCGGCGGCCTGTGCGGCAGGCTTTTCCATCAACGGCGCAGTGTCGACGAAGATCTTCAGTTCGTGCTGGTAGGTGTCCCAGATCACGCGGCCCAGCGCCTTCAGCTTGGTCTTCATCACGTCGTGATAGTCGCGGCCCTGGGCGTAAACCGAGATCGCGCCCAGCTCGCGCTGCTCGAGGATCGCCAGCGGATTGCGCTCGGGTCCGTAGTTGAGCGCCAGCGAGACGACGGTCTTGGCGTTCGGCCACAGCGTCGCGGGATCGGCGCGCTGCTCCGTGCGCTCGGCCATCCAGCCCATGTCCCCTTGCCAGCCGTCGTCGACGAATTGCATCAGGCGGCCGAGACGCTGGGCACGCGCGGCGGGATCGAGCGTGGCGCGCGCGAAGCCCACCGCGTCGAAACCCAGGTTCAGCGCTGCATCGCGGATGGCATCGCGCAACTCCGCGGGCGTCGCCTGCTTCGGCGCGCGCTTCGGGATGGGTGGGCGCTTGCTCACCGAACGGGGCTCATCGCCCCCGATAGGCGGCGACACCCTGGTCGGGCAGCCAAAGGCCCTTGGGCGGCGCGCCGGTCTGCCAGAACACGTCGATCGGCATGCCGCCGCGCGGGTACCAGTAGCCGCCGATCCGCAGCCAGCGGGGCGCCAGCACCTTGGCCAGTTTCTGGCCGATGGTGAGCGTGCAGGCCTCGTGGAAGTCGGCGTGGTTGCGGAAGCTGCCGAGGTAGAGCTTGAGCGACTTGCTCTCGATCAGCCGGGTCTTGGGCGCGTAGTCGATCACCAGATGCGCGAAATCCGGCTGGCCGGTCATCGGGCAGAGGGTCGTGAATTCGGGCTGGGCGAAGCGCACCAGATAAAGCGCCTTGGGATCGGGATTGGGCACGGTCTCCAGGACCGCCTTGTCGGGCGAGACGGGGAGGGCAGCGGCACGGCCCAGTTGGCGCAGATGAGGGTATTTGGTCATGCCTCATCATATGCTAAGCGGGCCTCCATGACTCATAGGGTTGCGATCGTGGGGGCAGGGCCGTCGGGCTTCTATGCCGCCGATGGGTTGCTGCGCGGCGACCCCGATATCCATATCGACATCATCGACCGCCTGCCGACGCCGTTCGGGCTGGTGCGGGCGGGGGTGGCGCCGGACCACCAGGGCACCAAGGCGATCGTACGCCAGTTCGAGAGGCTGCTGACGCAGCCCGACGTGCGCCTCTGCGGCAACCTGGAGATCGGCCGGGACATGACGTGGGACGAGATCGTGACGGCCTACGACGCCGTGATCGTCGCCACCGGCATGGTGATCGACCGCAAGCTCGGCGTGCCGGGCGAGGAGCTGCCGCATGTCTGGGGCTCGTGGCGGTTCGTGGCGTGGCTGAACGGACATCCCGATTTCCGCGAGGGGCCCGACCTCGGTGCGGTGAAGCGCGTAGCGGTGATCGGCAACGGCAACGTGGCGCTCGACGTGGCGCGCGTGCTCGCCAAGTCGGCCGAGGAGATGGCGAAGTCGGACATCGTGCCCGAGGCGGGGACGGCGATCGCGGCGGCGCCGGTCAAGGCGATCGACGTGATCGGCCGGCGTGGGCCGGAGAATGCCTCGTTCACCAGCAACGAGCTGGCCGAAATGGGACGGCTCGCGCGCGCGGTGCCGCTGGTCGACGCCAAGGCGCTCGACGTCACCGTACCCTCCAGCGAGCCGACGCCGGAGCGGCTGCGCAAGGCCAAGAACCTCGACATCCTGCGCGGGTTCTCGGCCAACAAGGCCGGCAGCAAGCCGATCGCGCTTCGCTTCCTGTTCAATACCCCGCTCAAGTCGATCAAGAAGGGCGACTACGACCTGGTCGTGACCTGCATCGGCTATGGCGGCGCCGACTTCCCCAAGGGCGAAAGCGTGTTTCCGGTCGGCTGGGCCAAGCGCGGGCCGAGCGGCACCATTCCGACCAATCGCGCCGACAGCCATGCGGTGGCACAGCATGTGCTTGCCTGGCTGAAGGATCGCACGCCCAAGAGCGGCATCGATCCCCTTCCGCTCACCACCGACACGGCGGGCTGGCATCGCATCGACAAGGCGGAGATTGCCGCCGGCGCGAAGCAGGGCCGGCCGCGAGTGAAGCTGGCGGAATGGGAAAAATTATTGGCGGTCGCGCAGGACGAGTGAGCGCTCTATCCTGCGGCTGTCGGAAATGAGGGAGAAAGCCATGTTGGGTCGTCGTTTGATCTGCACGATCGCTGTCGGCACCGCGCTCGCGGTTGCCGGCGCCGCGCATGCCGAGACCGTGCTCAAGGTGTCGCTGCACTCCGACCTCAAGATCGTCGACCCGATCTGGACGACGGCGCTGATCTCGACCCACCACGGCAACATGATCTACGACACGCT
>CAIMEE010000342.1 GCA_903839865.1 Enhydrobacter aerosaccus | reverse complement strand
TACCGGCGCAACCCGCCCCATCACACGGCGCCACGAGAACAGCAGGTTCGCATTGAGGTCGTGACGCCGGGCCACCGCCGATACCGACGCCCCGCGCTCTTACGTCTCCGCTACGATCTGCCGCTTCTCGTCTTCAGGGCGCACCCGCCGCCGGCGTTTATCCGCAGAGACCGATCTCGAAACTGACATCTGCAATCGTGTCCATCAAGGTTAGCGGACACGGTCATCGTGCCCACGTACCCGCAATCTTCACGACCAGATCATCAGCGTACAGGCGGCCCACGCCGGAGGAATACGGTCTACCCTCAACAGTGGACCTAGGAACGAGGTCTCCCGGATCAACGACTAAGGAGCCAAAGGTGCTAATGCCTGCCGCAGCGGTTCACTGTCAATCCGCATGACGCCGCTGAACGGTTGGTACATTTCAAGGATAAGGAAGATTGCCGCCGAAGCCGACAGCGCAATAATCACGATGGCCGCAAGGGCCGTCGGGTTGATCGGCGAGAACAGACTGAAGCTCACGAACAGCACGAACAGCCAGGCCACCAGCACCGTCAAGAACAAGGGCGGCATGCGTCCGCCAGCCTGCTCGTACAGGACAAGGCGCACCTGCGCGATGGCGTTGGCGGTCTGAATGGCCTGACCTTGGAAGAACCGCTGGGCTTCAGTGGCCGGAGAAAGCGCGCGGATCGCCCGATATGCGGCTTCGCCGAATGTAGTTGCCACAAAGGGTGCGCCGTTGGATTTGGTCGCGTCATCGCCCCACATGTTTTCGATCAGTGCAGGAATGACGCTTCGTAGCGAGGCACGCGCCGGACGGGCCTCTGGACCGTATTGATCCAAGAAGTTGTCGAGCATCACGAATTTGGCGGTTAGTTGCCGGACTTCGTCGCGCTGAGTGTCGAAATTGGTTTTTGCTGAACTGATCATTAGGCCGAGCACCAGCCCGACTATGGTGGCAAGCAGACCGCTACCCAGCCGGACGATATCCTTGGTGTGTTGGTCAAGGTGCTGCTCGGGCAGCAGGCGACGCAGCAAGGCCCCGCCCAATGCGCCGCCAATCAACAGGGCGCAAATGATCAAAGAAGTCGTCATTGCGTTCATTGCTCTCTTGCTGATTGGGCCTGCCTGGCCAAAATGCGCAGTGGCACATTTTAATTAGAATTGGGACGACTCTTGACTCCATTGATCACATCCACGGTCAATGTAGACGTGTCCATCCGATTAATCTCTTCGTCTGTGAAACCAAGCGTGTGCAGTGCCGTGCGGTCTGCACCGCTAAACTTCATGTTACAAATCTCTTCCAGCGTCTTCGTGACGCTATCAAGCTTCTGGCCGTAGTTCTCCAAGATCGCCCTGTAGCGGTCGGGCGACCCGCCAAAAGGCGGTCTGTTACACCGAGGATCGCCGGCAAAGGCCATCGAATTCCATGCCACGGCGATCAGTACGGCGAGTGACAGCTTTGTAGTTGTCGACACTTCAAATACCCCAATCCGCGAAAATGGATTGCTCAACCAAATCCCGCGCCGACTGTATACCGACAGGGTGCTCGACACGACAGTCCCGCCACGATCAACGCGCCGGCACCGCCGATATGAATGGAGTGAGCAATTCTACTCGATGTCCGCTTCGGGTCATTCGCGTCGATTTTGGGATAGCCGGTGCATGTCCGCTGTACCCCCGAAAGCAGACGTCGTTGGAATGTTTGCAACAGTCGAAAAGGGCGAGTGCCCCTTCGATCTCACGCCCGGATGGCGACTACATTGTTGGCCGTCTGCTCCCCGGTCTCGAAATAGTCGGCCCAGGCTTGCATCAGTTGGCGGCGCTTCTCGATGATGTCGCCACGTTGGTAGGCGCGCTCCAGGGGATCGCCCTGAAGGTGGGACAGGCAAAGCTCTACGACTTCCCGTGGATAGTTCGTGCGTTCGGTCGCCCACGTCTTGAAGGCGGAGCGAATACCGTGAGTAGTGGTGCGATCATTCCATTTCAGTCGCTCGAGCAAGTCCAGCATGGCGCTGGTGCCAAGGTGGCCGCGGCGATTGCGGGCGGGGAAGATGTATTCGCCCACCGGCTTTCCGTCCACCATCAGCCCCCGCAGCAACTCGATTGCCTGATCACTTAGCGGCACGAGGTGCTGCCAACCCTTGCCACCTTTGAGGATTTGTACCGTGCGAGTGCGAGCGGCTAGGTCGATGTCCGTCCATCGGCAGGCGGTCGATTCATTGGTGCGCGCGACGGTCAGGATAGTGAAGCGCAAGCAAAGGGCGGAAACCGTGTCCTCCTTCTCCAGATCCTTCAGTAGCGCCGGCACGTCGGAATGAGACAGGGCGCGGAAGTGGCCGGCCGCCCGCGCTCCTTCCCGGGCGGGCAGAGCATGTTTGAGCAGGTCCCATCGTGCCGGATTGTCGGTAGTTCGCTGGCCCTCGACCCGCGCGAGGTCGAGAACGGATTCGATGTTTGCGCGAACGATTTGCGCCACCCGAGGCAAGTCGTACCAGATGGGCTCGATAACCTTGAGGATCGCCACCATGTCGACGTCCGTAACCGAAAGGTTGCCAATCTCAGGGAAGGCGTGGAGTTCAAGGCACCGGATCCATTGCGTGGTGTACTGCTCGCTATGCCATTTGGCCTTGTGCCGCTCGTGGTAGCGGCGGGCAGCGGTCTCGAATGTAACCGATCGGGCGTCCTCCAAGGCCTTTGCCTGGCGCTTGCGGGCGCGGTGAGTGCGGGGATCGCCACCCTGGCTGAGCACATCGCGAAATTCTGAGGCCGCAGCGCGCGCCGCCACCAAGGACACGTCTGCGAGGCTTCCTAGGCCAAGCTCCGTCGTCTTGGCGCCGCGGCGGTAGATGAACGCCCACGACTTACGTGGGCCGGGCTTCACGACGAGGTAGAGGCCGCCGCCGTCAGCCTGGCGACCGGGGGTCTTGGCCTTTTCGACGGCCAGCGGCTTGAGGCGATTGATGCGGGGCATGATTTCTCCGATGAGAAGGCTTCGTGAACATCTACCGTTTGTCCCTAACCGTGTCCCTAGCGCCGACTTGCTATACAGTGAGAGACGCTGACAGGCCTTGAGAGACAATGAGAGGCCAAGCGACTGATAACTCACGAAATATTGACCAGCCCTGCGAGGGGGAGAGAGACGCTGATATGACTAACTCAAAGATGTTCGATCTTACCGGCAAGGTCGCCGTGGTCACCGGCGGCAGTCGTGGCATCGGCCGCTCGATCTGCGAGCAGATGGCTGCGCACGGGGCCAAGGTCGTCGTCTCCAGCCGCAAGCTGCCTGCCTGCGAGGAGGTCGTGAAAGGCATCAAGGCAAAGGGCGGCGAGGCGAGCGCGGTCGCCGCCAGCATTTCCGACAAGGCGCAGCTCGAAAACCTGGTCGCGCACGCGCGCAAGACCTACGGCCGCATCGACATCATGGTCTGCAATGCCGCCTCCAATCCCTACTTCGGTCCGCTGTCGGGGCTTAAGGAGGATGTGTTCCAGAAGATCATGCAGAACAACGTGATGTCGAATCTCTGGCTGATGAACATGGTCGGCCCGGAAATGGCGGAGCGCAAGGACGGCGCTTTCATCATCGTGTCGTCGATCGGCGCGCTCGTAGGCTCCGCGCACATCGCCGCCTACAACATGAGCAAGGCCGCGGATCTTTCCCTGGTGAAATCGCTCGCCATGGAGTGGGGCAAGGACAACATCCGCGTCAACGCGATCGCGCCGGGACTGATCCAGACCGACTTCGCCAAGGCCCTGTGGGACAATCCGCAGATCCGCGCTGCGCAAGAGAACAAGGCCGCGCTGAAGCGCATCGGTCAGCCCGACGACATCGGTGGAGTCGCTGTGTTCCTGGCCTCGAAGGCGGGAGCTTTCATCTGCGGCCAGTGCATCATTGCCGACGGCGGCGTGATCGGCGCCGGAGCGGAGTAGCGCCTAGGCGCCGACGTCGAGCTCGCACCAGACGGGGACGTGGTCCGACGGTTCGGGTTTGCCGCGTTCTGCCTTGTCGATGCCGACGGCGGTCAGCCTGTCGGCGGCTTGCGGTGAGAGCAGCAGATGATCGATGCGCAGGCCGTGATCCTTAGGCCAGGCGCCAGCCTGGTAATCCCAGTAAGTGTATTGCGGTCCTTCGACGTGAATGGCGCGGATCGCGTCGGTCAGGCCGAGGTTGATCAGGCTGCGCAACGCCCGCCGCGACTCCGGCTGCGTGAGCGCATCGTCGGCGAAGGCCTTGGGGCTGAAGACGTCGGCGTCGGTCGGGATCACATTGTAGTCTCCGCCCAGGACGAACATCTCTTCCTTGGCGAGAAGCGTCTTGGCGCGCTGCGCCAGGCGATCCATCCAGGCGATCTTGTAGGCGAATTTCTCGGTGCCTATCGGATTGCCGTTGGGGAGATAGATCCCGCCGATGGTGAGCGGCCCCTTTGGCGTCGCGATCCTGCCCTCGATGTAGCGCGCAGGCTCGTCAGCGACGGGCTCCGGGAGCGCGCGGGCGGTGATCTCCACCGGATGAAGCGAGAGCAGGGCCACGCCGTTGAAGGCCTTTTGGCCGACCATCTCGACCTTGTAGCCGGCGGCCTCTATCTCGAGCTTGGGGAACTGCGGTTCCTGCGCCTTCAACTCCTGCAGGACGACGACATCGGGCTTGGCGCGGCCCAGCCATGACACGAGGTTCTCCGTCCGCTTGCGGACGGAATTCACGTTCCACGTCGCGATCTTCATCGCGTCAGGATCACACGCTGAAGGAGTTGCCGCAGCCGCAGGACGAGGTGGCGTTCGGGTTCTTGACCTGGAACGACGAGCCGACCATTTCCTCGACATAGTCGAGCTGGCTGCCGCGCAGCAGCTCCAGGGACGTCGAGTCGACCAGCACGGCGGCGCCGTCGCGCTCGATCACAAGGTCGTCGTCGCTGCGCGCTTCCTCGAACGAGAAATTATACTGGAAGCCCGAGCAGCCGCCGCCCAGTACCGCCACGCGCATCATCACGGGCTTGGCCTCTTTGGCGGCCAGGAAGGCGATCCGCTTGGCGGCGTTCGGGGTCACGGAGAACTGGGTGTCGCTCATGGACTACAAGATGTGGATTGCGGCCTGTTTCGTCAAGGCACGCTCGCGGGAGCGGATCCGCTCCCGGTGCAGGATGTAGAGGCCGGAGGCGATGACCAGCGGAAGCCCCAGCCAGATGGTCCACGACGCCTGCTCGTGGAACCAGAAGTAGCCGTATGCGACCGCGAGGACGATACCCGTATAGTCGAAGGGGGCAAGGATCGATGCCGGCGCCAGCCGCCAGGCCCGGGTGACCAGAACCTGGCCAATGCCCCCCAGCAAGCCAAGCAGGGTCAGCCATAGCCAGTCCATCGGCGTCGGCCAAACCCATTGCGGGATGGCCCCGGTCAACGCAAACGCAATCGCGGCGACGGAGAACCAGAAGAGCGTGGCGGCATCCGCGTCATGGCGGCTGACCCTGCGGACAAGGATGGTCGACAGGGCGTAGCAAAAGGTCGCGCCAAGGACGATCAGCGAATTGGCCTGGAGTCCGATGGCCCAGGGATCGAGCATCAGGATGACGCCGGCGAAGCCCACGCCGACGGCCGTCCAGCGCCGCCAGCCGACCTGCTCGCCGAGCAAGGGCACGGACAGGGCGACCATGAAGAGCGGGGCGGCATAGGAGATCGCGTAAGCGTCGACCAGCGGCATGCGCGGGAAGACGTAGAAGAAGCCCACCGTGCTGCCGAGGCCGGCGCAGACACGGGCGAACTGCAGCCAGGGCCGGTTGCTGCGCACGATACGGATATTACCGGCGCGCCAGACGATGAAGGCGATGGGTACCAGCGCAACGACGCTGCGGAACAGCATGAGCTGGAAGAAGCTGTATGTGGCGCCGAAGTCCTTGACCATGGCGTCCATGGTGCAGAACAGCACGGTCGAGCCGAGCTTGCAGTAGATGCCCATCAAGGGGCCATGGAGGGGAGTGGCTGGCACGGGGGCGCTATTTGGCTTAGGGGATGACCTTCCGTAAAGTCCGATCGGCGGAGGGGCATTGACGCGATGAGCATGAGTTGGCTGTTTGGCAAAGGCAACGCGCCCCGTGCGCCTGTCCTGGTGGCCCTGCTCGTGCTGCTGAACGCGCTGGCGCTTCGCGTGATCGACCCGCCCAGCCTCGTCCGCCTGCGTGACTTCGCCTTCGACGCCTATCAGCGGGTCAAGCCTCGCGAAGTGAAGGACGACCTGCCGGTACACATCATCGACATCGATGAGGCGTCACTTGCCGAATATGGCCAATGGCCCTGGCCACGCACGGTCGTCGGCGACCTGGTCGACAAGCTTGCCGACGCCGGAGTGGCCGTTATAGCCTTCGACGTCGTGTTCTCGGAAGCTGACCGCTCGTCGCTCCGGGTATTGGCGCGATCTCTACCCGAAGAAATGCGCGACACCGACATGCGTCGCATGATGGAAGCACTGCCCGACAACGATGAGGTGCTGGGCGAGGCGCTGGCGAAGGCGCCGGTCGTGACGGGATTTGCCTTCGATGCCAAGGGAAAGACCGGCGCACCGCGCCGCCTCTGGGGCGTGGCGCACAACAGCGGCGAAGCCGACGCGAAGGCGGTGCCTCGCCTCATCTCGAAGTTCATTCCGCAGCAGACCGGCGCGGTCCGCTCCATTGACGTGCTGGAGCAGTCGGCAAGGGGTAATGGCGGCGTCACCACCGGCGTCGAGAGCTCCGTGGTACGCCACGTGCCGATGCTGTTCCGTCTCGCCGGCCAGCGCGACGAGGATCTCTATCCGGCCCTTTCCATCGAGTCGGTGCGCGTGGCGCAGGAGGGGCCGCCCTCGACCTATATCGTGCACTGGGCGGGTTCGCAGGGCATGTTCTCGTTCGGCGCGGAGACGGGCATCGGCTGGATCAAGATCGGTGCGCTCGATGTCCACACCGACAACGAAGGCCGGGTGGTGCTGTACGACAGCGGACACCGCGACGAGCGCTTCATCTCCGCCAAGGACGTGATGATGGGCAAGGTCCCTGCGGACAAGCTCGCCGGAAACATCCTCTTCATCGGCACCTCCGCGGTCGGCCTCAAGGACCTTCGCAATACGCCGACCGAGGACAACGTGCCGGGCGTGGAAATCCATGCCCAGCTCGTCGAGCAGATGTTGAGCGCGACCTACCTCGAGCGGCCGGACTATGCCGGCGGCACGGAGCTCATCTATCTCGCCGCGATCGGGCTTGCTTTTGTGCTGCTCTTGCCGCGGCTGTCGGCCAGCACGATGGCGCTGCTGGCTGTCGGCTTCATTGGCGTCGGTGTGGCAGTGCCGTTCATCGCTTTCGCACAGGCTCGGCTGCTGTTCGATCCGATCTATCCGCCGGCAACATTGGCCGCGATCTACATCAGCGGTTCCGCGCTCGCCTTCATGCGGGCGGAGCGCGATCGAAAGGAGATTCGCGGCGCGTTCAATCTCTACCTGTCGCCGGCACAGGTCGAAGCCGTGGTGCGCAACCCCGACCTGCTAGCATTGGGCGGCGAGCAGCGCGAGATCACGGTGATGTTCACTGACGTGCGCGGCTTCACGCGCATTTCCGAGCAGTTCGATCCGCACGGGCTGACGCGCTTCATGAATCGCTTCCTGACGCCGATGACCGATCTGATCCTCGGCGCCAACGGGACGATCGACAAATACATGGGCGACGCGATCATGGCGTTCTGGAACGCACCGTTGCCGGTCGAGAACCATGCCGTCCACGCCTGCCGCGCCGCCCTCGACATGCAGGCGAAGCTCGTCGAGCTCAACCGTGAATGGGAAGCGGAGGCCAAGGCGCAGGGCAATGGCCACATACCCGTGAATATCGGTGTCGGCCTGAATACGGGATTGGCGACGGTCGGCAATTTCGGTTCCGCCCAACGTCTCACGTATTCCTGCCTGGGCGACGAGGTGAACCTGGCGTCGCGTCTCGAAGGCCAGTGCAAGACCTATGGCGTCGGCATCATCGTTGGTGACAACACCTGCCAGCAGATTCCCGACTTCGCCACCATCGAGCTGGATCTCGTCATGGTGAAGGGCAAGACGCAGCCGGAGCGCATTTTTGCCCTCGTGGGCGATGCGACCATGGCCGCCAGGCCGGAGTTCAAAGCTCTCGTGGATCGTCAATCGCAGTTCCTGGTGCTCTATCGCACCGGAAGCTTCGCCGAGGCGCTCGGGGCCATCGATGCGTGCGTGGTGGCCGCCGCTGCGGCGGGATGGCAGCAGACGTACTACGAGGCGATGCGCGAGAGGGTCGACGGGCTGATGGACGATTCGCCCACGGATTGGACCGGAGTGTATGTCGCCAAAGACAAGTAAGTTCGATGCCATCGAGGCGGTGGTCTGCCGCGACGTCGGCCGCAAGACGCAGGCGCTGATCGACGCGAGCCGGGGCGAATTGGAAGAAGCCGCCCGCGCGTTGAGCAGGGCAAAGAGCGTCGGCCTGATTACCGGCTTCTATGTGCCGCGCGGCGATACGCCGGCAGCGGAGACCGACGGACCCGTGGGAACGGCGTTGCTGGCGGCGGCGCTGGCGGCGTGCGGCGTGCCGGCGCGGATTGCTGTCGATGGGCCGTGCGAGGCGGCGGTTCGTGCCGCCGTGTCGGC
>CAIMEE010000341.1 GCA_903839865.1 Enhydrobacter aerosaccus | reverse complement strand
GTCGATCAGCTCGTCGCAGGCGCTGCTGTGCGCCGCATTCAAAGGCGCGGCGGTATGCACCCCGACCAGCGTAATGCCTGCGACCTCGAGCGCGACAGCGTGGCCGATGCGGGGAAAGATGTGATGCGGTTCCCCCACGATCTCGTGTCGCGAATAGACGGCGACATCGCCCATCCGCGTGCGCGCGCCGAACGGCAGCTCGTCGGCCAGCACGGCAAGACGGCCTGGCCAGGCGGCCACGGATTCGGCCACGACCAGTACATCGACCGTCTCATGGCGTACCCAGTCGACCAGCCGTCCGGCATCGGGGTTGAACTTCAGCACGTTGGCGAAGGCCACGCGCAGCCGGCGATCGCCTGCCGCCGCAGGACCGCGCGGCGTTCTCTGGACCATCTCGCTCAGATTGACGACGGCTGCGCCGAACGCTGCGAAAAGCATCACCAGCTTTGGGCCTGCCGGCAGGTCGACTACCGCCGTCACCAGCAACGCGAGCCACGCCGCCACCGCGAGATGGAGCCGGAAGTGCGCGATCAACGCCAGCCTCCAGTCGCGCGAATAGGACGCCACCGTGACAAACGCCACCGCGAGGGCGGCAATGGCAGACAGGATTGCGATCACGCGAGAAGGGTTCTTGCCGTTTGCCCGTCGACGGCGATCTGGGCCTTGAGCTGGTCGAGGCCCGCGAACTTCATCTCGGGACGGATGAAGTCGACCAGCGCCACGCGCAGCACCTTGCCGTAGAGGTCGCCCGTGAAGTCGAACAGATGGACCTCGAAATTCTCCTGCAGCTTGCCCACCGTCGGCCGCTTGCCCAGATTGGCCACTGCCTTGCGCCATTCACCATCGATCAGCGCGCGCACGGCATAGACGCCGAAGCGCGGGCGCAGATGCTCGCCCAGCGCCACGTTCGCCGTGGGAAAGCCGATGGTACGGCCGCGCTGGTCGCCCTGCTCGACGACGCCTTCGATCTCCCATTCGTGGCCCAGAAGCTCGGCCGCCTCGCGCACCATGCCGGCGCGCAGCGCCTCGCGGATGCGGGTCGAGGAATAGATCTCGCCCTCGCGCATCACGGGATCGAGGATCGTGACGCCCAGGCCGCGCTCCGTTCCCCGCGCGCGCAGCATCTCGACATTGCCGCCGCGCCGCGCGCCGAAGGTAAAGTCATAGCCGCACACGACGTGGCGCGCGCCCAATCCGCCCCGCAGCACGTCGTCGACGAAGGCATCGGCCGTGACGGCGGCGAACGCGGGATCGAAGCGTTGCGCGAGCACCGCCTGCACGCCGAACTGCTCGAGCAGGCGGAGCTTGGCCGGCGGCAGGGTCAGCCGGAACGGCCCGGTGTCGGGCACGAAGAAGCGACGCGGATGGGGTTCAAAAGTCAGCGCCACGAGCGGCGCGCCGAGGGTGCGCGCATGCTCGGCCGTCCGGGCGAGCAACGCCTGATGGCCGTGATGGACGCCGTCGAAATTGCCCAGCGCGACCGCGCCGCCCTTCCAGGCAGCCGACACCTGCTGCCACTGGTCGAAGACCGGAATCATCTGGCCGTCCCTACTTCGCGGCCCGACGCGGCACCAGCACGACGGCTTCTCCGTCGATCACGACCTTGTCGCCGTTGAGGCACTGCGTCTTCAGCGTCACGCGCCGCTTCGTGGCATCGATCGCGCTGATCGTGGCCACGGCCGTGATCGTCTCGCCGATCAGCACCGGCGCCATGAAGTTCATGGTCTGCGAAATATAGATGGCACCGGGCCCGGGCAGCTTGGTGCCGATCACCGTCGAAATGAAGCTGCCGCTCAGCATGCCGTGCGCGATGCGCTGGCCAAAGCGCGTGCCCTTGGCAAAGCCCTCGTGCAGGTGGATCGGGTTGGTGTCGCCCGACACGCCCGCAAAGGCCATGATGTCGGCCTCGGTCACCGTCTTGCCGAACATGGCCGACTGGCCTACCGAAAGATCCTCGAGGAAAAGGCCGTTCATCGCCGCGAAATCTGACACTGTCTGGGCTCCCTGCTCCGCGACGTCCTCTTACCATGCCGCGAACCCTATGCCACAGTCGGCTGAATGAGCGAGATCGTCGCCGCTGCTCTTGCCGCCGCCTGCGGCCGCCATCTGGGCGCCGTGGTGCGCATCGAGAACCTTCGCCGTGAATCGGGCGGCGCCTCGCGCCAGACCTGGAGCTTCGACGCCGTCACCGCCGGCAG
>CAIMEE010000340.1 GCA_903839865.1 Enhydrobacter aerosaccus | reverse complement strand
GCGGCCATGGCCGGCTCCAGCCCATGCCCCAGGGCTTTCTGGGTGCCGGTCACGGCGAACAGACAGAGGCCCGCCGCGTCGAACAGCTGGACCGGCCGCTTGAGCCGGGCGATGGGCTCGGAGGCGACAAAGGCGAGCAGGCCGGCGGCGGCCGCCACCGCGAGATAGCGCCAGTCGGAGATTGCGACCGGGGGCACCGCGCCGATCAACAGGTCGCGCGCCAGGCCGCCCGCCACCGCGGCCGCCCAGGCCACGACCAGGACGCCGAACAGGTCGAGTCGGTGACGCACTCCCTGTGTCGCGCCGCTGATGGCAAAGACGAAGGTCGCGCCGAGATCGATCGCGTCGAACAACATGCCGGCACTTTATGGCAGAGTGGCCCCTCAAGGGAGAGATCATGTCATTCCTCGACACCCGCGCCGGCCGTGTCCTGTTCGCCCGGCGCCGACTGCTGGCGTCGATCGTCGCGGGCCTCCTGTTGTTTGTCGTGCTGCCGGATCACCTCCGCCTCGTGACAAGAATTCTCATGGCGTGGGATCTGACGGCGCTGATCTACGTGGTTTTCGCCTTCGTGATGATCGCGCGCTCGACGGTCGAGACCTGCCACAACCGCGCCGCACTTTACGACGAGTCCGACTGGGTGATCGTGATGCTGGTCGTGCTGAGCGCGGCGGCGAGCTTTGCCGCGATATTCACCGAGCTGGCGATCCTGAAGAAGGCAACGGACACGCCCGTTCTGGCCATTGCCGTCACCGGACTGACGGTGATCCTGTCGTGGGCCTTCACCCATTTGATGTTCACGCTTCACTACGCCAATCTCTATTACAAGCCCGAGAAGAAGGGCCATCCAGGCGGCCTGGAGTTTCCCGGCAAGCGCGATCCCGATTACGGCGACTTCGCCTATTATGCCTTCGTCATCGGCTGTGCCGCGCAGACCGGCGACGTGAACACGGTCTCGAAGCCGATGCGGCGCATGACCCTCATCCACGGCATCGTGTCGTTCGTCTTCAACACCGCCCTGCTGGCGCTCATGGTGAACGTCGGCGCGGGCCTTTTGGGCTAGGCGGGCATCTTGCCCTTCTTGCCGGCGTGACTGCTGACGGCGCCACCGTCGCTCTTGCGCAGCTCCATGAACACCAGCGACGAGGCGATCGTGAGCAGGCCCAGCACGATGAAGGCCTCGTGCACCCCGTGAATCATCGCCGCCGGATCGGAATGCAAGCTCTCCGGCACGAACAGCGAAGCGATCAATGAGGCCGAGGCCACGCCGAAGCTGATAGACATCTGCTGGCCGGTGCTGGCGATGGTGCTGGCGCTGCTGGTTTGGCTTGCGGTGACGTCGGCGTACACCAGCGTGTTCATGCTGGTGTATTGCATCGAGGTGAAGAAGCCGAGGACGAAGGCCTGCAGTACGATCCGCCACGCCGGTGTGTCGGCGCCAACCGTGGCGAACGTCATGATCAGGCAGCCGACGATCAGGGTGTTGGCGATCAGCACCGTGCGATAGCCGAAAAGTGCCAGGATGCGCGGCACGACGATCTTGAGGCCGATCGCCGCCATCGCCTGCGGGGCGATCAGCATGCCCGACTGGACCGGCGTGAAGCCGAGGCCGATCTGGTAGAGCAGCGGGAAAAGGAACGGAATACCGCCCAGACCGAGGCGACCGACGAAGCTTCCCACTACGGCGGCACGGAAGGTGCGCAGCTTGAACAGGCTCAGCATCAAAAGCGGCCAAGCCGTCTGCGTTGCGCGGATGCCGTAGCCCGCGAGCAGCAGCGCCGACAGGCCGAGCAGACCGGCCATCTCGAGATCGCTGAGGCTGTGCTCGCCGAATACTTCGAGCACGTAGGAGAGCAGGGCGACGCCACTGCCGAACAGGATCAGGCCCACGACGTCGAGCGGGTGACTGTCGTCTTCGCGATAGTCGGGCAGATAGCGCCGCACCAGGTAGAGCCCGACGAGACCGACCGGCAGGTTGACGAAGAACACGATGCTCCAGTGCAGGTAATGTACGATCAGGCCGCCCACGACCGGGCCCAGCATCGGGCCGATCAGGCTGGGGATCGACACGAAGCTCATGGCGCGGATCAGCTCGGACTTGGGAAATGTCCGCACCATGGTCATGCGGCCGACCGGCACCATCATGGCGCCGCCCACGCCCTGCAGGATGCGGCAGGCAACCAGCATGTTGATGTTGGTCGAGATGCCGCAGAGCAGTGAGCCCACGGAGAAGAGCGCGATGGCGCTGCCGAAGACGCGGCGCGTGCCGAAGCGATCCGCCATCCAGCCGCTGATCGGGATGAACACGGCGAGGCTCAGGGTGTAGCTCGCCAGCACCGACTTCATGTTGAGCGGCGTCACGTCCATCGCCTGCGCAATGGCCGGCACCGCGGTGTTCAGGATGGTCGTATCGAGCGACTGCATGAAGAACGCCACCGCCACCATCCACGGCAGCAGGCGCTTGGTGAATTCATCGGGTGAGGGGGCAGGAGATTGCACAGTCGTCATCTAATAGTGCGCCTCGATCCGGGGCACCCGGTCCTTGCCGTCGTAACAGATGATTTCCGCGTCGTGGGCCATGTTGCCCTTGCCATCGGAACGATAGGTCCCGGCGATGCCGCGATAGGTGTCGCTGGCCAGCCGGGCACGGACGGTCTCCGGCGTGGCTTTCGCTCCGAGGTCCTTGAGGATGTGCGCCAGCATCTGCACGGCGTCGTATTGCGCGGCCGCGTACGCGTCGGGGTCGCTCTTGTACGCCGCGCGATAGGCGTCGAGGAACGCGCGCATTTCCGGCGTGCCGGCGGAGATCGGCGAAGAGGCGGTCTCCGCGCAGACGTTGCGCAGTTCGGCGGGCTCGAGAAGGGCCGCCGTCGCCGGCTGGTGCATGGCCGAGCCCGCGACGATCGGCAGGTCGGGCAGCAACTGTCGCGCCTGGCGGACGGCGAGCACGGTCGAGGCGGCGTGCAGGTGGAGCACCAGCACGTCGGCTCCGGCGGCCTTGGCGCGCAGCAGCGCCGGTGACAGGTCGTTGACTGTCGTGCCGACGCTTTCCTCCAGCACCGGTGGAGTCTTGAGTTCGGCGAAGGTCTTCACGAGCTGGTCGTGACCGGACTGACCGTAGGCGGTGCTCTGGTAAATGATCGCGGGCCGTTTGGCGCCGAGCTTCTCCACCACGTAGCGCGCGTGCGCCACCTTCACCGTGGCGTCGCTGGGGAAGAAGCGGAAGAACCAGGGATTGCCGAAGTCGCCCAGCCGCGCCGTGCCCGAGATGGTGAGCAACGGCACTTTCCTTTCCTGCGCGAGCGGCAGCAGTGCCAGCATCTGCGTGCCCAGGATCGGACCGACAATGGCCATAGGCGTGCCGCTGCCGAAGCTGCGTTCCCACGCCGTGACGGCGGCCTCGGGCGTCGATGCAGTATCGAGCACCTCCGGCCGGAGCTTCATGTCCTGGATCGCGCTCGCCGCGAGAAGCGCGCCGTTCTTCTGGCTTGTGCCTTCGAGCGCCACGAAGCCGGTGAGCGGCACGAGAACAGGCAGGCGCTCCTGCTGCTGCGCGGCAACGGGTGCCGCGAGCAGCAGGAGCGTCGCGAGGGTTACTGCGCCGCGCCGCCGGCCCATGGAGACATCACCTCGTTCATGCCCGTGAGCTCGCCCGTGCGCGGATCGCGCACGATGCAGCACGGGTTGGCGAAGCCCAGCGGCGACATCTGGTTCTCGACTTCGGTGATCGGCAGCTTGGCTGCGATCGCCTTCTTCACGGCGTCGGGCAGGTCGCGATTGACCCGGATGGGCCCTACGCCCGAGACGTCGATGCGCGGCTGATGGAAAGCCGCTTCGACGTCCATGCCGCGGTCGATCATCATGAGCGAGATCTGCGACACCGCGGGCACGATGCGCCGGCCGCCCGAGGCGCCGATGGCGAACCACGGCTTGCCGTCCTTGGCCACGATCACCGGGCAAATGTTGCACAGGGGCTTCTTGCCGGGCGCGATCGAGTTGGGCTTGTTCGGCACCGGGTCGAACCACAGCATGCCGTTGTTCATCGTGATGCCGGTCTTGGGCAGCATCACGCACGAGCCGAACAGCGACATCAGGGTCTGGGTCAACGCCACCATGTTGCCTTCGGAGTCGGCGGCGCAGAAATGAGTGGTGCAGCTGTTGGTCGGCTTCTCGCCCAGCGTCTTCAGGCGCTCGTCGTAGGCGATGTGCATGCCTTCGGCGACGGCCGTGAAGAATTCCGCACCTGGTGCGCCGGTGCCCTTGGTACGCGCGCCCATCAGCTCGATCGCGCGCTTCAGCGTCGGGCCGGCGGTCAGGCCGCCCGCGACATTGACCGTGGCGCCGTTGTGCTGGAACGACAGCGGCTCGACGATCCTGGCCTCGTAGTTCTTGAGATCGTCGTAGGAGATGGCAGAACCGCCGGCCTGCAGGTCGGCGGCGATGTCACGCGCCAGCGCGCCCTGGTAGTATTCGCGCGGGCCGCCTTCGGCCAGACGGCGATAGGTCTCAGCGAGATTGCCGAGCTTGATGTAGCGCGTGGTTCCCCTCCAGTCGTTGGTCGGTACGAAGCCGTCGTCGCAGAGGTAGGCTGCCTTCGACGCCGGATACTGCGCGAGATCCTGTGCGCCGTTGGCGATCATGACCTGCATGTACCAGTCGAGTTCCATGCCGCGCTCGGCGAGCGCGACGGCCGGGGCGATGACGTCTTTCCATTGCATCGTGCCGAAGCGCTCAAGCGCCTTGCCCATGCCGGCGACCTGGCCCGGGATCGCGATCGAGTGGTAGCCGAACTCGTTCCTGCGCTCGAGGATGTCGGGCCACGCGAACGGGTTGGCGGGGCCGGGACCCACGATCGGATAGCTGGCGGGATCGAGCTTCGAGGCGGAGACGGGGCCGTAGTCGATCGTATAGGCGCGGCCTTCCTTGGCACTCCAGATCGTCATGAAGCCCACGCCGCCGATGCCGCTCATCCACGGCTCGAGCGTGCCGATCGCGAGGCCGGTAGCGACCGCAGCATCGATGGCATTGCCGCCCTTGCGCAGGATCTCGGCGCCGACTTCGGCCGCGCGGCAGTTCTGTGCAACCACAACCCCTTTGCCGCGTACTGGTTGCTTGGTGATCTTCAGTTGCCGTGTTAGCGACTCGCTCATCGGTACTCCCCGGGAAATGCGGGGTGACTGTAGCGGGACCTGATTCGGCCACAAACCACATTAAACTGCAGGGCGGACAGACGCGGAGCGGAACGCAGGCGTGACGGAACTGAAAGAGATCGATCTGCGGGCCCTGGCGACCGGCAGCAAACGCACGTGGGATGCGTTCGTCGTCGCCTCGACGCCGTTGATCAATGCCGTCGTGCGCCGTTCGCTCAGTACCTACAGGCTGAGCGAGGAAGACGTCATGGACGCGGCCCAAGACGTCTATGTGCGCCTCTGCGCCAACGATTACCGGCTGTTGAAAACCTACGATCCCGCGCGCGCGGGCCTGTCGACCTGGCTGGCGGTGGTGGCCCGGTCGTCGGCCGTCGACCATGCCCGCCGCCGGCGCCACGGCACGACGCCGATCGACGACGTTCCGGAGACGGCGCTGGCGATCGAGGACAAACACGTCGAAAAGCTGAAGATTCCCGGCGGATTGCTGACCGAGCGGCAAACTCTGATCCTCAAATACCTATATGATGAGGAACGGGACGTGACCGAGATCGCACAGCTACTGAAAATCGATGCCCAAACGGTGCGAAGTACCCATCACAAGGCACTTTTGCGGCTCCGGGAGCATTTCAAGGAAGAGGCGCCTTAGACGGGGATGAAATCCGTCATTGAGGCGTAAGCTAGGCAAGGAGATCGTTATGACCACCGACCGTAACCTCAAGACCGACAAGGAACTGTGGCAGAGCCTTGCCGCCGGCCCGGTCGCGTCCGATGCGGTAGCCGGGGCGGTATCCGACATGGATTTCGCCGCCTGGCTCGAGGGTAGCCTGTCCGAGACCGAGGCTGCACGCATCGATGCTGCCGTGTCCTCCAACCCGGAACTGCGCCTGGCGGCCATGGACCTCGCCGAGATCCTGGGCATGCCGCTGCCGCCGGCGCCCGCCCGCATGGCCGTCCGCGCCCAGGCGCTGGTCGGCTTCGAGGCTAAGCGCGCCGTACCGCGCCGCAACTGGCTTGCCGGCCTGTTCGATGGCTTTGCCCTGCCGCGCGCCGTGATGGCCGCGGCAACGGTGATTGTCGCCATCTCGGGCTTCTTGATGGGCGGCGGCCTGGGCGAGTCCTATGCCCAGCAGAAGCAGGCCTCGAAGACCGTGGTCGTGACGGCGACGCAGAACGTCAACGAAATGAACTCGTTCTTCACGGGCGACGGCATCTGAACATGAACTCTCGCGTCGTTCAGCTGCTGCTCGGCTTGTCGCTCCTGCTCAACTGCTTCGTCCTGGCCGGCTTCGTCTACAGGAGTTGGATCGCGCCGCTGCCGTTCGGCGAGCACCTGCCGGGACCGCCACCGCCTCCGGGCGGCCGCCAGGCACCGATCGAGATGATGATGAACGATCTCAAGCTCGACGAGGGCCAGCGCAAGGCAATGCGCGACGGGTTCGAGAAGAACACCGCCGATCGCCGCGAGCGCATCCACCAGATCCAGCTGCTGCGCGAGCAGACCGGCGACGCGCTGAAGAAGCAGCCCGTCGACTTCGCCAAGCTCGACTCGCTGATCGAGCAGATCGCCAAGCTGCGCGGCGAGCAGCAGAAGGCCAACCTGCGCGGCATCCTCGAGATGGACGAGCATCTGACGCCGCAACAGCGCGAGCGCATGCACGATATCCTGGCCGAGCGCTATCTCGGCATGGGCGGTCCTGGAGGTCCGGGCGGCCCCGG
>CAIMEE010000339.1 GCA_903839865.1 Enhydrobacter aerosaccus | reverse complement strand
GGGCATCTCGATACCCTGCGGGACGGGCCGTGACGGCCTGCCCGTCGGCCTTCAGATCGTGGCGGCACGCCTGCATGACCGTCCCTTGCTCGCGATGGCTCAACGCGCGGAGCTGGCACTTTCCCATTAAAATAACGGGAAAACGGGAACCGGGGTGGGTAGCGGGGTAGCGCTAATTGCGCTAACTCCCTCGCCCCGCTCAATCTGCTGCACCGTGCAGCGTCCCAACATTGGGTCGCGACGCCGCAATTCAAGAAGAGAATCGCGCCGCGGTTTCGCACATTGCGAAGGGACCGCATCATGCCCAAGCTGGCATGTGCCCTCGCCTCAAAAACTTTCCGCCGCCGCCGCCCGCCGGATCGCACTCGCCGCACAGGGGTTCGCTGCCGAAAGACCGCAACAGGCGGCCAACGTCGGTCATGTGAAGCGCGCGATCGATCGGCTGGGCCTGCTCCAGATTGATTCGGTCAACGTACTGACGCGAGCGCACTATCTTCCGCTATTTTCGCGGCTCGGCAATTACGACAGTCAGCATCTCGACTCGATCGCCTGGGGCCGCAAGAGCCGGCGCGGGCTGTTCGAGTTCTGGGCGCACGAGGCCTCGCTCCTTCCGCTGTCGAGCCAGCCGCTATGGCGCTGGCGAATGGATCGCGCCGCGCGCAACGACGGCGATGGCAAGGGCAAGCTCCACCTCTTCCGGTGCGAGAAGAAGAAGTACATCGACGAGATCCGGCGGGAGGTCACGGACCGCGGCGCGCTGGCGGCATCGGAACTCGCCAACGCCGGCCCCGGCCGCGGCGCCTGGTGGGGCTGGAGCGATGGCAAGCTTGCCCTCGAATGGCTGTTCTTCGCCGGCGAACTCACGACAGCAACGCGGCGCGGCACCTTCGAACGCGTCTACGACCTGACGGAGCGCGTCCTGCCCGCCTCGATCCAGGCGATGCCGACGCCCGGCATCGATGAGGCGCAACGCGAGCTGATGCGCATGTCGGCACGGGCACTGGGTGTCGCCACCGAGACCGACCTGCGCGACTACTTTCGCCTCGGCGTCGCCGACACCAAGGCGCGCCTGGCCGAACTCCTCGAAGCCGGCGATCTCCTGCAAGTCGAGGTCGAGGGCTGGCAGAAGCCGGGCTATCTCGACCCCGCCGCGCGTCAGCCGCGCAAGATGGAAGCGCGCGCCCTGCTCGCCCCCTTCGATCCGCTGATCTGGGAGCGCGACCGCACACTGCGCATCTTCGATTTCTTCTATCGGCTCGAGATCTACACACCGGTCGAAAAGCGCGTGCACGGCTACTACGTCCTGCCCTTCCTCCTCGGCGACGCGCTCGTCGCACGCGTCGACCTCAAGGCCGACCGCGCGAACGGCACGCTCCTGGTGCACGCCGCACATCTCGAGGACGGCGCGGACGCGAGGAAGGTCGCCGGCCCGTTGCGCGAAGAACTGCGCCTCATGGCCGACTGGCTCGGCCTCGAAAACCTGTCCTTGCCGCGTGCCGGTACACTCGGCCGCGCGATGCGCGGAAAGTGACAGGAATTTTGTCCGACGCTGATCTCCTGTGCTACGCAGAAGTCCACAATGACAAAGGGCTGACATGAACGATCTGGTTTTGAAGGGCGGTCGCGTCGTCGACCCGTCGCAGGGCATCGACAAGGTCACGGACATCGCCTTCGCCGACGGAAAAGTCGCGGCAATCGGCGACAATCTCTCCGGCACCGACACGCGCAACGTTGCGGGCAAGATCGTCTCGCCGGGCCTGATCGACCTGCACACCCACGTCTACTGGGGCGGCACCTCGCTCGGAGTCGAAGCCGAACTGCTGGCGCGCACCGGCGGCGTCACGACCTCGATCGACGCCGGAAGCGCAGGCCCCGGCAACTTCCATGGCTTCCGCAAGCACGTGATCGAGTCCTCACCAGTCCGCATCCTGCCATTCCTGAACGTGGCCTTTCCCGGAATCTTCGCCTTCTCCAAGACGGTGATGGTGGGCGAATGCCAGGACATGCGCCTGATCAATGCGCGCGACGCCGTGCGTGTGGGCCGCGAGCACAAGGACCTGATCCTCGGCATCAAGGTACGTGTCGGCCAGTCGGCAAGCGGCGATTCAGGCGACATGCCGCTGCACATCGCGCTCGACGTGGCCGAGGAACTGGGGCTGCCGCTGATGGCGCACCTCGACGCGCCGCCGCCGGCGCGTCACGAGGTCGTGCCTTTCCTGCGCAAGGGCGACATTCTCACCCACTGCTTCCGGCCGTTCCCCAATGCCCCGGTCGCTCCCAACGGCAAGGTTCGCGACGAAATCCTGGCGGCCCGCGCGCGCGGCGTGATCTTCGATATCGGCCACGGCGGCGGCTCGTTCGGCTTCGGCACGACGAAGAAGATGCTCGCGGCGGGCTTCCTGCCAGACGCAATCTCGTCGGATGTGCATGTAATCTCGATCGAGGGCCCGGCGTTCGATCTGCTGACGACGATGTCGAAGTTTCTCTGCCTCGGCGTCGACCTGCCGACGGTGATCAAGCTCTCGACCAGCGGTCCCGCCGCCGCGATCGGCCGGCCGGACCTCGGCACGCTCAGGGTCGGCAGCGTCGGCGAGGCAACGGTGATCGACATGGCGATCGGCAAGTACGACTACGCAGACTCGATCGGCGAGACGATGATCGGCGACAAGCGACTCTTGTCGGCCGGCGTGGTGCTGGGCGGACGCTGGTGGCACCCGGCCTGACGGCGGAGCCTACACGCGTTCGTTCGCCTTGACCGCGCGCACGCCGAACAATGCGCGATAGAAAGGCCGCAGCCACTCCTTGCCGTTCATCTTGAGCCAACCGGGAATCGAGATCGTGGCGAAGGTGTAGATCCGCGCAAGCCAGCGCGGCATTCCCGACTGCAGGTGCAATCTCAGGCGTTCGGCTTCGGCGAGATAGCGCCAGTGGTGCGTGTAGGCGTCGACGAAATGCGGGATCACGGGATGCACGGTTCGGACCGGCACGCCCTCGCGATGCTTCTTGGCGCCAGGGGGCGGATTGGTCATCGAGCAGCGGCCGGCGAAGACGTCGAGCTCGTCGAACACCTGGTAGCTGTTGTAGGGCACCATGATCGTGCCGTCGTCGAGCACGGCGGCAAGATCGTGCTCGGCCATGGCGATCGCCATCAGCACCTCGTCGTTGGGCCGGCCGCGCAGGCGGGCCAGCCCCCATTCGTCATAGAGTCCTTCCAGTTCGCGCGCGCGGGCGTACACCTTGGCCGCCGTGGCGCCGCGTTCGACGTAGTAGAGGCCGCCGTTGAAGCCATACATCGCGGGCTTGCCGATGCGCTTCAGGATGGCGCCGACATCGCCCCACCAGATGCCCTCGGTCATATAAGCGCCGAACACCGACACCGCACGGCCAGCGAAGCGATCGAAGATTGGGGCGAGCGGCCCCATCACCATGCAGTCGGCGTCGATGAACATCGTCTGGTCGGCCGGCGCCAGCTTGTCGAGGTGCAGCTTGGGTGAAAAGCCCGTTCCCAGGGCGCCTGCGGGCATACGCCTTACCTCGACATGGCCTTGCAGCTCGCGCGGCAAGTCGAACTCGACGTCGGTAAAAAGGCAGAACGGTATCCCGGAATCGCGATTCCAGAAGACGAACGACCGCGCCAGGACGAGCGCCATGTCGACGTAGATCATCTTGGTCGTGGCGAGGGTAATTACTGCGCGGCTGGGGCTGGACAATTGGCCGTTCCGTTGATGTTGTGTGGGCAACAGTAGACGAGGGACATCTATCCGTCATGTCACCGTCCAAGCCTCCTGAGTCCAGCTCGCCATCGTGCTTCGCCCACGAAGCCGACGACACCTACATGGGCTATGCCAGCCGCGCCGAAATCCTGTCCTTCCTGGAAGAAATCCGGACAATCGCGCCGGCAACGACTCAGTCTGTCCTCAGGATCCGGGAGATGCTGCCCCGGATCCGGGACGACGCCCTTCATCGTGAACTCGCGGAGCTGGCAAAGACCCTCGAATCCGGGGAAATCGCTCCGGAATAAGGACTTACCGGCGCGGGCTGATTTTTCGCTTTTTCCCCGCAACCATTGCCGCGGCGCATCGTTTATTTGGCACGGCCGGGTTCTTTTGGTGTCGCCCCTGCCCCCCGCTCCGCGACGCCATACTCCCACTCGGCCCTACGCCCGCTCCTGAGGAAACTCGGGGGCGGGCTTCACTTTTTCAGGGCGCTGCGCGCAGGCAGGCGACGGCAAACCGCCGCCCCTCGTCCGTCCAGACCTCGGTCAGCCGGAAGCCGCCCGAGCGCGCCAATCCTTCAATGCCGGAGAGGTCGTACTTGTAGGAATACTCCGTATGTACCCGCTCGCCCGTCGCGAATGCGAACGAGCGGCCGCTCACCCGCACTGTCTGATCTGCAAGACTGCGGAAATAGATCTCTATCCGGCCTGCTTCGGAATTATAGAACGCCTCGTGAGCGAAGGCCGAGAGATCGAACGTCGCGTCGAGCTCGCGGTTCATCCGCCGCAGGAGATTGAGCGTGAACGCCGCCGTGACTCCCGCCGAGTCGTTGTAGGCGTCGTGCAGTTCCCGCTCGTCCTTGCGCAGATCGACACCCAGGATCAGAGCGCCGCCTTCGCCGAGCAGTCGACGGGCCCCGCGCAGAAACGCCGTCGCGTCGGCAGGCTCTAGATTGCCGATCGTCGATCCCGGGAAAAACCCAAGGCGGCGAACATTTTCCGTGGCGCGCGGCAGAGATCGCAGCGACATGTAGTCGCCGCAGACGGGCTCGATGCGCAGACCGGGGTAGTCGCGCCGCAACTGTGCCGCCGAGAGGTCGAGATGCTGGCGCGAAATATCGATCGGAGTGTAGACCGAGAGCTCGTTCATGGCATCGAGCAGCAAACGCGACTTCACGCTCGAACCGCTGCCGAACTCGACCAGCGCCGCTCCCGGCCCCGCGAGGCGGGCAATCTCCCCCGCGCGTTCGGCCAGGATCCGAGTTTCCGTGCGCGTGAGATAATATTCGGGCAGTTCGCAGATCTCGTCGAACAGCGCCGAGCCGCGCGCGTCGTAAAGGAACCGCGCGGGAATGGCGCGTGGCCGGCGCGTCAATCCGTCGATCACTGCGTTGCGGAATTCTTCGCGGTCGGCCGTCTCGGGTGCGTCGAGTGTCAGGAGCATGCCGTTCATCGGAGATCCTCTGCCAGGCGTATGCCGCCGAACATCCAACGCGCGTCGAGCGGAAAAAAGTTGCGGTAAGTCGGGCGGATATGGTCACGCGGCGTGGCGATGCAACCGCCGCGCAGGACCATTTGGTTTGCCATGAACTTGCCGTTGTATTCGCCGATCGCGCCGGCCGCCTCGCGATAACCCGGATAGGCAACGTACGGGCTGGCGGTCCATTCCCAGACCGCGCCTTTACCCTCGAGATCTGCCGCGGCGTTTTCCCACTCGGCCTCGCGCGGCAGCCTCTTGCCCGCCCACTTCGCATAGGCCGCCGCCTCGTAGCCGCTGACATGACACACCGGATCGTCGGGCCTCATCGGCGCCAGGCCGTGCAGGGTGAACACGTGCCATTGCCCGTCCTTCTGTTCCCAATAGAGAGGGGCATCCCAGCCGCGGCTGTTCACGCAATCCCATCCGGCCGAGAGCCAGAACTCCGGGCGGCAGTAGCCGCCATCCTCCATGAAACGAAGGTACTCGCCGTTGCTTACGGGCCGCGACGCGATCGAGAACGGCTCGAGCCAGACCTTGTGACGCGGACTTTCGTTGTCGAACGCGAAATCCTCGCCTTCATGACCGATCTCGATCAGGCCGCCGGCCCGTCGGCGCCAGTCGAGGTTAGACGCCGGTACGGGGCGCGGCGCGGGGCTGCGATCGTACGCCGGCCGCAATGGATTTGCCGACAGCATATGCTTGGCATCCATCAGGAGCAGTTCCTGATGCTGCTGCTCATGGTGCAGGCCGAGTTCGACGAGCGGCGCGTAATCGGGCGCGTCGGACTCCAGGAACTCGGCCATCGCCTGCGAGACATGCCGGCGATACGCCCCGATTTCTTCGACTCCGGGCCGCGTGATCAGCCCCCGTTGCGGGCGCGGATGCCGCGGCCCGACTGCCTCGTAATAGGAATTGAAGAGATACTCGTACGCCGGGTCGAAGACCCGATAGGACGGCATGTGGGGGCGCAGGACAAAAGTCTCGAAGAACCACGTCGTGTGGGCGAGATGCCATTTGGTCGGGCTGGCATCCGGCATGGATTGCACGGTCTGATCTTCGACCGACAGCGGCGCGGCCAATTGCTCGGAGGCGGCGCGCACCGTCAGAAACCGATCGACTCGCTGGGATGTATTCACCGGCGCCGGACGCGTTCTCAAGTTCGACACATCACCTCCGCACCGGGTAGTAACGCGTGGCAAGGATAGCCAGTTGCCGCATCTCCGTCGCCACTGCTCTTGTGCTAGCCTCGTCCCTCTTCACGAAGGGAAACAAGTGCCGATTTGCGAAATCGATCCTTGGCGCACTCAATACTTCGAGAACGTGCCGTGTCCCGGCGACGTGCTCATACCCACGGAAGATAGTGATGCCTGGGCGTGGAATCCATCCTACCGCTGGGTCTACGACAAGCTCGCAGTGGCGCTGAGTCAGGGCCTGGATGCTGCACCGCACGGTGTCCCGCCGTCGAAGTATCCGGTCTTTTCCAAGCCGATCTACAACCTGAAGGGTATGGGTGTCGGCAGCCGGCAGCTGGATACGGAAGCGGACTATGCCGATGCTTACCAGCCAGGTCATTTTTGGTCGCCGCTGCTTGGCGGCGATCATGTCAGCAGCGACGTCGCTGTCGTCGCAGGCGAGCCGCAATGGTGGCGTCACGCGCGCGGCATCGCCAGCGGCAACGGCACCTTCGACTACTGGGAGATAACCGACGCCGCGGCGCCCGCGGTCGAGGATTGGTGCGGACAATGGTGCCGCAGGAACCTGGCGGGCTACACCGGCCTGATCAACCTGGAGACGATCGGCGGGCGGATCATCGAAGTTCATCTGCGCTTCGCGGATCAGTGGCCCGATCTCTACGGCGGGCGCCCCTGGGTCGAAGCGCTCGTGCACCTCTACGAGAAGAAGCGATGGGAGTTCGACGACTCGCGGCGTCGCACGGGCTACAGCGTCGTCCTCTTCATGCCCCACGGTCCGCACTACAAGCATCCGCCCAAGGAAGTACAGGCCGAGATTGCCCGCACGCCAGGGGTCTCCAGCCTGCAAATCACTTTCCATGAGGACCGGTCACCCGATCACCACGCCATGCCACCGGGTGGCTTTCGCGTCGCCATCGTCAATTGCTGGGACCGCGCGGCCGGAAATGCCGCGCGCGATCGACTGAGGTCTTACTGCTCGGCCTGACGTCAGGCGGGGTTGCGATAGTTGATCTCGCGCTGCACGCAGCGATCGAAGCGATCGGTGCCGCGCACCAGACCATAGGAAGCACAGGCGTCCTGAGAGTCGGCGACGATGCGCTCGCGGGCGTAGTTCGCTGCCATGCGGCCCCTGGCCCGCGCGGCGCGCTCGCGCTCGATGCAGACACGATAGCCCTCGGTGCCGGGCTGATAGCCGTAATATGTGCAGGAGTCGTCGACCGGCTGAGGGACGACGACGGTCCGGGTTTCCGTTGTCGAGCATGCTGCAGCCAGCACACCGACGACCAACGCGACGCAAAAGCCACGATAGTTCAAAAAAGCCTCCCTCTCAGAGATTGCGGCGACGCGTGAAGCCGAACAGCAGGCTCACGAGGAACAGCACCAACGCGACCACGAAGAGGATCTGCGCCATACCGGCGGCAGTAGACGCTATGCCGCCAAAGCCGAATACGGCCGCGACCAGCGCAATGACGAGAAAGACCAGGGCCCAGTGCAGCATGGGAAACTCCACGATTAATGTGCAAATGCCGTTCGTCGCACCATAACGCGACCTTCGCGCAGCGGTTCCGCAAGTCCTCCCTGACGGCGTCTTTCCTCCCGGACTGAGTCATTCGCCGAATAAGACTCGCTGCGCGGCAACCCCTGCAAAAACCGGGCGTTCACTCGACTGAGCCCCTCAACGTGCAAATGGAATGGTCATGGAACAAGAACGCACGCCTGTTGAGGCGAGGGGAGGCGTCATAAGCGGTCGCATCTTCCTCGTCTTGGTATCGTCCTTCGGAGGCGCCGTGATAGCGGTCGTCCTTTGCTGGGCACTTTTCATTCCACACGGCTGAGCAGCCCAGGGCAGCTTCAGCATGTCACCTCCCCCCGCTCACCGGTTGACCGACGTCGAAGGCGCAGTCCTGGATGAGATCACCAGCCTCGCCCGCATCGACGGTCCGGAAGTGCCCATCAAGGATCTCGAACTCCGCCTCGAGGACCGTGGCTTCACCGATTCACAGACCCGACGGGCGTTGATGTCGCTGCTTCGCCGTGGACAGGTGTCGCTCGCGGGTGCAAAAAGGGTCGCGTGCACATCCAACGTCGCCAAACCCTAGGGCAATGACAAAGTCCATCGCAGGCTATCTCGCGGCACTCGTTGCCTTGTCCATCGTCGACGCCCTGTGGCTGGGATTCATCAGCAGGGACTTCTACAAGGCGCGCCTGGGCCAGCTGCTGCTCGACCAGCCGGTGTGGTCTGTCGCCATTCTCTTCTATCTGATCCACGCGGCCGGCATCTCGGTGTTCCCGGTGCCGATGGCCTTGAACGCCGGATCCTGGACCAGCGCGGTTCTGTACGGCGCCCTGTTCGGCTTCTTTGCCTACTCGGTCTACGACATCACCAACCTCGCGACCCTGCGCGGCTGGCCGATGGCGGTTAGTCTCGTCGATCTGGCCTGGGGGACTGTCGCGACGGCGATCGCCTCGACCGCGTCGTATCTGGCCGTAAAGGCAATGGCCTAGTCCACATACTCCGGATGGCGTCGCACGTACGCCACGACGAAGCTGCAGGCGGGGACGATCTTGAATCCCTTTGCCTTCGTGTCATCGAGGGCGGCGCGGACCAGTTCCGCGCCGAACCCATGTCCCTCGTCAGCCGGCGGCACCTCGGTGTGGGTGAACACGCGGCTGCCGGCCTGTTCGCGATAGACCGCGATGGCCACGCCATGGGGCGTGTCCAGTTCGTAGCGACTGGCCGCCTCGTTGTGGCGAACGCTCAAGACTTCTCGACTTCCCAGAACATCGGATAGTCCGACTGGATCAGGTTCTTGAGGTTGTTTCGGTAGCCTGCCGGAATAGTGAACTGGCCCCACATGACCGACGGTGTGAGCTCGTAGGCGATGGTCTGGATCTCGGCGGCGATGCGCTTGCGATCCTCGACAGTGGCAGCCTGCGTGAAGCTCTTCAGCAGCACGGGAATGCGGTTGTCACAGGACCAGCCCGGATAGTCGTTGCAAGTGTTACCGACATAAAAGTGCGAGAGCGGAGAGAACATGTCGGTGCCGTTCGAGTAGACCGGGAACATCGACCAGCCTTCTTTCTTTGCGCGCCTCGCGAGCACGGTGGGCCAGTCGCGCTGCTGTTGCTCGACCGTGAAGCCCACGTCCTTCATGTTCTGAACGAGCACCCTCGAAGCCGTCTCGCTGATCGAGCGCGCGACTTCCATGATAATCACGGGCTCGCCCTTGTAGCCGGACGCCTTGAGCTCGGCTTTGGCCGCAGCCAGGTCAAACTTGTTCCCGGCAGCGCCGGCATCGGTCGACAGGGGCGCGCCGCACATCCAGAAAGAATCGCACGACTTGGCGCGATACTTCTCCGGCACGCCGATGGCCGTGAGGGTGGCATCCTGGTCGACGCATTTCCACAGCACCTTGCGTACAGCGGGGTTGTCGAATGGGGGGGCGGCGTGATTGAGGCGGAAATTGCCCTGAAACTGATGGATGCCGCCCAGGCTCACAAACTTGAGCGCCTTTTCGGCTTCCAGAACCGGCAGCATGTCGAAGGGCAGGTATTGCATGTAGTCGACTTCGCCGGCGATCAGGGCGTTGGCGCCGGTAGACTGGTCCGGCATCACGCGCAGCGTGAGCTGGTCGATCTTCACGTTCTTGCCGCCGGTCAGGAAGTCCGGCGCCTCCTTGCGCGGCACGTAGTCCGGGTTGCGCTCGAGCACCATCGTATCGCCCGGACGCCAGGCGCTCTTCACGAAGCGGAAGGGGCCCGACCCGATCGGCTCTGGAATGCGTTGGTCGGCCGGTGTGGCGGCGATGCGCGCCGGCATGATCACCGGCAGCGGCGCGTTGGGCTTGCCCAACACGTCGAGCATCATCGGAAAGGGCTCCTTCAGCGCGAACTTTAAGGTCTTGGCGTCCGTTGCCTCGACAGAAGCTGTGCCCGCCATCAGCATCTTGCCGAGCGCGTCGCGCACCGCCCAGCGCTTGAGCGAAGCGACACAGTCTGCCGCCGTGACGGGCGCGCCGTCGTGGAACTTGAGGCCATCGCGCAGCACGAAGGTCCAGCCGAGCTTGTCGCTGCTGGTCTCCCACGAGTCGATCATCTGCGGCTTGATCTCGCCCTTCTCATTCATCGCGAAGAGCGTGTCGAAGACATGCAGGCCGAAGGTGCGCGTAATGGCGGCGGTGGTGAAATGCGGATCGAGGATCGTGGCCTCGGATTCCAGGATCACGGTCAGGCCCTTGCCCGCCGCCCGAGCCGAGCGCGGCCGGATGAGCGATGCCGCCGTCAATGCCGTCCCGCCTGCCAAAGCGGCTCGCCGTCCCAAACTGATCCTGCTCATCACGCTACCCTCCAAAAGGAGCGGCACCGTAGCGTCGTTTCACACAAAACGAAAAGGGCCGGAGTCCCGTCTTGCGACGAAATCCGGCCCCATTTGGAAATTTGGCGGTGTCAGGAGGGCGTCACGACCCCGCAGGCCACGCGATCCACGAAGAGATCGGTCTGCGGACCCCGAACCGGGATGCCGAGACGCTCGCCTGGACCGGCCGGGGGCACGATGACCCGCGTGTCCTCGACCTTCGCGCCACCATTGGTGAAGTGGCAATCGAGTACGACATTGACCGTACCGGCACTGTTGTTCGTCACATACAGGACGGCCAGCCAATGCTTGGTCGGTATCGGCTGCAGCGAGGGCGCGTCGACGTCGACGATCGGGACCGACGGCCCCGCCGTGAACGGCACCGTCCCCATCAGCGTCGCATGCGGATGCTGTGTGACGATACCGGACACCACGGCACTCTGGGCGCGTGGGTCGAAGGCGCGATTGACTGGTGCGTTGGGATTGGCCTCCGCGAGGCTTCCTTCGACCAGATCAGGCGTCCATACCTTCCCCGTGCGCGAGTCGCGAAACTCCTGCGCCAGGGCGGTGCCCGCGAGGCCGAGCCCGACGAGCCCGGCCAACGCGACTACCGAGAAGCGAGTGAACGAATTCACGCTCGGCTTCCCTTACATGTTCTTGCGCTTGACTTCCCAGCCCGACACCTGGGCTTCAGCCTGCTCATGGCTGATGCCGTAGCGGGTCTGGATCTTGCCGACCAGAACGTCGCGACGGCCCTCGACCTGCATCAGGTCGTCGTCGGTCAGCTTGCCCCACTGTTCCTTCACGGTGCCCTTGGTCTGCTGCCAGCTGCCCTTCATCTTCTCCCACATCGTCTTCACTTCCGGCGAGACGGTGGTCGAGGATGAGGTGGTTGTCGCGGCGGTCTGCGCCTGGGCGATCATCGGAGCGACGCCGACGGTGAGGGCCGCGCACGCGGCAAGAATGGCGATGGAACGCATGGAGTTCTCCTTTTTTTGAGCAATGAACAGATTGAATTGGCCGCCTGATAACGAAGCGCCAAAGCAAAAGGTTGCTGACGGTAGCGTCCTAGAACCAGAGCGACTTCAGGAAGATCGCGGCAGGCACCACGATCGCCATGGCGACATAGAGGTCGAACAACTCACTCTCCAGAAGCCGTGCGGATTGACCGCTCTCGGAGTCGTCGAATGGTGTTGCTGCTGCGCTGCGTTGACCGTCTAACCGGGCTGGCACTGGTGCGTTGAACATCTTCACCACCTGAAATTCGATTTCCTGCCTCATCAACGCCCCAGACGCAGCGGTGGTTGCAGAAGATCGGGATCAGATGTCAGGGCCCCATGTGTCAGCGTCCCATGGCCGTCCGCGCCGCGTGGTCGAGGGCCTGCTGCAGGTCGATGGATGAGTAGGGTTTGCTGATGAAATGCACCCCCTCTACCTGGGAGGACGAGCGGCCATACCCGCTGGCGATGACGACCGGCAGGCCCGGAAATCTCGTCCTGACCTCGGCAGCCAGCTCCTCGCCGCTCATCCCGGGCAAGCCGAGGTCGGTCAGCAGCAGATCGAATGCCGCGCCACGCGACAGCATTTCCAGAGCCTGCTCGCCGCTGCCCACGCCGGAAACGAAACAGTCGAGCCGCTCCAGCATGTCGGTCGTCGACATTCGCAGCACGACCTCGTCTTCCACCAGGAGAATACGCCTGGGCCGGCCGTCCCCCGGCACAGGCGCGGACGTAGGCGAAGGCTCGGACTTCATTGCAGGTGCCCGGCGGGACGACAGGACTGCGCGGATTCTCGCGGAGAGATCGTCGCTGCGATAGGGCTTTGCGATCATCGGCAGGTCATCGCGATATTCCTGCGGGATGAGGTCTCGCGCGTAGCCGGAGGTGAGTAATATGGCCATCGACGGGCGCAGACGCTGCACCATGGCAATCAGTTCGACGACCGATATGGCGCCTGGCATCACGACGTCGGTGAAAAGCATGTCGAAGTTCGGATCCTTCTCGATGAGGCCTACGGCCACGTCGGGATTTTCCGCTGCCGTGACCCGGTAGCCCCACCCTGAGAGCATGTCGACGACCGCCTGTCGGACATCCTCGTTGTCCTCGACGACGAGGATACGTTCGTCGCCAGCGGCCGCGCCGGATGGCAGCTCCTCAGGCTCGGCGACGTGATCGAGCGTGCGCGGCAGGAAGAGCTTCACGCTGGTCCCCTGGCCGATCGCACTATCGATCCGGATGTGGCCGTTGGACTGACGTACGAAGCCATAGACCATGCTCAGCCCGAGACCGGTCCCCTTGCCGTCCTGCTTGGTCGTGAAGAAGGGATCGAAGGCATGAGCCACAACGTCTGCCGGCATGCCGAGACCGGTGTCGCTCACGTCGATCAGCACATAGGACCCTGGCGTCACATCGGGATGCAGGGAGGCGTAGCGGCGATCCAACGTGGCATTGGCGACTTCGATCCGGACGGCGCCGCCATCGGGCATCGCGTCGCGGGCGTTGATGGCGAGGTTGAGGATCGCATTTTCGAGCTGGCCCGGATCGATCCTGGCGTTCCACGTATCCTTGGCGATGACGAATTCGGGCACCACGCGCTCGCCCAGCGCCTGGCGCAGGAGGATGGCGAGGCTCGAGACAAGATGGCCGATCGCCGTCGGCTGCGGCTCAAGCGGCTGACGGCGTGCGAACGCGAGAAGCTGCTGGGTCAGGCCGGCACCACGCTCGGCGGCGGCGGTGGCACTCTGCAGCCGGTTGAGCACCGGTGGCAATCCCGAGACATCGCGCTTCATCAGGTCGAGATTCGCCTGGATCACCTGAAGGATGTTGTTGAAATCGTGCGCCATGCCGCCGGTGAGCTGGCCGATGGCCTCCATCTTTTGGCCCTGGCGCAACGCTGCCTCGTCTCGCAGCTGTTCCGTGATGTCGACGCAGCGCACCACCGAGCCGCCGTCCGCCATTTCGCCGCGGGAGACCTCGTAGTCGTGACCATCGTGGGAGACACGGACCGTCAGCGAGCGTTGTTTGGCTGGTTGGCCCAGATCGAGCGACACAAAGAGCGCGCGCGTCACGGGCGAGCGTTCGGACAGCAGGAAATCGCGTGTCGGCGCAGGCTGCCGCCCGGGATCCCAGCCGGCGAGGTCTGCGAACGATTCATTCCACGCAACCACGTTGCCCTGCGCATCGAGCACGAAGATCGGATCGCGCAACGTCTCCAGCGTTGCCTGGAGAAGACGCGAACGCTCCTGAAGCTCCCGCCGCGCTTCCTCGAGGCGGCTCGAGCTGCGAACGATCAGGAAAGTGCCGATGACGAGGCATACAAAGGCGCCGGCCAGAACCAGCAGCCCGGCGAGATCCGCCTGATCCTGCTCGGAGCGCAGCATGCCCAGCCGCCGCGCCAGCATCAGCCGCTGCCCTTCGACGAATGCGTCCGCCGCCTGCCGGATGTGATCGGAGGTCTCGCGGGCGGCGGCGAGCTTCGACTTGTCGACTGCGGCGTCCCGGCCGGATCGCTGATAGTTAGCGATGCTCGTCCCCAGCTCTTCGAGCTTCTCACTGGCGGCGGCGCGAAACTCCATGATCTGCCGGCCAGCCTCGCCGTCTCCGGCAGACACCTCGAGTTGTCGCAGCAACGCATCGATACGCAGCCGTGCCCTCTCGTACGGCTCGAGACTGGCGACATCCCCCGACAGCAGGAAGCCGCGTTGACCTCCCTCGGCGTCTTGCATCGCCAAAAGCGCCTGCCGCATGAGCGAGATCGTCTCGAAATTGCTGACGACCAGGCGCTGCTGCCTGGCCGCAGAATTGGAATGAGTGATCGAGATCAGCGCGCCAGCCGTTACCAGCACGGCAATCGTCACGCCGATCACGAAGCCAATCGAAAAAATGGTCCGGCGGATGCTAGCCATCGCTTTCCTGTTCCTTGGGCAAGGGGAAAGCGACGACAATCCGAACGCCGCCGCCGTCGCGCGCCGAGATCGTGGCTTCGCCGCCAAGCTGCATGGAAAGGCCGCGCAGCAGGGTCACACCGAAGCCCCCACGCAAGTTCGGCTCGATCGAACCAGTTCCGGTGTCGATGCCATTGTCTTCGATAACCAACTCGGCCAGGTCGTCCGCTTTCTGGATCGCCTCGATACGGATTTCCGGATGAGCCACCGCGCTGAAATCGTGGCTGAGCGCGCTGCTCACCGCCTCGGTCACGATCAACCCCACCGGAATGGCCACGTCGGGGCCGACGGCCATTACCGGCGCCCGGATCTGGTAGCGCGGCGTGGCCTTGTCGGTCGAGCGCGACACCGTGATCTGGCGTACGAGGTCGCTGATGAACTGCTGGAAATCGACCAGCGACCAGCTCGACCTTTCGTAAAGATGCCGATGCAGGATCGACAGGGTCAGCACCCTGTTCTGGGCATCGCCGAAGAACCGCCGCAAGCGCGGCGAGCGTATCTCACCAGCCTGCAGATTGAGCAGGCTGGAAATCATCTGGAGATTATTTTTCACGCGATGATGGATTTCCCGGAGCATGTGGTCGCGCTGCTCCAGACCCGATCGCAGCTCGCCTTCGCGGCTGGCGATCGCTTCGGCCATCTCGTTGATACCCCTGCTGACCGCAAGCAATTCCGGCGTCCAGGGCTGCGGCGCTTGAAACTTGATATTCTCTCCCCGAGCGACCCTGCCGGCAAAAGCCTGCACCTGACGCAGCGGGCTCACGACCCATTGTTCGGCACCGATCCACACCGCCACCAGTCCTGCCGCGAGCGAGGCCACCACCAGGGCGAACAGACTCCAATCTCCCAGTAGTTGGGGAAGGCCTTCTCCACTCGGCACGGCCGCAACCATGAAAAGAGCGTCGCCAACCACGGGCAGCACATGAAACTCGTACTGCAAACCGTTCTGACCGAAATCCGTGAACACGGGCCGCCGGCCGGCGATCGCCTCGACGACGCGGCTGGCAGCGGGAAGCGCGAACGCAGTCTCCGTCTTGCCGCCGAGCGGAGCCCCGCTTCCATCGACGAGGACGGCATCGCGGGACGTTGCAAAGGCGCTGTCGGCAAAGGCCCTGATCGAGATGCCGATCGCGCACATCCCGGCAAACTGGTTGTCCTTGAGCACCGGCATAGCCAACGGGATGACGGAATTCCGCGTCATGCGACTGGCGATGGTCGTGCCGATGGAAAATTCCTTTTTGTCCCGTACCGTCTTGAAGATCTGGCGGTCCGCGAGGTTCTTGTCGATCGCGGAAGGCGCACTGGCACAGCGGACGTCGCCGCCAACGTCCGTTACCAGGGCCGCGGAATAATCCGCCGGGAAATTCTGAACCAGCCGGGCCAGATAAGCGTCGCAACGATCTCTTTCGTCCGGTGTCGC
>CAIMEE010000338.1 GCA_903839865.1 Enhydrobacter aerosaccus | reverse complement strand
CCCCGCGATCGCCACGAACGGCAGCGACCACATGACCGCGCGCGCGATGCGCCGGCGGCCGACGCGCGGCAGGCGCGTCGAGGCAGCCGCGATCGTCGGCGGCGCCTGTGGAGTCGGCTGCGGCATTTCCCCGTCCATTATCACCCTATGGTCGGCCGCACGGACTGAATGGTCAACTATTCGCACGGCATGGCTGATAGGGAGGCTTGGCCGGTATTAGCGGCAATACTACCGGCCGAGAAAGAAGAAGGATCCCTCGCTGCGCTCGGGATGACAGCGGGCCCCGCAATGAGCGCACCACGTCCCAACGCGCACCCTGTCATCCCGAGCGCAGCGAGGGATCTTTAGGCCGCGCGCAGCGCAGTCTTTCTTATCTCTTCGGGACCGTCGCGCCGTCGCGGAAGAGTTTGTACGTGAGGGCGTCGTACAAAGCGTTGTAGGAGGCGTCGACGATGTTGGGCGAGACGCCGATCGTGGACCAGCGTTTGCCCTTGGCGTCGGCGCTCTCGATCATGACGCGCGTGGTGGCGGCGGTGCCGCCGGCGCTGTCGAGGATACGCACCTTGAAGTCGACGAGGCGCATGTCCTCCAGCTCGGGATAGACGGGGACCAGCGCCTTGCGCAGCGCTGCGTCGAGCGCGTTCACGGGACCGTTGCCCTCGCCCACTTCCATCGCCCGCTTGCCCGCGATGTCGAGCTTCACGGTGGCCTCCGACAAAGCGATCAGCTCGCCCTTCGCATTCAGGCGACGCTCGGCCAGCACGCGGAAGCTCTGCAGCGCGAAGTAATCGGGCACGGTGTGAAGCTGGTGTCGTGCCAACAACTCGAACGAGGCGTCGGCGCCGTCGTAGGCATAGCCCTCGCTCTCGCGCTCCTTCACGATCTCGAGCAGGCGCGCGACGCCGGGATCCTTGGGATCGACCTCGAGGCCGATCTGGCGGAAGCGCGCCATGATGTTGGAGCGGCCGGCCTGGTCGCTGACCACGATGAGGCGCTGGTTGCCCACGATCTCGGGATCGACATGCTCGTAAGTCTTGGGGTCCTTCTCGACCGCCGACACGTGCAGCCCGCCCTTGTGCGCGAAGGCGCGCGTGCCGACGTAGGCCGCACTCCTGTTCGCCGGCATGTTCAAACGATCGTCGAGCAGCCGCGACAGATGCGTGAGACGCGCCATCGCGCCGTCCTTCAACCCGGTGTCGAAGCCCATCTTGAGCACGAGGTTCGGGATCAGCGCGATCATGTTGGCGTTGCCGCAGCGTTCGCCGAGACCGTTGATCGTACCCTGCACCTGGCGCGCGCCGGCACGCACGGCCGCCAGCGTATTGGCGACGGCATTCTCGGTGTCGTTGTGCGTGTGGATGCCGATCTTGTTGCCGTCGAACTTCCGGCAGACCTCGCCCACGATGCGCTCGATCTCGTGCGGCAGCGTCCCGCCGTTGGTGTCGCACAGCACCAGCCAGCGCGCGCCGTTCTTCTCGGCGGCAGCGAGACAGGAGAGCGCGTACGCCGGGTTGGCCTTGTAGCCATCGAAGAAATGCTCGGCGTCGAACATCACCTCTTCCATGCGGGTCTTCGCATGCGCGATCGAGTCGCCGATCATCTCGACATACTCGGTGCGGTCCAGTTCGAGCGCGACGTCGACATGGAAGTCCCAGGTCTTGCCCACCATGCAGACGTTGCGCGCCTTGGTGCTCAGGATCGCGTTCAGCCCGGGATCGTTGCCGGCGGAGCGTCCGGCGCGGCGGGTCATGCCGAAGGCGGTGAACTTCGCGTTCTGGAACGCGGGCGGATCGGCGAAGAAGCGGTCGTCGGTCGGATTGGCGCCGGGCCAGCCGCCCTCGATGTAGTCGACGCCCAGCAGGTCGAGCTCGCGCGCGATCGCCACCTTGTCGGCCACGGTGAAATCGACGCCCTGCGTCTGGGCGCCGTCCCGCAGGGTGGTGTCGAAAAGGTAGATCCGGTTGGACTGGCTCATGGCGGCCGCATCATAGTGTCGGCGACCGATAAAGATAGGCGGGAGGCGTGACGGAACGGCAGCGATACGAGGCCGCCTGGGCGGCGCGGCGGCGGCGCTACGGGATCTACTACGCCCTGCTGCTCGGCTTGCTCGCGGCGATCGCGGGCACGCTGGCCGCGCCCGATCGCCTGCCCGTGGCGCCGATCGGCGTGATCGTCTTCTGTATCGCCGGCAGCTGGGCGCCACCCACTGGCTCTACCGGTTCCGCTGCCCGCGCTGCGGTAAGGTGTTCTGGAGCCAATGGGCGCAGAAGCCGCGCATCGTGGAGAGTGGCCCGCAGGCGTGCGAACATTGCGGCCTGAAGACGAATGAAATTCCGGGAGAGACCCAGCCATGACCACTGCCACCACCATCACCGAACTGCGCTCGACGCTCCTGCAGGTGCCGTGGCGCGGGGATCCTCCGCCGGCGGGCATCCTGGCGGCGCCGGTGCGCGATCTCTACGTGCTCGAGATCGAGACCCTGGGCGGGCTCACCGGCATGAGCTACCTGATGCCGTTGCGCGGCGGGCTGCACACGATCGATGCGGCGATGAAGGAGCTGATCGCGCCGCACGTGATCGGCCGCGACGCGACCGAGATCGAGGGCATCTGGCAGACCTTATATAAGAGCAACTTCTGGCTGGGCCGCATGGGCGTCACCGTGTTCGCGCAGAGCGCCGTCGACATGGCGCTGTGGGACATCGTGGGCAAGCGCGCGGGTCTCCCTCTCTTCAGACTGTGGGGCGCGGCACGGACGGAAATCCCCGCCTACGGCTCGGGCTGCTTCCGCGGCTTCGGGCGCGACGGCATGATCCGGCGCGCGAAGGAGTTCACCGCGCAGGGGCTGAAGGCGATCAAGATGCAGGTCGCGCATATCAGGCCGTGGCGCGAGGACGTCGAGAACGTGAAGGCGATGCGCGAGGCGATGGGCGGCGGCGTCGAGATCATGATCGACGTCAACATGGGCTGGGACGCCGACACCGCGATCCAGGCCGGCCACCGCATCGACGAGTTCGATCCCTACTGGCTGGAGGAGCCGGTGATCGCCGAGGATTTCACCGGCTATCGCCGCATCGCCGCCGCGCTCAAGACGCGCATCGTGGGCGGCGAGAGCCACTTCGGCCGCCAGGACCTCAGGCCGTTCTTCGAGGCGCCGCATCCCGTGCCGATCCTGCAGCCCGACCCGATGCGCGGCGGCTTTACCGAGCTCAGAAAGATCGCAGCCGCCGCCGAGCCGTGGGGCATCAAGCTGGCGCCGCATCTGTTCCACGAGACGATGGTGCACCTGCTCGCCTCGATCCCGAACGCGAGCTGGCTGGAGTACATGGACTGGAACGACGATCTCTGGATCGAGCCGATCCTGCCGAGCAAGGATGGCACGATGTCACCGCCGGAGCGGCCGGGCCATGGGCTCGCGTTCAGGCCGGAGGTGTTGAAGGAGTTTCGGGTGGGCGGGATGCGGATGAAAGGGTGAGAACACGGCAGTCGAAAATTAGGCTCGAAGGCCCGGGCAATATTACGAAAGACGTCGTTAACATTTTCTCGCCGATTAGCGGATTGCTAGGTTCCATAGAGGAAGCGCGCGGCCATGCCGTCGTCGCTGCCGCTCAGCGCCTCGGCCAGGCGGTCGGGCTGGACCGAGCCCACCACGCTCACCGGGAACTTCGCGAGATGCATCGGCTGCGGCCGCGAGCGGCGGTTCACGGTGATGCCGGCCGCCGCCCACGCTTCGAGCCAGTGCGCGCGGTCGCTGCCGCCGTTGGCGTAGCGGTTGAGGTTGGCGAGCCAGGCCGTGAGCTCGTCGCGCCACAGGATCACGCCGCGCGGATTGCCCGCCACCACGTCGGCCAGCGCCTCCATCGTGGCATCGGCGACCACGATCTGGCTGGGCACGAAGGGCTGGTCGAAGTCGGCGCCTTCGGGGCAGTCGGGCACGGGGCGGCCCTGCTTGTTGGCGGTCTCGCACTCGTCCTCCCAGCGCGCGCGCATCAGCCGCGACTCCTCGAGCTTCGCGATGTGACGCCGGCGGCGGCTGCCGTCGTCCTCGCGCACGCCCTCCTCGATCTGCGCGAGCTGCGCGCGCACCGAGGCGAGCGCGGGCGACTTGCCGCTCGACGGCGATCCGACCAGCGCGAGCCACAGCACCAGCGACTCGCTCCACGACGGCGACACGCGGATGCGCACGCCTGCGCCCGAGACGGCGGCAACGGCGGCCAGCACGCCCAGCGCCACGTAATCGGCCGAGGTGCCCACGGCCTGCGCGCTGTCCTCGATCCAGCGCCGCCACTCGGCAGGCAGCACGTCGAGCGGAAAGGACGTGACGCCGCCGCGGGCGTCTTCGAGCAGGCTGGTGTCGAGTTCGGGCCAGGAAGGCGTGTAGGCATGGAATCCGTTCATCGTGTCGCTCCGTCTCTCACAAGGATGGGTGGGTAGGGGTTCGGGCGCTCGAACGCCCACTTGAGCCGCTCGGCCGTAGCCTCGCTCTCGCAATGAAGCTCCCGCACGTCGCGCAGCAGCGCGGGTCCCGCTGTCCAGTCGATCACCACGACGCCACGGCACTTGTGGCGCAGCCACGACAGCGCATCGTCATGCACGGCGAGCGGTTCGCGGCCCGCGCAGGCATCGGCGATGTCGTCGAGGCCCAGCACAGTGGCGACGCCCCGGCGCGTGCACATGGCGCGCGTGGTGAAGGAGCAGGCGACCAGGTCGATCACGTGACGGCCGTCGAAGGCGGGCACGATCGCCGCCAGCCGTCCGTTCTCGTCGGGCTGGTAGAACTCCTCGCCCGCGCTCACCGCTTCGATTCCCCACATCGGGCAATCGTGCGACGTGAACCCCATGGTGAGCAGGATCTCTGCGAACGCAGGGTCGCGCGCCAGCCGCGTAGCCTGGAGGAGCTCGCGCAGCAGCGGTGAGAGAGTACGGGTCGGCTTCACCGCCCAGGTTATAGGGGCGATCCGCCAAATCGCGCATTACGGTCGTTACTGGAGCTGAAACGTTGGCCCGCTTGAAACGGAGGCCTGTCGGAGCGGCCGCGATTCACCGCTCCGGAGCGCGTCGCCGGAGAGAATCCCGGCGCACATCAGGGTGCAGAAACTGCCGAAAGGGGTTTGGGCAGTTACGGCTACCCTTGCGGGCTCCTCACCGCCCGGTCCGGCGCGAATCGCCCGGCGCGCCGTGGGCCTCGAGGGGCGGTCCGATCCCGACCTCGACGCCCGCCGCATCGAGCGCGTCGTAGAGGCGGCCGGTGAAGTCTGCGGGGTCGGGCTTCAGGCCTTTCGGGGTGATGCGGTGGAGCTCGACGATCGCGGGCGCGACGATGCGGGCGAAGGCGTGCAGCTCGAGCGGGATCTCGCCGGCGCAGGTGCGCATCGACTCGAAGATCGAGGCCGAGAGGAACGTCGGCGCCTCCTTCTGCCGCTTGCGCCACATCGGCAGGCAGTGGACCTGGATCGCGTACCTGAAATGCCCGACGAAGCGGTCGCGCGTGAGGGTCTTCACCCGCGCTCACGCCGCCAGCAGGTCGTTGAGCTCGGGCAGCGCATCGGTGTGCCAGTGCACCGCGCCCAGGCCCTGGAGGCTGGGCACGCGGTCGGTCGCGAGCATGTCGAGCACCAGCACTTCCTCGATGTGGCCGGCGTCGCCGTGGTCGTCGATGATCTGGAGATAGACCCGCCGCCCGCTGGTGAGCGCCACGACGAAGCCGTAGATGCTCCACTCCGCGTCCATCGCGGCCCACATCGCCTCGACCATCATCACCGCGCCCGCCTGGAAGCCGTTCGGTTCGTCGGCCGCGAGCGCGACCGCCTGGAGAAAAGCCCTTTGCCGCTTGTGTTTCATGCCGCTCTCCTGCGCTGGGGAAGCGACTCGTACACGCTGCCGTCGATGAGAACAATACGAGAACATGCGCGCGGCGCATTTTGCTAGAGCTAGCGGTCGCGGCGGGTGGCGACGCACATTATCCTGAAGGTCATTCCTCGAAGGAGCAGCGGCGATGTTGAGCAGCATGGACGGCTACAAGCGCGGCATCCTCCCGGCGTGGGTTCTGTTCTTCATCGCCGCGCGCCTCTGCTTCATCGCCCATCACGGCGTCATGGCGGCGCTGGACCACGGATGGTGGACGTCGGCGATCGCAGCCACCGTGCTGGGCCTGCTCTGGCCGCTTCCGGTGCTGCTCGTCACCGCGGCGCTCGTCTGGATGCTGCCGCCCAGCAGGATGAGCGGGACCTAGCCCAAACAAGCCGGACGAAAAACGGCCCACCATCGCGGGGGATTGGTGGGCCGTCCTACTCTGAGAGCCTCGGGGGAGAGTGAGGCTCGCGGAAAATATATGTCTCTGCGCGAGCGCCGGCTGTTCCCTATTGACCAGCCTTCTTCGCGGCCTTCGGACGCCGCTTCATCACGGCCTTCAGCCGGTCGAGCCAATGGGTTTGCTCGTCGTTGCCGCCCGTCTTGCGCGCGGCAGCAAGAGCCGCCGCGCGCTTGGCCGGACTGTCTTTGGACCTGGTCATGCCCTCACCCTAGCGGGTGGGCGGCCGGTCCACAGTTCACAATGGCTCAGTGCCCGATTTAGTTGCGATAGACGGTCGTGGTCGAGGTGCCGGTCGGCGAGGCCGCATCCGGCGAGGTGTAGGTCGTGGTGCTGCTGGTGGCGGCGACGGGCATCGGCTTCTGCACGGTGGTTTCGCTCCGGTACGAGCAGGCGCCGAGGGCGAGGCCGAGCGAGGCGATCAGGACGAGAGATTTCATCGGCGATTTCATGGGAGGCTCCGGCGTGAAGGAGAAAAGGGAAAGCAAGCGCAGCCCCAACGCCTGCTATCGCCGATGGTTGCGCCTGAAGCCTGCGCGTCATGAACACGCTGAACGGATCGTCGACGCAATCGCCGAACGGGCCGCAGCCCGCGAGCGCGTCCTCCGTCGCGACGGTCAGCCATCCAGTCTGGTGAAATCGCTGCTGGACAGCTTCGCGGTGGTTCGCTGTTCGGCCATGAGGGTGACGCTGCCGGAGTTGGCATCGCGCCAGCTGAAAGCGTACTTGGCAGAGGTGTCGCGAGGAACGAAGTCCAGCTGTCCGCCGGAAATCCTGCAGGTGGCGACACGCCAGAATTGCCCGTTCTCGCCGAGGCCGGCCTGGACGACTTCGGACGTGGATCCATCCGCCGACATCACCACCAGCAACTGGGGCTTCTTGCCGGACTTGAAGCTGACGGAATAGCCGAAGGCGCCGACCATCTGGGACGATCCCGCCGACCGGTGCGCGATCAGGCCTTCGGGCAGCGTGAAATTGTTGTTGCGGGCAAAAGCATAGGCGTTCGGCAGTTCGATGATCTTCGACGGATCGCCAGCCCAGCCCGAACTGGCGGGCGCGTCCCGCAGGCGAGCCCCTTTGATCTCGAAAGGCGCCCTGTAGGTGTTGCGATCCCACAGGACCTGCCGGCCTTCGGTCGCGATCAGAATATCGCGGCGCAGCTTCGGCGCGAGGGTTCGCAAATCCACCGATGGCGCGTCGAGCTGGCGCATCAGGGCAGCAGCAAACGGACTGTTCTGCCCGGGGGGACCGTCGACGGCGACACGACCGGGAGCGGTCGAGAACAGCACGAGCGTATTCTCCCGGTTCGAAGTGGAAGTCCCGTCGCCGACGACGACCGCACTTCGCTGCGCTTCCAGCTGGCGCCAGCCATCGGCAGGGTTGTTGCGGCAGGCATCGAGGACGGCCAATCGGTTCGAGGCGCCGGAACTGTTGATCTCCGTCGCGGGCAAGAGCGTCTGCACCGCGCTTGGATTGCTCAGGTCCGCATCCACCGGAACGAGATAGGTATCCTTTCCCCAGGTGGCGCCGTGTCCGGCGAAGTAGAAGGCCGCGAGATTTGCCCCGCGCGCCGCGGCTGCGAACCTCTCGATCGCCTGGCGCATGCCGTCGCGGCCGAGGTCCTGGAGCACCTCGGTCTTCAGGGCGATGAGGCGCTCATGGATCGGCTGAAGGGCGGCGCAGCAGGCACCTACTTGGTCTGCCAGCGTCGACAGGCTCAAGGGCACGCCCTCGCGAGCGTAGCGTTCGGCCTGGCGGTTGAGCGGCTGATGCTGACCGTACT
>CAIMEE010000337.1 GCA_903839865.1 Enhydrobacter aerosaccus | reverse complement strand
GCTTTTCGCGGCCGCTGCTTCCGTTTTTGCCGCCACGACCTTCATGGCCGCGACCGCTTCGGCAGCGGTTCCTTGCGCCGGCGCGAATGCCTGCAAGGGCCAGAGCGCCTGCAAGGGTGCCTCGAACGCCTGCAAGGGCCAGAACGCCTGCAAGGGCCAGGGCTTCGTCGAGACCGGCAGCTCTGCGGAGTGCAACGTCATTAAGAACAAGTAACTTCCAGACCTCTTACGTACGTTGGCGGGCGTCCCGAGAAATCGCGGACGCCCTCTTCCGTTTTGGATTAAAATCCGATTATGACCCGTCACGAAGCCGGCTTTGGCCTAGGCCTGCGGCACCAGCATTACGAGGAGATCGCGGCCAATCCCGGAAAGGTGGGCTGGTTTGAGGCGCTTTCCGAGAACTACATGGTGCCTGGCGGCTCGCCACTCTATTGGCTCGAGCGCTTCCGCCGGGACTATCCGATCGCCCTGCACGGCGTATCGATGTCGATCGGATCGATCGACCCGCTCGACATGAGCTACCTGGACGACCTCAAGGCCCTGGCCCGCCGGGTCGAGCCGATGTGGATATCGGACCATCTCTGCTTCACCGGCTTGCGCGGCACGAACATGCACGACCTGTTGCCGTTGCCGTATACCGAGGAGGCCCTGGATCACGTCGCCGAACGCGTGAAGCGCGTCCAGGACCACCTGGGCCGCCGCCTCGTCCTCGAGAACGTCTCGAGCTACATCACCTATTCCGCCTCGGAACTCAGCGAATGGGACTTCATCGCCGAGCTTTCCAATCGGGCGGACTGCGACATACTGCTCGACGTCAACAACGTCTTCGTGAGCGCCTTCAATCACGAGTTCGACGCGCTCGCCTTCCTGCGTGCCATGCCGCGCGATCGCGTGCGCCAGTTCCATCTCGCCGGCCATGAGCACCAGGGCACCCACATCGTCGATACGCACGATCATCCCATCGTACCCGGCGTGTGGGACCTGTTTGCCGAGGCTGTCCGGTTGTTTCCCGGTGTCCCGACAATGATCGAGCGTGACGACAACATTCCGCCTTACGCCGAACTCCTGTCGGAACTGGACATGGCTCGCACCGTGGCGGCACAGGCAACCGGGACTTTCGACAAGGCGGTCGCGTGACCCGCGCCAACGCCGGCTCGCTGGGTGACCTGCAACGGGCCTTCCAGGACTACTTGCTGGCGAGCAGCGATACCTTCGCGAGCGCGGTGCGCGACACGACAAGGACCGATCGTCATACACTGCTCGGCGTCTATCGGGATGCCTATGCGCTTCGCCTTATCGAGGTGCTCACGAACGACTATCCCGGCGTGATGGCGATGGCCGGTCCGGCCGACTTCGACTACCTGGCGCGCGCCTACATCGCGGCCCATCCCTCGCACCATCCTTCCGCGCGCTGGTTCGGCAAGGACCTCGCTTCCTTCCTGCAATCAACGCCGCCCTTCATGAAAGCCCCGGCAGTGGCCGAAATGGCGCGCTTCGAATGGGCGGTCGGCGAAGCGTTCGACGCGGCCGATGCCAGGCCCGTGACGGCCGACGCATTGATGGCGGTCGAGCCCGAGGCCTGGGAAACTCTCGTATTCGCCCCTCTGCCATCGCTTCGGCGACTCACGCTCGCCTTCGACGTGCCTCAGGCCTGGCAGCGCCGAGACGAGGAGCAAGCCGGCAATCTGGAGGTCGAGGCCGCTGCAGAACCCACCCCCTGGGTGATCTGGCGCCCGGAGCGCATGACCAATTACCGCTCGATGGAATACGACGAGGCTGTCCTCCTCGACGCGCTGATCGAGGGGCGGCCCTTCCCCGATCTGTGCGAAGCGATCGTGCCACTGGTCGGCGAGGATCAGGCCATGGCGCGCGCCGCCGGCCTCTTACGCGTGTGGGTCGAAGGCGGGATGATCGCGTCCTTCGCCCACTAACGCTGCAATTGCTCTCCGTGCCCGCTTGATGGAATTGGTAGACATACAGGACTTAAAATCCTGAGGCCGCAAGGCCGTGCCGGTTCGAGTCCGGCAGCGGGTACCATCCAACGTTTCGCCCTCCTGGCTACTTGGCCTTGAGGTCCGCCATCTCCTTTTTCACCCCTGAGATCATGCAGGAGATGTCGGAGGTCACCATCACCATGTCGAAGCCGCGCTTCACGGCGCCGGCTGCGAAAGCGCCGCTGGCGCAGTGCATGACGCACTTGATGCCGGCCTTGTGAGCCGCCGCCAGGATCTTGTCGCAGGTGGCCATGTGCAGCGGGTCCGGATTGTCGGCGCGCGGCGGCATGCCCAGCGCAAAGGAAAGATCCGCCGGGCCGATATAGACGGCGTCGAGGCCGGGCGTGGCGCAGATCGCGTCGAGGTTGGCGATGCCTTCCTTGGTCTCGATCATGGCCATGACGATGATCTCGTCATTGGCGTTGGCGACGTAGTCGGAGCCGCCGTACTGCGCGGCACGGATCGGGCCGTTCGAGCGGAAGCCGACCGGCGGGAAGCGGCAGGCGGCCACTGCGGCCGCGGCTTCCTTGGCGTTGTTGATCAGCGGCACGATGACGCCGTAGGCGCCCAGATCGAGGGCGCGCATGATGTCGTTGGGGTTGTTCCAATTGACCCGCACGAACGGCACCACGTCGGTCTGCGAGATCGCCTGCAGCATCGGCAGGACATTGTTCATTTCGTTGGTGCCATGCTGCAGGTCTACGGTGAGGGCGTCGAAGCCACCCTGGCGCGCCATCACCTCGGCGGTGAAGCTGTGCCCCACCGACAGCCAACCCATGGTCGCGCACTTCTTGGCGGCCCAAATTTCTTTGATCTTGTTCTTTCGCACGGTCGGTCCCCCTCGATTGTCATTGGTCGCGCAGCGGGGGGATTGGGCACGATCACGCGCCCCATTTCAATACGAGGCTGCCACTGCACCTCGAAAACGGGCCTTCCGCCCCTTCTCCCAATATTGCCCCATTCGGCGACGGAACTCCGCGGTGCTTTGCACCGTTTCCTCCATGCTCAGCCACTCCAGGGAGGAGGCGATGAACAGCGTGACTTTACGTCGTCGGTGGATCCTCGGGACGGCCGCAATGGCGTCCGCGGTGGTCGTTGTGCCGGCATTGGCGCAGACCGGCGGTGTCAGCAAGACCGATATCCAGAAAATTCCCATGCCCGCCAGCGAGCGGCTTATGCGCGACAATGCGCTCACCTCGCGGGTTCTGCTGCTGTACGCCGCGGCGGAACGGCGCCTCAACCAGGGCGAGGATCTCGAATCCGGCATCTTCCTGCAATCCGCGGAAGTCATGCGCGACTTCGTGCACGGCTATCACGAGAAGGTCGAGGAAGACGACATCTTCCCGATCTTCAAGAAAACGGGCCGTATGGTCGATCTGGTGAACGTCTTGCAGAACCAGCACGCGGCCGGTCGTCAGCTCACCGACAAAATACTCGCCGCCGCTCCCGGCATCGCAAACTCGGACCAGCGCAAGGCCTTGACCGACGCGATGCACGGCACGATCACCCTGTACCAGCCGGCGCTCGCGCGCGAGAACACGGATCTCCTGCCGACCTTGCGCAGCCTGATGACGCCCACTGAATTCGACGCCCTCGCGCAAACGCTGGAGAAGGCCGAGGCGGAGAAGCTGGGCGCTGACGGCTTCGACAAGGCCGCAAAGAAGGTCGAGGCGATCGAGAAAAAGATAGGCACTCACGACCTCAGCCAATTTACACCGAAGACCTGACGTCTAGCCCCTGTAATGGCAGGCCACCCAGTGGCCAGGCTTGCTCTCGCGCAGCACGGGATCGCGCTCGGCGCAGTCGGGCCTCGCGATCGGGCAGCGCGTATGAAAGTGACAGCCTGACGGCGGATGGATCGGGTTGGGCACGTCGCCCTGCAGCATGATGCGCTTGCGCTTCACCGTCGGGTCCGGGATTGGCACCGCCGAGAGCAGCGCCTCGGTGTAGGGATGCAGGGGCTGGTCGTAGAGATCGCGCGACGGAGCGATCTCCACCACGCGGCCGAGGTACATCACGGCCACACGCGTGCTGATGTGCTCCACCACGGACAGATCGTGGGCGATGAAGAGATAGGTGAGGCCGAATTTCTCCTGCAGGTCTTCCAGCAGGTTGATGACCTGGGCCTGGATCGACACGTCGAGTGCCGACACCGGCTCGTCGCAGATGACCAGCTTGGGCTCGACCGCGAGCGCGCGGGCGATGCCGATGCGCTGGCGCTGGCCGCCGGAGAATTCGTGCGGGAAGCGCCGCATGTGGGCGGCCGGCAGGCCCACCGTCTCGAGCAGCTCGGCAACCCGCTCCTCGCGTGCACGCCGGTTGGGCGCGAGATTGTGGATCTGCAGCGCCTCGCCGATGATCGCACCGACCGTGTGGCGCGGATTGAGCGATGCGAACGGATCCTGGAAGATGATCTGCATGTCGCGGCGCAGCGCCTGCAGGTCGGCGCCCCTCATGCGCGTGACGTCGGCGCCCTGGAACAGAACCTCGCCCCCGCTGGGCTCGATCAGGCGCAGGATGCAGCGGCCGGTCGTCGACTTGCCGCAACCCGACTCGCCCACCAGTCCCAGGGTCTCACCCTTGCCGATGTCGAAGCTGACACCGTCGACGGCATGCACTTTCTCGACATTGCGAGCGAACACGCCGCCCTTGAGCGCGAAGTGCTTGCGCAGGTCCTTGACCGAGAGGAGAGGCCCCTCTTGCTTGCCCTGGGCGCTCACAGCACGCACCGCACGTGGTGGCCGGGTCCCACTTCCTTCAGGGGCGGCATCGACGCGAGACAGACATCCATCACGAACTTGCACCGGCCGGCGAAGCGGCACCCCGGCGCCGGATTGAGCAGGCTCGGGACGGAGCCCGGGATCGCCTCCAGCCGCTCCTTCGACGTGGCCGCCCGATCGACGCGCGGGATCGAGCGGATCAGGCCCTTCGTGTAGGGATGGCGCGGATCGCCGAACAGTGCCTCGACCGGCGCTTCCTCGACCACCTTGCCGGCATACATCACGACCACGCGCTGGCAGGTCTCGGCGACCACGCCCATCGCATGGGTGATCAGCATGATCGACATGCCAAGCCGGTCCTTCATCTCCTGCATCAGTTCCAGGATCTGCGCCTGGATGGTGACGTCGAGCGCGGTCGTGGGTTCGTCGGCGATCAGGAGCTTGGGCTTGCACGCCAGCGCCATGGCGATCATCACCCGCTGGCGCATGCCGCCGGAGAACTGGTGCGGGTAGTCGTGCACGCGCTTGGCCGGATTGGGGATATTGACCAGCTGCAGCATCTCGGTCGCCCGGTCGATCGCCTGCTTGTAGCTGAGGTTCTCGTGCTGGCGAAGCACCTCGGCGATCTGGTCACCGACCGTGTAGACCGGATTGAGCGAGGTCATCGGCTCCTGGAAGATGATGCCGATCTCGGTCGCGCGGATCTTGTCCATCTCCGCCGGCCCGAGCGGGATCAGGTCCCTGCCCTGCCACAGGATCTGGCCGCCCTCGAAGCGCCCCGGCGGCATGTCGATCAGCTTCAGCACCGAGCGCGCCGTCACGGTCTTGCCGCAGCCCGATTCGCCCACGATGCCCACGGTCTCGCCACGGTCGATGCGGAGGGAGACGCCGTCGACCGCCTGGACCATCCCGTCGTCGGTCTTGAACCAGGTCTTCAGGTCGCGAATATCGAGCAATGCCCCGAGATTCTGATCAGCCATTTACGCCCTACAGAACCCGGCGCGGATCGAGCGCATCGCGCAAACCGTCGCCGATGAAGTTGATGGAGACCACCGCGAGGAAGATCAGCGCGCCGGGGAACAGGGCCCAGTGCGGGGCGATGTCGAGATAGTCCTTGGCGTCGAACAGAACGCGGCCCCAGGTGGGGATGTCGGGCGGGAAGCCGAGGCCGAGGAAGGACAGGGTGGATTCCGCGATGATCGCGGCGGCGACGTCGATCGTTCCCGCCACGATAACCGGCCCCAGCGCGTTGGGCAGGATGTGGTTCAGCACGATGCGCAGGCGCGAGGCGCCCAGCGCCCGCGCGGCCTCGACGAACTCCTTCTCGCGGATCGACAGAATCTGGGCGCGCACCAGGCGCGCCACCGGCATCCAGCGCAGGCCGCCGATCACGATCACGATCATGACGAAGACGCCGCCCTCCGGCCCCAGCACGGCCTTGAGCCCGTCGCGGAAGAGATAGATCACCAGCAGCAGCAGCGGAAGCTGCGGCAGCGACAGGAAGAGATCGGTGAGCCACATCAGTCCGGCGTCGACGCTGCCGCGAGACATGCCGGCCAGCGCACCCACCAGCATGCCGACGATACAGGCCACCGCCATCGCCGAGAGGCCGACGGCCAGCGAGATGCGGCCGCCGTAGATCAGGCGCGCCAGCACGTCCTGGCCCAGATCGTCGGTGCCGAACGGGTGGTTCCAGGACGGCCCCTCGAGCTTTGCGGTGAAGTCGATCTCGTTGATCGGCACGCGCCACAGCAGCGGGCCGACCGCGATCGCCGCGATCAGCAGCAGCAGGATGACGGCGCTCACGACGGCAAGCTTGTGGCGGCGGAAGCGGCGCCACGCCTCGAGCGTCGGCGAGAAGCGCCGCGCCTTGGCCTTCGCCCCCCCAGCTCCGGGGCCGGCGACGGGCGCCTCAGCGGAAAGCAATGCGGGGGTCGAGCCAGCCATAGAGCACATCTGCGATGAGGTTGAAGAGGACGACGAGACAGGCGAACACGAAGGTGACGGCCATCACGACCGGCGTATCGTTGGCCAGGATCGAGGCGATCAGCAGCGAGCCGATCCCCGGAATACGGAAGATCTGCTCGGTGACGATGGCGCCGCTGAACACGATCGGCATCTGCAGAGCCACCAGTGTGACGACCGGAATCAGCGCGGTGCGCACGACGTGGCGGATCACCACCTTGCGCTCGCCGATGCCCTTGGATCGTGCAGTGGTGATGTAGTCGAGCCGCGCCACGTCGAGCACGGCCGAGCGCACGTAACGCACCAGCGAAGCGCCCTGGAACAGGCCCAGCACGGTTATCGGCATGATTGCCTGCTTGAAGTATTCCCAGACCCACTGGAAGCCGGTGGCGGCAATGTCGCTGCGATAGACGAACGGCAGCCAGTCGAGCTGGATGCTGAAGACCAGGATCAGCAGCAGGCCGGTGAAGAAGGTCGGTAGCGAGAAGCCGACGAACGCCAGCGTATTGGCGATCTGGTCGAAGATCGAATAGGGCCGCGTGCCGGCCAGCACGCCGACCGGCAAGGCGACCAGGATGGCGATGAGCTGCGCTGAGCCGATGACGAACAGGGTCGCGGGCAGACGCTGCAGGATCAGCGTGTCGACATTGACGCGGCTGACGAACGAGAAGCCCCAGTCGCCATGAATCATGACGACCAGCCAATGGATGTAGCGAAGGTAGACCGGGTCATCGAGCCCGAACTTCTCCCGGAGCGCCATCCGTACTTCGGGTGGCACGTTGGGATTGGTCGCGAGCTCACCGAACGGATCGCCGGGCGCCAACGCCAGGACCGTGAACAGCACCAGGCTGATGCCGAGCAAGCTCGGCAACGCGATCAGCAGGCGACGGATCAGGTACTGGCGTGACACCCGTTTGGCTCAGCCTTCCTTGAACCAGTTGGCAAGATCCCAGGTATTGTTGTCCCAGCCGGAGATCTCGGCATTGAGCTTGCTGTTCATGGCAACGACGCCCGGCCGCGCGACGACGGGGATGACCACGACATTTTCGATCACCATGTCGTTGCACTTGATCAGCAGGGCGGCGCGCTTGACCGGATCGAGCTCGGTCTGCGCCGTCGTATGCGTGGCATCGTACTCGGCATTGCGCCAGCGCGTGATGTTGCGGCCCTGCCACTTGTTGTCCTTCTGCGCGACTTCAGCCGTGAGGAACTGCCGCAGATAGACCTCGGGGTCCGGCTGCGACATGGTCACGGTGTACATCTGCAGGTCGGTATAGAAGTGCGGATAAGTGTCGGGATTGGCGACATCGGACGAGAAGAAGACCGAAGCGACCACCGCCTTCACCTCGACGTCGATGCCGGCCTTCTGGCACGACTGCTTGATGATGGCCTGGGTCTTCTGGCGCGGCTGGTTGATCGAGGTCTGGAAGACGAACTTCAGCTTCTTGCCGTCCTTCTCGCGAATGCCGTCTGAGCCTTTCTTCCAGCCGGCCTTCTCGAGAATGTCGGCCGCCTTGTCGATGTTGAACTCGAACTTCGCCGTCTTGGAGCGGTACTTCTCCGGATTGGCCACGAAGTTCGGCGTCGCCTGGCCGGTGCGGCCATAGATGAACTTCTCGACAGAAGCCTTGTCGATCAGCAGCGACAGGGCCTGGCGCACGGCCGGATCCGAGAGCGTCGGATGCTTGGTCTTGATGCTCGAACGCTCGCCGTCGACCTCGGTCCACGGATCGGTGGTCGCAACCTGAATGTGCTCCATATTGCCGCCGGGCGAGATCTCGACACGGCCCTTGCCGCCCTTCTCCAGGCGCAGCAGGATTTCATCCTCGACCTGCATGTTCCATGCGAAGTCATATTCGCCGGTCTGCAGCACGGCGCGTGCGGCCGACACGGCATCGCCGCCACCCTTCATTTCGACGCTGTCGAAATACGGCCTGTTCGGCTGGTGATACTTCGGGTTGATCATGCCGGTAACGACGTCGCCCGGCTTGAAGCTCGTGAAGAGATAAGGGCCGGTGCCCACGGGCTTCAGGTTGGTCGGCGCGTCGCGCGACTTGCCGCCGGTGTAGTCGGCGAACAGGTGCTTGGGAATGATCATGCCGTTCACGCCGACGAAGGCGTCGGCCCAGAACGGTGTCGGCTTGTCGAAGATCACCTTGACCGAATAGTCGTCGACCTTCTCGACCGTCACGTCCTTGTAGGAACCGCTGGTCGTCGCCGCCGTCGCGGGGTCCTTGGCGAAGGCCCAGGTGAAGACGACATCGTCGGCCGTGAACGGCTTGCCGTCGTGCCAGGTCACGCCCTTCTTCAGCTTCCAAATCACCGATTTACCGTCGGCGGCGAGCGTGCCGTCCTCGCGGCCGGGAATCTGTGCTGCCAGGAGCGGGCGGAGATTGCCTTCGCCGTCCCAGCCGGCCAGCGGCTCGTAGAACAGGCGCGAGCCGTCCTGGTCCTTGGTGCCGACCGCGAAATGCGGATTGAGCAGAGTGGGCCCCTGCCACCACAGAACCTTCAGCGGACCGCCGCCGCCCGCCTTGGTCGGCTTGTAGGTCGACTTGGGCTGGGCAATCGCCACGCCCGAATGCATGAGGATCTGGGTCGCGATCGGGGCCGTCAGCCCCACCGCCACCAGCTTCCTGGTAAAGTCACGGCGCGACAGTGCGCCTTTTTTCACGCCGTCAATCAACTCGCGGATGTCACGTTCGTTCATGTGGCTTCGCCCCTTTGAGACGCCTTCCCCGTTTGCCGCTCTCGCTATGCTGCAAGATGCGTGCAATTCTTGATAGGAACAGGCTGGGACGCCGCCGTCAACGACAGGGCGGTCGCAACGGGCCCGTTATGGAGGAGGAGCGAGGACCATGGCTTGGATATATCTTGTCGCGGCGGGCCTGCTGGAAATCGGCTGGCCGGTCGGCCTGAAAATGGGCTGGACCGAAACAGGCGCGAAGCCGGCATGGCTCGGATTGTCTATTTTGTGCATCGTCGCGAGCGGTGCGCTGCTTTTGTGGGCACAACGCACCATTCCCATGGGCACGGCCTATGCCGTGTGGACCGGGATCGGCGCCGTCGGTGCCTTCACGGTAGGGATCGTGGCGTTTGGCGACCAGGCGACAGCGATGCGCATTGTGTCGATCGGCCTGATCGTGGCAGGCATTGTCGGCCTCAAGCTCGCCTGAGAGGCCACCGATGCGCCTCAAAAATAAAGTTGCCTTGATCAGCGGAGCGGCCAGCGGCATGGGCGCGGCCACCGCGCGGCTGTTTGCCCGAGAAGGCGCCAAGGGCGTGGTCGTGGCCGACGTCCTGGAAAAAGACGGCGAGGCCGTGGTGGCCGACATCAAGAAGGCGGGCGGCAACGCCACCTTCATGTCGCTCGACGTCACCGACGAGGCCCAATGGAAGGCGGTCGTCGACAAGACCGTCGCCACCTATGGCGGCCTCGACGTACTGGTGAACAACGCCGGCATCTCGGGGTCGGCCGAGCAGGACCTCTACGACACCGCGGCCTGGAACCGGCTGATGAGCATCAACTCGACCGGCGTCTTCCTCGGCATGAAGTACGGCATCCGCGCCATGAAGCGCGGCGGCTCGGTGATCAACCTGTCATCGATCTCGGGCATCACAGGCCAAGGCTACATCCACGTCGGCTACAACGCCTCGAAGGGCGCCGTGCGGCTGATCACCAAGGCGGGCGCCGCCCAACACGGCAAGGACGGCATCCGCGTGAACTCGGTGCACCCGGGCCTCATGCCGCCGATGCGTACGTCGGGCCGCACCGCCGATCCGGTGCAGCGCGAGAAGACCCTGAAGGGCGTGCCACTGCGTCGCGCCGGCGAGGTCGACGAAGTGGCCTACGCAATCCTGTTCCTGGCCTCGGACGAATCGTCCTACGTCACGGGCGCGGAACTCGTGGTCGATGGCGGCTGGACCGCGGTCTAGAACGCCGCAGGGACATACGCACATCCACGCTTGAAGCGGGCGCATCCGGCCGCCACAATCGCGCCATGATCGCGCAACGAACAGATTCTCCGATGCGAGCCTTGGGGCTTGCCGTCGCGCTGTTCGCGATCACGCTCAACTTCCTGCAGCCGATGGCGCACGCCGCGATGATGCGCAACGGTGCGCCCTCGGCCTTGTGGTCCGTCTTCTGCAATTCGACGGTCGCCGATCCCGACGGTAAATCCGGCCAGACTCCGATGGCCGCCAGCGCGCACGAATGCTGCCTCGGTCTGGCGCATGCTCCGGCAATTGCCGCACCGCCGGTCTTGTTCGTCGCTCTTGCACCGGTCTCAACCTACGTCGCGCCGCTCGTCGCGGCCGAGCAGCCCACACCTGTGGGTATCCGCGACGGGCCAACCCGACCGCGCGGCCCACCCTCCTTCGCCTGATCGTTAACGCCGCGACGCTCAAAACGCGTCGCTTTCGTTCGTCTGTCGAAGGAACTTTCCATGTTGTCGGTTCTCAGGGCGACCATCGCCGCCTGCGCGGGGCTTGCGCTTATCCCGGCCCTCGCGCGCGCCCACGTCGTCGCCGATCCCAATGAAGGCGCGGCGGGCGGATACATCCGCACCGCCTTTCGCGTCACGCATGGCTGCAAGGGCTCGCCCACGCTCGCCGTGACGATCCGCATGCCCGAGGGCGTGCTGTCTGCCAAGCCAATGCCCAAACCGGGCTGGACCATCGAGGTCAGGACCCGCCCGCTCGAAAAGCCCGTCACCGGCCAGCATGGCTTTGCGATTCGCGACGCGGTCACCGAAGTCACATGGCATGGCGGGCGGCTCGAGAACAATCAGTTCGACGAATTCGTGGTGATGGTCAGCCTGCCGGATCGGGCCGGCGAAACCCTCTACTTCCCCACTGTCCAGACCTGCGAAAAGGGCGCCAACAACTGGACCGGCATTCCTGCTGCCGGCCAGAACGCGCACGACCTGCCCGAGCCCGCGCCCTTCATCACGTTGAAGCCGGCGGGAGGTCGCCATGCGCACTAAATCGCTATCGCTCGCCCTGCTCTCGGTCGTCGCCATCGCCGACGCCAGCGCCCAGACGTCGCCGTCGGCCGACACGATGCTGCCGCCGGTCATCGTGACTGCGCTGGCGCCAGGTCCGCAGGTGCCGCCGATTTCGCCCGTCGTGGACCGCTATGCCCTGCCGAACACCCGCGAGAGCGTCGACCAGAAGAAGATCGAGGACACGACCAACATCGTCGATGTCGAGGATGCGATCAAATACCTGCCCAGCATCTTCGTGCGCAAGCGCAACTACGGCGACACGCAGCCCACGTTCCAAACCAGGATGTGGGGCATCAATTCGAGCGCGCGCAACCTCGTCTATGTCGACGACACATCGATCTCGGCCCTGATCGCCAACAACAACACCAACGGCGCGCCGCGCTGGGGCGTTGTTTCGCCCGAGCAGATCAAGGGCATCGACATGCTCTATGGCCCGTTCGCGGCCGAGTATCCGGGCAACTCGATCGGCGGCGTGTTGCTGATCACCACCCGCCAGCCGGAAAAGCTGGAGGCGACGGTGAAGCAGACCGAGGCCTTCCAGACCTTCAACATGTACAAGACCAACGAAACCTATTCGACGTCGAATACGGCCGCGACGCTCGGCGACAAGGTAGGCAAGCTGTCGTTTTTCCTGTCCGTGAACCGCGAGGAGAGCTTCAGCCAGCCACTGTCTTTCATAACCAACCCGACGATGGTGGCGGGCGCCAGCGGCTTCATTCCCCAGTACAACAAGACCGGCGGCCAGGCCAACGTGGCGGGTGCCGGCGGCCTGCTGCATACGATCATGAACAACTACACGCTGAAGACCGCCGTAGACCTCAATGACTGGCTGCGCGCGAGCTACACGGTGAGCTACTGGCAGAACGACGCAATCTCGACCGTGCAGACCTATCTCACCACGCCCAGCGGCGCGCCGACCTTCGCCGGCATCAGCGGCTTCGGCACCAATACCTACAACTTGACGCAACAGCACCTGATGAACGCGCTGTCGCTCAAGACCGACACCGGCGGCAACTGGGACGGCGAGGTGGTCGTCACGCGGTACGACTATCTGACCGACCTCCAGCGTGGGCCGGCCGGCGTGCTGGCCGGAGCGGGCACGAACTTCACGACGAACGGCAACTTTGCCCACCTCGACGGATCGGGATGGGGCACGGAAGACGTCAAGGGTATCTGGCGACCGACCGGGCCGAAGGGCGAGCACGAAGTGAGCTTCGGCGGCCACCACGACAAATACACGTTGAGCAACCCGACGTTCAATGCGCCCAACTGGCAGACCTCGCCCGACACCGGCAACGGCACGACATCGAGCTATGGCGCAGGCAAGACCGAGACATGGGCGCTATGGGTGCAGGACGCGTGGAAGATCACGCCGGACCTCAAATTGACGGCCGGCCTGCGCGGCGAGAGCTGGCAGGCCTACAGCGGATATATCCAGTCGGGCACCGCTTCCAGCGGCCAACCGAACATGACGTCATCGAGCCTGTCCCCCAAGGCGACGCTGGGCTGGCAATTCCTTCCGGAGTGGAATGCGAAGGTCTCTTTCGGAGAGGCAAACCGCTATCCCACGGTGTCGGAACTCTACCAGAACACGACGACGGGCTCGGTGTTCGCCGTTCCCAATCCCACTCTTTCACCGGAAACCGCCTTGTCGTTCGAATTCGCGCTCGAGCGCCAGGACAAGAATTCGCGCGTGCGGCTGTCGCTGTTCGAAGAAGACACGCAGAACGCGATCATTTCGCAAACCTCTTTGGTGAACGGCACCTTCGCGACGACCTTCCAGAACGTCGCACAGATCCGTAACCGCGGCTTCGAACTTGTCGGTGAAATCAAGGACGTGCTGATTCCGGGGCTGAGCCTGTCCAACAGCATCACCTACGTCGATTCGCAGATCGTCTCCAATCCGAACTTCGCCAGTACGACTGGCACGGTCTCGACCGGAATGCGCGTGCCGTACGTTCCCGACTGGCGCGACACCGCACAGGTGACCTATCGGCCCAACGACGATCTCTCGCTCTCGGCATCGGCACGCTGGCAGGGCAAGATGTACTCGACCCTGGACAACAGCGACATCATCAACAGCGTCTACGGCGCCTTCGATCCGTTCTTCGTGGTCGACTTGAAGGCGCGCTATCAGTTCATGAATGCCCTGTCGGCAGAGGTCGGCGTCGATAACCTGACCAACTTCCAGTACTTCGAGTTCCATCCCTTCCCGGGCCGGACCTTCGTCGCCAGCCTGAAAGCCCGGTTCTAGAAGCCGAGTGACCAATGCTTGACCCGAGGAGAGTGCAGATGAACAAACTTCGCGTATCCAGCCTGGCTCTGGCTTTCTCCCTGCTCGCAGGAATGGCGGGCGCCGCCGACTACAAACTCGGCGCTCTCGAAATAGATCGGCCGTGGGCGCGCGCTACCGCGCCAACGGCACCAGCAGGTGGCGGATTCCTCACCATCGTCAACAAGGGCACGACGGGCGATCGTCTCGTCGCCGCCCGCAGTCCCGTCGCGCAGACCTCCGAAATCCACGAGATGAAGATGGAGGGCAACGTCATGCGCATGCGCGAACTCGGCAAGGGAATCGAGATTCCCGCAGGCGGAACGGTGACGGCTTGCGCCGGGCGGCTTCCACGTGATGCTCATGGGCCTCAAGGCACCGCTGCAGCAGGGAACCAAGGTGCCGCTTACCCTGGTCTTCGAGAAGGCGGGCAGCATCGACGTCGAGCTCAGCGTGGAAAGCCTCGGCGCCACCCAGCCCGGCAAGGGAATGTGAGGCGCTGCCATGACGAAAGGCAAGCCGGTCGTGTCATTGCCCTCTGTCCGAGAAGTCGTGACCGTCGTCGTCCCGGCGACGGCAATCGGTGCCATTCTTGGTGGCGTCAAAGGCATGCAAGCCGCGGGAGTGGCTGGAATGGTGATCTCCTTCGCGCCTTACGCAGCCGTGCACATTTGGAGCTGGGCGACCCAACCTGACGGAGTTGCGAGACTGCTCGCCAAGGAGGTGGCGGCAGCCGTTGTCCGTGCAGCCCTTGCCGCAGGCAATGGCCTGTCGAAGATGCTGGCGCCTCCGGCCGCCATCATCGCCAGCATACTGCAGCTTCCGATCTTGATCGTGGCGTTCCTGGCATCAGTGCTGGTTGCGTTGGCTGCAGACGCGCTGGCGAAGCTGCTTGGCGCGATCGCGACCCCGTTGGGAGTGGCGAACACCGGGGCGGTGGCGATCATCGTGGCCGATACACGCGGCTCCGAAATGGCGGCGTTCGCCTGCTTCATCGGCTTGGTCGTACTGATCCTGGTGTTGCTGGTCAGCGAGTTCGAGCGGACTTCAGAAAGTCCCGGGTGATGTTTACCGACTCGCCGCGCAGGATTCGTTGGCCACTCGCTGAAGGTGCCGACGTCTTCGGCGGCAGGCTTGCCAGCAGACGTCGTTGGGGAAGTTTCATGAGACACGCGAAGGCTTTGGTCGGCTCAGGCCTTGCCGCGCTTATCTGCCTCGTCCTTGTGATGCCTGCATTCGCTCAGGACACAGGGGATCAGGCTGAAATACGTCAGACCTTGAAGCAAATCTTTGCAAAGGCAGACGATCCCCTATCGCTCGATCCGATCGTCGTCGAAGCCGATGCGGCAATTGTTGGCTGGGTTCAGGGCAGTCTCGCGGGCCGTGCTTTCCTGCGCAAAAGAAACGGACAGTGGTCAATCGTTGCCTGCGGCGGCGACGCGCTGAAGAATGCCGAAAAATTGCGAGCTTTGGGCCTCGACCGGGCGCTTGCCGCCGCCCTTGCCGGCAAGCTGACGGCTGCGGAGAAAGTCATAGATCCCAGTCGCGTCGCACTGTTTTCCTCTTTTGACGGTGTTGTCGTGATGGGACACGAAACGGCCGCTCCTGCTCACGCGCGGCAATAAAATGCAGGCTCGGCAGCACCTATCGACGGCATCTGCAGCAGCGGTCGCGAGCGAGCACGGCTTCCATCCCTACACGGAGCCGCTGTCGCCGGTCACGCGGCGCGTACTGCTGGCGAGCGTGATCTTCTTCCATGTCGGCGCGGGCTATGCGCTGACCCAGATCGAGCCGCCTAAGGTAATCGTCGGCAACGCCGCGCCGCTGGAAGTGAGCTTCGTCACGCCCGATGCGCCGGCCGAGATGGAGGTGCCGCCGCCGCCGGACGATCCGCCGCCGCCCGAGATCCCGCCACCGCCACCCATCGACATCGCCGTCGCGCCACCGGACGATCTGCCGCCGCCGGAGTTCTCCATCGAGGCGCCGCCGCCCAAGCCGCCCGAACCG
>CAIMEE010000336.1 GCA_903839865.1 Enhydrobacter aerosaccus | reverse complement strand
GTGCCGAGCTCCATCTGCTTCTTCACCGCCTCGATGATGGCGGGATGCGAATGGCCCAGCAGCATGGCGCCATGGCCGCCGAAATAGTCCACATATTCGTTGCCATCGACGTCCCATTTGCGCGGGCCCTTGGCTTTGGCGACATGAATTGAATAGGGGTCGAGATAGCGCGCATCGTGCGTGATGCCGCTCGGTAAAACCTTGCGGGCACGCTCATAAAGTGCGCCGGAGCCCGGAGTCTTGGCCTTGTAGTCGGTGACGATTGCCGAATTGGTCGGTGCCGCGGTGCTCATTTGCCCTCACTTTAGCTAATGCCACAGCATCGCAAGCCTCGCTTGCTTCGCCAAGGCCCGGGGGCTAATCAGCGGCACGTTTTTGCACACGGGAGCCCTGCAGTGACCGCCCAAGCCAATACCAAGCCGCGTGGCCGCCAATTCTTCAATAATCCGGGCCCCACCAACATCCCAGACCGCATCCTGCGGGCCATGGACCGTCCCGTCGTGGACTTCCTGGCGCCGGAATTTCTCGAGGTCCAGCGCAGCTGTTTCGCGGGCCTGAAGCGCGTCATGAAGACCGACGGCGAAATCTTCGTGCACGCCTCGACCGGCCATGGCGCCTGGGAGGCCGCGGTCGCCAACGTCTTCTCGCCCGGCGACCTCGTGCTGATCATCGAGAGCGGTCACTTCTCCAACGGCTGGCAGGAAATGGGCGAAGCACTCGGCCTCAAGGTCGAGATGCTGAAGGCCGACTGGCGCAAGGGCGTCGACTTCGAGACGCTGAACAAGCGCCTGGCCGACGACAAGAACCACGCGATCAAGGGCATCTTCACCGTCCACAACGAGACCGCGACCGGCATGATGCTGCCGCTGGCCGAAGTGCGCCGCGCGATGGACGCCACCAAGCACCCCGCCCTGCTGCTCTCCGACACGATCTCCTCGCTGGTCAGCATGGACTACAAGATGGATGCCTGGGGCGTCGATGTCACCGTCGCCGGCAGCCAGAAGGGCCTGATGATGCCGACCGGCCTCGCCATCACCGGCGTGAGCAAGAAGGCGATGGAGGCCTCGCGCCATTCCAAGATGCCGAAGTACTACTTCAACTGGGCGCTGATGGCGGCGCGCATGCCGCAGAAGTTCATCGGCACCGTGCCGGTGCACCAGTTCTTCGGCCTGCACGAGTCGCTGAAGATGATCGACGAGGAAGGCCTCGACGCGATCTTCGCGCGCCACAACCGCCTGGCCGAAGCGACGCGCGAGTGCGTCCGGGCCTGGGGCAAGGACGGCAAGGGCCCGACCCTGTACGGCCAGACCAAGGAGCGCCTGTCGGACTCCGTCACCACGATCATGATGCCGGAGGGCCATACCTCCGACGCCATGCGCAAGATCGCGCTCGAGCGCTTCAACCTGTCGCTCGGCGGCGGCCTCGGCCCGCTCTCGGGCAAGGTCTTCCGCATCGGCCATCTCGGCGACCTCAACGAGCCGATGCTGCTGGGCTGCCTCGCGACCACCGAACTCGCGATGAAGGTCGCCGGCGTGCCGTTCTCCGCGGGCGGCGTCGACGCAGCGATCAAGTCGCTGGCGAGCTAAAAGCTCCTCCCCTCCCCCGTCTTCGGGGGAGGTGGCCGCAGGCCGGAGGGGGTCATGCCCCTATGCCTCAATCAAATCGTCCGTCCAGCCGGCTGTCATGCAGCGCAGCGAAGATCGTCTCCATGACGCTCTCTGTTCGATCCACCACGTCTGCATTCCAGAATCTCAGGACGCGATAGCCGTATGATCGGATGAAGGCGTCGCGCCGTTCGTCGTAGTCCGAACGTTCGACATGCTGACTTCCGTCCAGCTCGATGACGATCGAGGCTTCGAGACAGATGAAATCGCAGACATAAGGACCGAACGGCCGCTGCCGGCGGAACTTGAAGCCGACCAGCCGACGCCCGCGTAGTTCGTTCCAGAGATGACGTTCGGCATCCGTAGCGTTCTTGCGCAGCGCCCGGGCAAAGCGGTTCATGGCTTAACATGACTTATGAAGATGGCGTAAATTAGACGCCAATGCGACTTATGAGGGTATCGGACCATGACCCCCTCCGTCAGCGTAAGACGATGACACCTCCCCCGAAGACGGAGGAGGGCTATGACTTCTTGCCCTCCCCCGTGTTCGGGTCAGTGATTTGGCGCGATAGCGCCAAATCACGCTGGTG
>CAIMEE010000335.1 GCA_903839865.1 Enhydrobacter aerosaccus | reverse complement strand
GTGGCGAAGTCGAGATTTCCGCGGGCGACGATGAACGGCTCGAGCATCCAGGCGCCGTCGCTGGCGCGGAAGGTGTAGCCCACTTCGGGGCCGGCGGTGATGCGGCCGAACTGGATGATCTGGCCGGAGACCGCAACGCCCGTCGAATCGACGTAGCCATACTGCGCCTCCGACCCGTAGGTGAGGTTCACCGACGGCTGGAAGCGCCACGGGCCGTCGTTCCAGGTTCCCGACAGGCCGCCGCCGAAGAAGACGCGCGTGGCGGCGAAGCTCGCACTCGTGCCCGGCGCGGGCGTGGAGTTGTATGTGATTCCCGTCAGGCCGATGAAAGCCGAAGCGAAGACGTTGGGATCGAGCCTGATGCCGACATAGGGTGCCGCCGACAGGCCGGTCGAACCGGTGCGCGCGCCGGCCGAGCCGATCCGGGTCTCGAACGATTCGACGCCCAGGCTCGTGCCGACCGCCAGCCACGGCGTGAGCTTGTAGTCAAACCCCGCGCTGCCAATGAAGCCGAAACCCGCGGTCGCAGCGATGGCGTCGTTGCTGCCGGTCAACCGCGCCTCACCCCAGACATTCCACTTGCCGCCGAGGGCATCGCGGAAGGTGTTGGTGCCGTCGGGCGCCTGGGCGATCTGCACCAGATCCTCCATGCCGAATCTCATCGTTGCGGTGCGCTCGCCGACGACGGGGACAATCGATTGAACGGATTCGTCCGGCAGGGAGATGCGCGCCGACCGCCGCGGCATCAGGGACTGCTGCGGCTCCTCCCGATCGCGCGGCGAGAAACGGAGCCGCGAGGAAATGGAAATGCCCGCCTCGTCCCGGGCGGCTTTGAGTTCGCGTTCCAGCCGTGTCTGTTCGGCACTCAAAATATTGACGCGTTCGTTGAGGCGTATCAGTTCGCGCCGTGTCGCCTCCGCCTCCGTGGCGCCGAGGGTGCCCGACACAAGCAATTGCTGCAGGACGCCAATGCGGTTCACGGTGTCGGCTAGGTCCTCCTGGACCTGGTTGCGATCCTGCATCAGACGCGTGCACCGTGGGCAACCGGAAGGATCACCCCGGCCGGAGCCAAAGCCCCGGGACACAGCATCGCGTATCGCGTTGCCCTGCTGGGTGAGCGAGGCCGTGCCGTTGCTGATCGCGGTGGTCGCGTTCTGCGCCGTCTGCACCGCCGCGCGCGTGGCGGCGCTGCCGCTGCTACTGCTACTGCCGCACGACACCGTGATTGTGCCGCCGGCGGTGACGTTGAAGGGAGCGGACGTCGTGAAGGTTACAGAGCCGGCCGAACTGATAGTGAGCGTGCCGGAACCCGGCTGGTTAGGGACGTTGATCGACGAGCCGGCGGTGATGCTGAACAGGCCGCCGGTGGCTGTGGACGTGACCGTGATCGCGTCGCCGACATTGAAGTTGGCGCCTGCCACGGTGATGGTCCAGGTGTTGCCCGTCGTGACGTTGACCGTGCGCCCGTTGACGGCCGCGCAGCCGGCGGACTGCGCCCAAGCCTGGCCGCCCCCCTGGAGAACACACGCTAGAACCAGCGCCGCCCCAAGGCGCCATCCCCCAACTGCCATCGCTTTCTCCCCCCGGAGAACGCACCTCCCAGTGCGTACGATAACGTACAATCGCGTCGAGACTTTCTACACTATGCGTGCATTCGTCAACGGGAGGGATCAGGCGGCTTTGTCGTAAATCCAGTGCTGCAGCAGCGTGTACGCGACGGCCAGCACGACGGGGCCCAGGAACAGGCCGAGCAGGCCGAACGACAGCAGTCCGCCGATAACGCCGGCCAGGATCAGCAGCAACGGCAGATCGGCGCCGCGCTTGATCAGGTAGGGGCGCAACAGATTATCGAGGGTGAGGGCCAGCACGGTGAACACGATCGCCACGATGCCAGGCAAGGTGGCACCCGTGGCGAACAGCCAGATCACGGCAGGCACCATCACCAGCGCCGGTCCGAGCTGGGCGACGCACAGCAGCAGGATCACCGCGCTCAGCACGCCGGCCTGCGGGATGCCCGCGAGCCAGAGGCCGATGCCGGCGACCAGCGACTGCGCAACGGCGGTGACGACGACGCCCAGCGCCACACTGCGGATCGCCATGCCGGCCAGCCGCACCATTTCCTCGCCGCGCTGGCCCGCCAGGCGCTGGCCGAAGCGGACGCACCAGTCCATCGCGCGTTCGCCGCCGGCGTAGAGGACGGCGGCGATGGCGATCGTCATGAGCAGGTGGATGAACAGACCGCCGACCGAGCCCGCGGCGCGGACGAACCACTGGCTGATCGTGCCGGCATAGGGCGTGATCTGGCGCGCGAGATCGCGCACGCCGCTGTCGGCGATGCTTTGCCACTGGCGTGCAGCGACTTCGCCCACCATCGGGATGTCGGTGAGCCACATCGGCGCGGGCGGCACGCGGAAGTCGGGGAGCGCCACGATCAAAGGGATGATGTGGTCGGAATGGTTGATGACCGCGATGATCGCGAACGACAGCGGCAGCAGCACGATCAGCAGCAGCCCGATCGTCATGATCAGCACCGCAAGCCAGCGCTTGCCGCCGACCAGCTTCTGCGTCTGCAGCATCAGCGGCCAGGTTGCGATCACCAGCGTGGTCGCCCACACGGTGGCGGCCAGGAACGGCTGGACGACAAGGAAGGTGGCGACCATCAGGCCGATGATGAACAGCGGCGCGAGCGTGCGGCGCGTCAGGTCGTACGGTTCTTCGGCGATGTGGCTCTCCTCAGGCCGGCAGTTAGCGTCCGATGCTGCCTTCAACATCGATGGTCTTCTTCACAGCCGGCCGAGCCATCATGCGCTCGTAGTGGGCATCGAGCAGCTTGAAGCCAGTCGGACGATCGCCCGGCGTGTTCACCATGCGCCAGTACAGGCGGAAGAGGTGGATATCGACGATCGAATAGCTGCCCAAAACCCAGTCGCCGCCTTTTGCATCCTCGCCGAATTTCTTCTCGGCGAGGGCCCAGGCTTCGGCGAGCGCGTCCATGCCCTTGGCGCGTGCAGGGTGGACCGTCGAGGCCAGGAAGGACATCCATGACACCGCCCTCGCTTCCGTCAGCGGATCGTTGGCCGGCAGGAGTTTCGCTTCGGGATAGCGCTTGGCGAGATAGAAGAGTCCGCCCGCCACTTCGGTGATCAACGTGCCGTCGACCGACAGGGCCGGAACCTTGCCGGCCGGATTGATCGCAAGGTACGCCGGCGTGCGCGTGCCCTCGGCCAGGGTCCAAACCCTGGTGTCGAAGGGAACGCCTACTTCATGCAGCGCGATATGGACCGCCATCGAGCTGGTGGCGGGACTGAGATGAAGAGTCAGCACGATCAGGGCCTGCGCAGGAGTTCGGATTCCGGAACGCCGGCTTCGTAGTCGGCCACCATCTTGTCGGCGTCGAACAGCACCCCGATCGGGTTCTTGGCGAACGGCTCGGTGTGGAAGTAGGAGGCGGCGCCCGCCTTGTCGAAGGCGTCGACCTGCAGCTCGACCTGGTTGCCGTCGGGATCCTTGTAATACATCGACACGGTCGGGCCGTGGTTTATGGTGCGCACCGGCACGATGCCGTCGGCCTTGAGCCGGCGATAGGTCGACAGCAGCTGGCCGAGATCGGCGAAAGTGTAGGCCACGTGCGCGAGGCCCCACGCCTTGTCCGATGCCTTCTCGAGATCGGGGATCTGCACGAAGGCGACGCGATGGTGCTCGTCGTCGTAGCTGATGAACGAGATGTACTCGTTCTCGAACACCTGCCGTGCGTTCAGCACCTTCAGGTACCAGTCGCGCAGCGGCGCGCGGTTCGAGGTGCGCAGCACGAAGTGCGCGAACAGCGACGGCGAGACAGGCTTGCTGTCGAGAACGCGGCGCTTGTGATCGACCTGAGAGTCCATGAGGCCCTCCCTCTTAGTGGGCGTTCTTCGGCTCTCCGGGCAGGCGCGGCAGGAGAGCCGTCAACAGGCCCAAGCATAGCAGGAACGGCGTCACTTGGTAGACGGTCGTGATGCTGGTCCAGTCGGCGATCTTGCCCAGGCCCGCGGCGCCGAGGCCGCCCAGGCCGAAGGAGAAGCCATAGAAGATGCCGGCCACCAGGCCGACACGGCCGGGCAACAGCTCCTGCGCGTACACCAGGATCGCGGCGAACGCGGAGGCCACGATGATCGCCACACCGACCGCCAGCACGCCCGTCCAGAACAGATTGGCATGCGGCAGAAGCAGCGCGAAGGGCAGCGCGCCAAGGATCGAGAACCAGATCACGGGGATGCGGCCCACGCGATCGCCGACCAGGCCGCCCAGCAGCGTGCCGACCACGATGCCGAACATGAAGGCGAACAGGAAGTACTGCGCCGTCTGGATCGAGAGGCCGAACTTGTCCATCAGGTAGAAGGTGTAATAGGAGCCCAGGCTCGCCTGATAGACGTTCTTGCTGAACAGCAGCACGACCAGGATGAGCACCGCGAAGGCGACGCGGCCCTTCGACAGGCCGTGCGGCGCGGCAATCTTTTTGGCCTTCTTGGCGCCGGCACCGGCGCTCGCGCCTTTGGCGAGACGCGCGCGATACCAGTTGCCCATCTGGAACAGGATCATCATCGCCACGAGCGCGGCGCCGGAGAACCAGGCGAGGCTGGGCTGGCCCTGCGAGACGACCACGAAGGCGGCCAGCAGCGGGCCGCAGGCGGAGCCCATGTTGCCGCCGATCTGGAACAGCGACTGGGCGAGGCCGTAGCGGCCACCGGCGGCGAGGCGCGCCATGCGCGAAGCCTCGGGATGGAACACCGACGAGCCCATGCCGATCATCGCCGCCGACAGCAGGATCACCGGATAGGAATGCGCCATCGAGAGCGACAGAAGACCGACGAGCGTGAAGCCCATGCCGACGACCAGCGAGTAGGGCATCGGGCGCTTGTCGGTGTACATGCCGACGACCGGCTGCAGCATCGAGGCGGTGAACTGGAAGGCGAGCGTGATGAAGCCGACCTGGGCAAAGGAGAGCGCGTAGTTCTCCTTGAGGATCGGATAGAGGGCCGGCACCAGCGACTGCATCATGTCGTTCAGCAGATGGCAGAACGACAGCGACAGGATGATCGCGAAGGTGGTGCTGTCGACGGAAGAGCCTGCGGAGACGGTCTTGGTTTGTGGGGCGGCCGTGGAGTGTGACGGGGCCGCCAAGGTGCTGTCGGTCATAAGCGCATAATAAAGAAGGGAAATACCCGCCACCAGCCGGCCCGGGCGCATGCCTCCACTGCATCCGGGGGGAACACCTTATAAAGAGTGGCGTTATTCGGGCACGCCATGGCGAGCCCCAGCACCCTCACGGACGTTCCCGCGCGGCTCGACCGCCTGCCGTGGAGCCGCTTTCACCGGCTGGTCGTGGCGGCGCTGGGTATCACCTGGATCCTCGACGGACTGGAAGTGACGCTCGCGGGCTCCGTCGCAGCGGCGCTGCAAACCAGCCCGCGGCTGCATCTCACGGCCGAACAGGTGGGCCTCAACGGCAGCGCCTATCTCGCGGGCGCGGTGCTGGGCTCGCTGTTCTTCGGCCATCTCACCGATCGCTTAGGGCGCAAGAAGCTCTTCAACGTCACGCTCGGCCTTTATCTTGTGGCGACGGCGCTCACCGCCTTCTCGTGGAACTTCGAGAGCTTCCTGTTCTTCCGCTTCATGACGGGCGCGGGCATAGGCGCCGAATACTCCGCGATCAACTCGGCGATCCAGGAGCTGATCCCCGCGCGCGTGTGCGGTCGTACGGACCTCGCGATCAACGGCAGCTTCTGGATCGGGGCGGCGGCGGGCGCGCTGGTCTCCGTGTGGCTGCTCGATCCCGATCTGTTCGGCGCCGACATGGGCTGGCGCATCGCCTTCGGCAGTGGCGCGGTGCTGGGCCTCTTCATTCTCTATCTTCGCCGCTTCCTGCCCGAGAGCCCGCGCTGGCTGATGATCCACGGCCGCGACGGCGAGGCGCACGAGGTTGTGGCCGGCATCGAGGCGCGCATCGTCGAAAGTGAGAAATGCACGCTGTCGCCCGTCGAGGCGACGCTCGAGCTGGGCGACCCGCACAAGCTCACGCTCGCCTCCGTCGCGCGCACGCTGCTGAAGCACTATCCCAGCCGCACAGCGCTCGGTGTCGTGCTGATGGCGAGCCAGGCGTTCATCTACAACGCGATCTTCTTCACCTGCGCGCTGGTGCTTACCAAGTTCTACGGCGTGGCGGCGGACAAGGTCGGCCTCTACATCCTGCCGTTCGCACTCGGCAACTTCCTGGGCCCCGTACTGCTCGGCAAATTGTTCGATACGCTCGGGCGCAATCAGATGATCGCCGCGACGTATGCCTTGGCCGGCATCCTGCTCGCGCTCACCGGCCAGCTCTTCCACATGGGCGTGCTGACGGCGGCGACGCAGACCGCGATGTGGACAGTGGTCTTCTTCTTCGCCTCGGCCGCGGCGAGTGCTGCTTACCTCACCGTCGGCGAATGCTTCCCGCTCGAAGTGCGGGCGCTCACGATCGCGCTGTTCTGCGCCTTCGGCACCTTGCTGGGCGGTGTCGGCGGCCCGTGGCTGTTCGGTGTGCTGATCGGCGGCGGCGACCGCGGCAGCGTCCTGGTCGGCTATCTTTTCGGCGCCGCGCTCATGATCGTGGCGGCTGTGGTTGAACTGCTGCTGGGCGTGAAGGCGGAGGGCAAGTCGCTGGAGGGCCTGGCGCCGCCGCTGTCGTCACTGGAGGCTTCGAGCGTGCCAGCGGGACAAAGCCACCACAAGCCAACTTAAGGTGCATTGCAAGCGCTTCCCACCCGGGCGATTGCTGACGCCGTCCCGACGGGAGGAGGATTCAATGGTGTGGAGAACGCCGACGGAGAGCACGCACACGATGCCCGATGCCGAGGTGGCCGCTTACCGCAAGCAGATGCAGGCCTGGCCGCAGCGTGTAATCCGGCGTGGCGACGCGATGCGGCCCCTGCCGCCACACGCCCGGTCGCTCGCGGACCTGACCTCTGACGTAGGCGGCGTCCGCTTTAGCCTCAGCGACCACATGACCAGCCGGCGCACGTCGGGGGTGCTGATCCTGAAGGACGGCGAGATCGCCCTCGAGCGCTACGGTATGGACAGCGGCCCGGAGACTCTCTGGACAAGCTTTTCCACCGCCAAGTCGGTGACATCGACGCTCTGTGGCGCGGCGCTCCACGATGGCGCGATCGGCAGCCTCGACGACCGTTGCGATCTCTACCTGCCGCAGCTTCACGGCTCGGGCTATGAGAGCGTCACCGTCCGCAATGTCCTGCGGATGTGCTCGGGCGTGGCGTGGAACGAGGAGGCCGAGGCGCGTTCCGACGTCGGCGCGCTGAGCCGGGCCTTGGCGACTCGGCGGCCTGGCGCAATCATGGACCTCTTATGCAGTCTGTCGCGCGCCCAGGAGCAGGGTGTGGTCTTCAACTATTCGACCGTCGAGAGTTGCCTGCTCGGCGCTGTGGTCGCGGCCGCCACGGGCCGGCCGTTGGCCGACTACTGTGCCGAGACGATCTGGGGACCTGCCGGCATGGAGGCCGACGGGCGCTGGCTCCTCGAGTCCGACAACGGCCTGGAGTGGGGCGGGTTTGGCATCAGTGCGTGCCTGCGCGACGTCGGCCGCTTCGGCCAGTTCGTGCTGGAGGACGGCGAAGCATTCAATGGCCGGCGGGTTCTGCCGCCTGGCTGGCGAGACCTTGCGGGCCAACCCGACTGCGCGCCCACCGGCTTCGGTCGGCTCATACCCGGCAATCCCCTGGGATACGGCTACCAATGGTGGTCGCTGCCGCATGGGCCGACAGGCATCCACGCCGGCGCCTTCTCCGCGATCGGCTCCTTCGGCCAGTATATCTACGTCCATCCCGCGGCGCGCGTGGTCGTCGTCATCCGCAGCGCCTGGGGGCAGCATGACGATAACGAGGCCGGCGCCGAAACCTTCGCGCTATTCCGGGCCGCGGTGCTCGCGCTTGCGCGTGACCGTCACGAGCCAGAGCGCGATCCAGTCGAACCGCGAGAGGGCGCGCGCGGTGGC
>CAIMEE010000334.1 GCA_903839865.1 Enhydrobacter aerosaccus | reverse complement strand
GTCGCCGGCAGGACGGGCCTCGCCGTTCTCCCACACGACCGCATCCGGATCGATCTTCCAGATCTTGGCGGCGCGCTCGCGCAGGATCCCGATGACATGTTCCGTCGACTGGGTCACCACCATCGCCGAGGCATAGGTGACTCGACTGCCGCCGGTCAGGTTGCTGAAGCCGATCGTGCTGGTGTCGCCAATCAGCACCGAGACCTTCTTGTAGTCGATGCCCAGGATCTCGGCGGTGATGTTGGCGGTCGAGGCGCGTGAGCCGCCGATGTCGGGATGGCCGGTGATCACCACCACGGTGCCGTCCTCGTTGACGTTGACCTGAGCGCTCGACTCGCCGCCGGCATTGAACCAGAAGCCCGAGGCTACGCCGCGGCCATAGACCTTGCCGTCCTTGGCCTTGGGCAACGGTGTCTTGTAGTGCGCGTGCTTGGCTGCCTCCTCGATGGTCTCGACGAAGCCGATGCGCGGGAAGACCGGGCCGTGCGCGGCCTTGGTCCCCATGCGGGCGGCGTTCTTCAGCCGCAACTGCAGCGGATCCATCTTCAGCGCTTCGGCGATCTCGTCCATCACGCATTCGACGCCATAGGCGCCGATCGGTGCACCCGGGGCGCGGTAGGCCGCGACCTTCGAGCGGTTGGAGACGACGTCGAAGCCTTCGGAGTAGACGTTCGGGATGTTGTAGGGCGCGAAGGCGCAGCCGGCGGCGCCACGGATCGGCGAGCCGGGGAAGGCGCCCGCCTGCAGGCAGAAGGTGCCGCGCGCGGCAACCAGCGTGCCGTCCTTCATGGCCCCGATCTTGATCTTGCTGTACGAGCCCGACGTCGGGCCCGAGGCGTGGAACACCTCGGTGCGGGTCATGACCATTTTGACCGGACGGCCGGTCTTCTTGGCCAGCATCAGGGCCAGCGGTTCGAGATAGATGATGGTCTTGCCGCCGAAACCGCCGCCGATCTCGGCGGGAATGGCACGGATGTCGTTCTGCGGGATGCCCGTCAGATAGGCGCACATCGCGCGGACCATGAACTGGCCCTGGCTCGAACTCCAGATCGTGGCCTTGCCGTCGGAGACGCTGACCAGGCAGGCGTGCGGCTCGATATAGCCCTGGTGCACGGGCTGGGTGCGGAAGGTGCGCTCGATGACGACGTCGGCCTTGGCGAAGCCGGCATCGACGTCACCCAGCTTGTGCTCGAGGGTTCCGGAGATGTTGGAGGGCTTGCCCTCGAACTTGACGAAGTCGTGCAGCACTGGCGCGCCCGGCTTCATCGCCTCCTCGACGTCGATCACGAAGGGCAGAACCTCGTATTCGACCTCGATCAGCTTGCAGGCTTCAGCCGCGATCTTTTCGGTGGTGGCGGCGACGGCGGCGACCGGATGACCGGCAAACAATGCCTTCTCGCGGGCCATGACGTTGCGGCACATCCAGCGCATGTCCTGGATGCCCAGCATCACCGACTTGTCGAGCGGGAAGTCGACGATGTCCCGGGCGGTGATGACCGCCTTCACGCCCGGATAGGCTTCGGCTTTCTTGGTGTTGATCGACTTGATCTTCGCATGCGGATGCGGGCTGCGCAGGACCTTGCCCCAGATCATGCCGGGCATCGTGGTGTCGGCGGCGTAGGCCGCGCGTCCCGTCACCTTGTCGGCGCCGTCGGGGCGGATTGTGCGCTGGCCGATCCACTTGTTGTCGTTGGCGCCGGTGCTTTCCTTGGTGCTCATCGTGCGGCTCCCCTCATGTCGGCGGCGGTATCCATCACTGCGCGGATGATCTTGTCGTAACCCGTGCAGCGGCACAGGTTGCCGGCGAGCCAGAATCGAACTTCATGCTCGCTCGGGTTCGGATTGCGCTCGAGCAGCGACTTCGCCGCCATCAGCACGCCCGGCGTGCAGATGCCGCACTGGAGGGCCGCCTGCTCCAGGAACTTCTGCTGCAACGGATGCAGCGTCTCGCCCTTGGCCATGCCCTCGATGGTGCCGATCTCCTGGCCCTCGGCTTCGGCCGCGAGCATCAGGCAGGAGCAGACAATGCGCCCGTTCACGGTGATGGTGCAGGCGCCGCAATCGCCGGAGCCGCAGCCTTCCTTGCTGCCGGTGAGGCCGAGCGGGCCGCGCAGGACGTCGAGCATGCTCTGTTCGGCGTCGCACAGGAATTCCTGCGGCTCGCCGTTGATGGTCGTGGAGACGTGAAGCTTTGCCATGATCCTATTTCCTTCCCGCGCGTTCAGCCGCGATGGTCGCCGTGCGCGTCAGCAGAACGCCCGCAACCTTGGTGCGGTAGGCGATGGTGCCGCGCTTGTCGTCGATCGGGCGGCACGCTGCGCTGCAGGCAGCGGCCGCCTTGGCGAGCGCCGCCTCGTCCAGCTTCGAGCCGACCACCTTTGAACCGATGAGAGCCCTGGCCGCGTCCTCGACCAGCAGCACCGTGGGCGCCACGGCGCCCAGGCCGACGCGTGCGGCGGTGCAGATACCTTTATTTATGGTCAGACTGACGCCGCAGCCCACCACCGCGATGTCCATCTCGGTGCGCGGGATCATGCGCAGGTAGGCGTCGCCCGAGCCCTGGGGCCGGGCCGGCAGGGTGAAGCTGACGACGATCTCGCCGGGTGTGAGGTTGAGACGGCCCGGTCCCTTGGGCACGGCCTCGACGGGAAGCTCGCGCCGTCCGGTCGGACCCTGGATGGTGACGATTGCGCCCGCGGCGACCATGGCCGGTACGCTGTCGCCGGCCGGCGAGCCGTTGCAGAGGTTGCCGCCCGCCGTGGCGCGGCCCTGGATCTGGGTCGAACCGATCAGGTTCGCGGCCTCGACCACGCCTGGCCAGAACTTGCTCAGCTTGGGGTGCTCGCGCAGCACCGCGCCCGAAACGGCGGCGCCGATCCGGAAGCCGCCGCCGGCGGTTTCCTCGATCGTGGTCATCTCGGCGATCTTCTTGATGTCGACGATGATCCCGGGCCGCACCGTACCGGCGCGCATCTGCACAAGCAGGTCGGTACCGCCCGCGAGGATGCGCGCGTTGCCGGCGCCAGCGTGAAAGGCCCGCACAGCCTCATCCAGCGTCCGTGGCGCCAAATACTCTATATCCGTCATGATCACCCTTTCCGTCCCTTGGCCGTCCCTGGGATCGTCGGCGGGTTGTTCCGCGAGAGGCGGGAACGTTGCGCGCCGTCGAGACCGGCTGCTTGAAGCAACCCGTTATTCCATTGATGGATAACGTAGGGCATCGGATTGGCCGCCAGCAAGCGGTGTCTCGGAGGCCGGTTCCGGAGGGCGGGTTTTGCGGCCATTGTCGGCTCGCCCGCCAGCGCTATATAGAGCGCGGCACAACCCATAGAGAGCGCGCACGACATGAACGGCGATACCGCGGAAACCCCGAAGATGCAGCCTTTTCAGGCCGAGGTCTCCGAGCTCCTGAACCTGATGGTCCACTCGGTCTATTCGGAGACCGACGTGTTCCTGCGGGAGCTGATCTCGAATGCCTCGGATGCCTGCGACAAGCTGCGGTACGAGGCGATTGCCGAACCCGACCTCCTGGAAGGCGCCGACAAGCTCGCGATCCGCATTGTTCCGGACGCTGTCGCCAAGACGCTCACGATTTCCGATACCGGCACCGGCATGGATCGCCAGGAGCTGATCGACCATCTCGGCACGATCGCGCGGTCGGGCACCAAGGCGTTTCTTCAGCGTCTGACCGAGGCGAAGGACGGTCTCGGCCTGATCGGGCAGTTCGGCGTCGGCTTCTATTCCGCCTTCATGGTTGCCGACCGTATCGAGGTCTCAAGCCGCAAGGCCGGTTCGGACGACGTCTGGGTATGGCGTTCGGAGGGCGGGGCGGGCTTCGAGGTCGTGCCGGCCAGCGACGAGCAGGCCCGGCGTGTGCCGCGTGGCACGGAGATCGTGCTGCATCTCAAGTCGGACGCCGGCCGCTATCTCGAAGCGCACGAGATCGAGCGCATCGTGCGGACCTACTCCGACAATATTCTATTCCCGATCGAACTCGCCGACGACAAGGGCGAGTTCCGCCAGATCAATGCCGCCAGTGCCCTTTGGCAGCGCTCGAAGTCCGAACTCAAGCCGGAAGACTATACCGAGGCCTATCGCACGATCGCCGGCGCCTTCGACGAGCCTGCGCTCACCTTGCACTACCGGGCCGAGGGCCGGTTGTCGTACGCCGTGCTGTTGTTCGTTCCCACGGCGCGTCCGTTCGACCTCGCCGATACGGCGCGCAAGGGCCGCGTGAAGCTTTATGTGCGCCGCGTCTACATCACCGACGATGCCGAGCTGCTGCCGCCTTACCTGCGCTTCGTGCGCGGCGTCGTCGACAGCGAAGACCTCCCGCTCAACGTGTCGCGCGAGATGCTGCAGAACAATCCGCAGGTCGCGCAGATCCGGAGCGCCTTGACGGGCCGTGTCATCGGCGAACTGGAAGGCGCCGCGGCCAAGGAGGGCGACGGCTACGCGAAGATCTGGGAGGCGTTCGGCGGTGTCCTGAAGGAGGGACTCTACGAGGATCGCGAACGCCGCGAGCAGTTGCTGGCGCTCTCGCGTTTCACCACGACGGCGGGCGAGGGCTTGCGTTCGCTGAAACAGTATGTCGCCGACATGAAGCCCAACCAGACGGAAATCTATTACCTTGTCGGCGAGGACGCCGAGAGGCTGCGCGCCACTCCGAAGCTCGAGGCGACGCGCGCGCGCGGCATCGAGGTCTTGTTGCTCACCGATCCGATCGACGCCTTCTGGACGATGATGCCGTCGGATTTCGAGGGCAAGCCGCTCAAGTCGCTGAGCCAGGGCAATGTCGACCTCAGTCTCGTGCCGCTGCTCGACACGGCCGCGGATAAGGATCGCAAGTCTGACGCCGACAGCGATGCGACGGTGCTGAAAGCCGTGAAGGAGGCGCTGGGCGAGAGTGTATCGGACGTGCGCGCGTCGGGACGACTGACCGACAGCGCGGCGTGCCTTGTCGCCAGTGCGCAGGGACCGGATCGCGAACTGGAGCGATTGCTTGCCCGGCAGAATCGCGGTGCTTCGGCAAAGCCCATCCTCGAGCTCAACATGAGCCACGATCTCGTGCGCGCCCTGGCGACGGCACTCGAGGCCAAGCGCGAACCCGACGTCGCGGATCTCTCGGCGTTGCTGTTCGACCAGGCCCAGATCCTCGATGGCCAGGTGCCGGCCGATCCTGCAGGCTTCGCCCGCCGGCTGAACGGGCTCGTGATGCGGGGCTTGCGGGCTTGACGAGCCAGGGGAAGAAGCCTTGCAATCGTCTGCCGAAAGGGCCATATGAGCGCCGTCGATAGACGGACAGACGATTTTTGGCCCGCCTCGCATGCCGAGGCCGCCAGTGACCTATGATCCCGAAAACAAGTGCGATTTCGACGGCCTGACCGCCCAATGGGTGCGCGGGCAGCATATCTATGTAGTGAAGGAATAGTCCCATGGCTCAGGGAACAGTTAAGTGGTTCAACGCGACGAAGGGCTTCGGATTCATCCAGCCGGATAACGGCGGTGCCGATGCTTTCGTCCATATCAGCGCCGTCGAGCGTGCTGGCATGTCGAACCTGGCCGAAGGCCAGAAGGTCGAGTTCGAACTCGTCTCCGACCGCCGCAGCGGCAAGATGTCGGCTGACAACCTCAAGGCGATCGGCTGATCGCTGGGCTGCCGGCAACGGCGGCCCGTCTTCCGCGCTGCCGCCGACCACGGATGTACTGGCGACCGTGCGGCGCGGAGACACTTATTCGAGACTGCACGGCCCCACGCTCTCACGAGCGGCGGGGCCGTCGCTTTATCTGGGCCAGTTCTTCGGCGCAGGAAGTCCGCCGGTGATGTCGATATGCGCGGCGTCGGTGCCGGCTGGCATCTGCTTGGCGCTGAAGCGCACCTCCAACGCTATGCCGTTTTCGGTCTGAAGCTTGAGGTCGCGGCGCCCGAACGCGAGGGCCAGCCGATCCGGATCGAGGCGCAACTCACCCGACGCCATCGTCTCGCCCTTGTCGTTGCGAAAGCCGTCGATGTCGTATTCGGCCGAGCCGTAATCCTGACCGTCGTCGCTGCTGGTCAGCGTGCCCTGGCCGCGCATGGCGCCGAGAAACTGCATTGCTTTGGTTCCTTCCTTGAAGTCGGGAGCCGCAGGTGAATATGGGGATCGCACACCGGTTTTGCGAGATGCGCGCCGAATTGGCTGGACTCCGCAGCGTCGCGCGCGCCCGATCACGGTCATGACCGACAAACCGATCGATCTCGACAGGCGCCGGGGCATGGCCTCGCAACAGGCGACTTATTTGCGCCGCCTTGCCACCGAAGTGGAAGCCGATCGCGAGAACCTGCGTCAGCGGCAGGACGAGCTCGAGCGCCATCTTCTGACATCGCCAGCCGAAAACTGGCAACAGGCTGCCGACAAGGCGCGCTACCTGCTGGCTCTTTTCGGGACCGCCTCGGGCGGCGGCGATGCGCGGGTGAAGATTCTGATCGCTGCGGTATTGGCCGACTTCGACCGGTTGGCAGAGCGGGCCTGACCGGCGCAGACTGCGGCCAAGAAAAGCGATGAGCGGAGGATCAAGTGCCCGATCTGTTCGAGATCATGGAATCGTGCCGTGCGATGCGGCGTCTCAAGCCGGACCCTGTGCCCGATGACCTGATTGCAAAGATCCTGCAGGCCGGCATCTGCGCACCCAACGGCGGCAACATCCAGAAATGGCGCTTCCTCGTGATCAAGGACCGCAAGATCAAGGAGGCGGTCCAGGTCTGGTACAAGAAGGCGTTCGACGAGTGGATCGGGCCGCGCTACCTCAACAGCTCGCCGCCGCCCGGCACCAATAAAGAGAAGTATCTTCGCCAGCACTCGGCTGTCGAATATCTGACCGATCACTTCGCCGAGGCGCCGGTCTGGATCGTGGCGTGCGTGGCAGATCCCAAGCCCGATCGCTCCACCGGCGCGTCGATCTATCCTGCCGTTCAGAACATGTTGCTGGCAGCGCGTGCCCTCGGGCTGGGCTGCACGCTCACGACGCGGCATCTCTTCTATGAAAAGGAAGCTGAAGCGGCGCTGGGCCTGCCGGAAGGCGTGCACTCCTACGCGATTCTTCCGATCGGCTATCCGATGGGCAAGTTCGGCCCCGTGAAGCGCGGTCCGCTCAAGGACATTGTCTACCAGGATCACTGGGGCACGCCGTACGGTAACGCCTGAACCATGGACTACGATTATATCGTCGTCGGTGCCGGATCGGCCGGCGCCGTCGTCGCGAACCGGCTCTCGGCCGATCCGCACAACAAGGTGTTGCTGCTCGAAGCGGGGCCCGCGAGCCATCCGTGGTCGCGCGTGCCGGTCGGCTTCGCCAAGCTGATCGCCAATCCCGCGGCGAACTGGCTCTACAGCGCCGAGCCCGAGGCCAACACCAACGGCCGGCGCATTCCGGTGCCGCGCGGCCGCCTGCTGGGCGGCTCGAGTTCGATCAACGGTCTCGCCTTCGTGCGCGGCCAGGCGCAGGACTTCGACACCTGGGCGCAGATGGGCAACCAGGGCTGGAGCTACGAGAGCGTGCTGCCGTTCTTCAAGCGCATGGAAAGCTGGGAGGGCGGTGACGATCGCTTTCGCGGCCATGGCGGTCCGCTCAAGATCACCAACCCGCAGCCGACCGATCCGTTCTGCGCCACGGTGATCAAGGCCGCGGCCGAAGTCGGCATTGCGCACAACCCCGACTATAACGGCGCGCGGCAGGACGGCATCGCCATGAGCCAGGCGACGATTTCCTCGGGCCGGCGCATGAGCACGGCCGCCTGCTACCTGGAGCCGATCCGCAAGCGGCCCAATTTGCGCATCGAGACCGGCGCGCTGGGTGAGGGTTTGTTGTTTGAGGGCAAGCGTTGCGTCGGCGTGCGCTATTCCGTCGGCGCCAGCCGGAGCGAGGCGCGAGCCGCGCGCGAAGTCGTTGTCAGCGGTGGCTCGATCAACAGCCCGCAACTGCTGGAACTGTCGGGCATTGGCCAGCCCGATCGCCTGAAGGCGCTGGGCATCGAGGTGCGTCACGCGCTGCCGGGCGTCGGTGAGAATCTGCGCGACCACTATGCGCCGCGCACGCGCTGGACCGTGGGCGCGAAGGGCATCACCTACAACGACACTGGTCGCGGTCTCGGCCTGGTTGGCCAGGCGCTGCGCTATGCCTTCACCGGCAAAGG
>CAIMEE010000333.1 GCA_903839865.1 Enhydrobacter aerosaccus | reverse complement strand
AGAAGGCCTATGAAGAGGCCGGTATCAAGAACCCGCGCGACGAGGTCTCGATGTTCGAGGTGCACGACTGCTTCTCGGTGACCGAGCTTGTCACCATGGAAGACCTGCACATCTCGGAGACGGGCAAGGGCTGGAAGGACGTGCTCGACGGCTTCTACGACGCCGACGGGAAGATCCCGTGCCAGATCGACGGCGGCCTCAAGTGCTTCGGCCATCCAATCGGCGCCTCGGGCCTGCGCATGCTCTACGAGATGTACCTGCAGATCCAGGGCAAAGCGGGCTCCCGCCAGCTCAAGAACCCGCGCATCGGCATGACCCACAACCTGGGCGGCGCGCCGCGCGAGAACATTTCCAGCGTGGCCATCGTCGGCCGCTACGAATAATCGAAAGACGAGACAGCCCTCTCTCCGGCCACCCGCCGGGGAGGGGGTTTTTCATTCGCGGAGGAGACATCCATGGAGCTCGACAAGAAGCTCATCGGCCACACGTTCAAGCCGTTCACGGCCACGGTCGAGGCCGGCAAGATCAAGCTGTTCTGCAAGGCCATCGGCGAGGAAGATCCGATCTACACCGACGCCGCCGCCGCCAAGGCCGCCGGCTATCGTGGCATCACCGCGCCGCTCACCTTCCTGCGCGCCTTGCAGGCCGACGATCCCAACAAGGGCGGCCTGCTGAAGCTGCTCAACGTCGACATCGGCCTGATCCTGCACGGCGAGCAGCATTTCGAGTATTTCGCGCCGGTCGTGGTGGGCGATGTCGTCACCTGCCAGGAGAAGGTCATCGACATCTACGACAAGAAGGGCGGCGCGCTGTGGTTCGTCGTCCAGGAAATGGAGATGAAGGATCAGACGGGCAAGCTTGTCGCCAAAGGCAAGGGCGTGACCGTCGTGCGCAATCCCGACGCCGGCAAGAAGTGAGGAGGCTGCCATGACAACCGCAACCGCACCGAAGTTCGCAGACGTCAAGGTAGGCGACACGCTGAAGTCGCTCGTCCTGCCGCCGGTCAGCCGCCACCAGCTCGCGCTCTATTGCGGCGGCTCGGGCGACCACAATCCGATCCACGTCGATCTCGACTTTGCCAAGAAGTTCGGCTTCAAGGACGTGTTCGCGCACGGCATGCTGTCGATGGCCTTCCTCGGCCGCCTCGTCACCTCCTGGGTGCCGCAGAAGCAGGTGCGCGGCCTCGGTACGCGCTTTACCTCGATCACCTGGGTGGGCGACGTCATCACCGTAAGCGGCAAGGTCACCGGCAAGCGCGAGGCGAACGGCGAGAAGCTGGTCGACCTCGAAGTAAAATGCACCAACCAGAGCGGCCAGGACACGTTGCAGGGACATGCAACGGTGGCGCTCGCCTAGGAGACAGCAGATGGGTCAGATGGATGGCAAGGTGGCGATCGTCACCGGTTCGGGTCGCGGCATCGGCAAGGAGATCGCGCTGCGGCTGGTGCGCGACGGCGCCAGGGTCGTGATCAACGACATCGACGATGCGCCCGCCAAGGAGACCGTGGCCGAGATCGAGAAGATGGGCGGCAAGGCGGTGATGTGCACTGGCGATGTGGCCAAGCCCGACTTCGGCGACCGCATCGTCAAGACCGCGGTCGATGCCTTCGGCGATTGCCATGTCGTGGTGAACAACGCCGGCTACACCTGGGACTCGGTCATCCAGAAGATGAGTGACGAGCAGTGGTACGCCATCCTCGATGTCCATCTGACGGCGCCGGTCCGCGTCCTGCGTGCGTTCCAGCAGCACTTCAAGACCGCCGTTGAGAAGGAGCGCAGCGAGGGCAAGCGCATCGTGCGCAAGGTCGTGAACATCTCCTCGACCTCGGGCGTGAACGGCAATGCCGGCCAGTCGAACTACGCGGCGGGCAAGGCGGGCATCATCGGCCTCACCAAGACGCTGGCCAAGGAGTTCGGCCGCTATGACGTCACGGTGAACGCCGTGGCCTTCGGCTACATCCAGACGCGCCTTACCCAGCCGCTCAGCCAGGGCGATACGGGCGAGATCGAGGTGCAGGGCCGCAAGGTCAAGATCGGCGTCCAGGGCGGCCGCATCGCCGCCATGAACCAGATGATCCCGCTCGGCCGCGGCGGCCTGCCGGAAGAAGCGGCAGGTTCGGTCTATCTCTTCTGCAGCCCCGACAGCGATTACGTCAGCGGGCAGTGCCTGGTGGTCAACGGCGGGCTCTGATCAGCGCGTCGCCTTGTCGGCGCGCTGGTAGGCCTCGATCAGCCAGACGTTGAACTGCTGGAGCGTCGTCTCCAGCGAGCCGTAGATGCCCTCGGGCAGGTAGCGGGAGTTCTTGGCCGCCTGCATGCCCAGGTTCACCGGCACGTCCTGCGCCCAGATCTTCCCGCCGCCCTCGCGCACGGCGGCGCAGCGATCGCGGAAGTCCGGCAGGTCGATCGTGCTCTTGGGCAGCAGCCAGCCGCCGTAGGTCACGCGGTCGCTGCCGGCGTAGGTCGCGGTGACGCCGGCTGGCCGGATCAGCGTGTAGGCGATCGTGCCGGGCGCGAACATCATGGTCATGCCGGGCGGCAGCATCGCGAAGGTGACGCGCGAGCGCTGTTCCGGCGTCAGGGTGGGGATCGCGGGGAAAGCCGCATCCGGTCCCCAGCCGTCGTTCATCATGCCGCCGTCGGGCGTCTTCATCGGCACGCTGCGCACGATCGCGTTGTCTCCGGGCGTCATGTCGGTGAAGCGCACGCCGTCGCCCGTCATGATGCTGGGCGCGAAGTCGTGCGTGCCGTGATGCACGAACTCGGGATGGTAGGCGTCGGTGAAGTTCTCGACCTGCACCTTCCAGTTCCACGGCAGCGGCGTGTCGCTCATCGCGGGCGGCACGGCGATCACGCCGGTCGCCTCGTAGCCCGCCCACAGCGGCTCGAGTTTGGCGAGCGAGGGGCCGAGCGGCGCAGCCTCAGGATCGAGATTGACGAAGATGAAGCCGTGCCAGAGCTCGATCCGGAGCGCGGTGAGCCGCACGGTCTGGCGCAGCTTCGCGACGGCGTCGCCCATGCGCGGCGCGCCGCTCAGGCGGCCCTGCATGTCGTAGGTCCAGAAGTGCAGCGGGCAGCGCAGCGCCCGGCCCTTTTCGGGGCAGGGGATGATCTCGCCGCGATGGCGGCAGATCGCGCTCAGCGCATGGACTTCACCGTCCTCGCCGCGGGTGATCAGGATCGGCTCGCCGGCCACTTCCCACGCGAAGCAGTCGCCGCGTTCGGCCACCTGCTCGACGCGGCCGACGCAGATCCAGGTGCGGCTGAAGACCTCGGCCTGCTCGAAGGCGAAGAACTCGGGCTCGGTGTAGCAGCCGGCCGGCATCATGCGCGTGTAGCCGTCAGCGAAGTCCATCCGGGCGACTTCGGCCAGCAGCTGCTGGACGACGGGCGAGCGCGTCTTGGTGCGGGGGCTTACGATCGGCTGGTCCATGGTGTCCTCCTGGCGGGAGGCCATGCAAGAATCGGGTCAGCTTGCCCGGGACAGCGCCGCCCAGCGGCCGGGCGTGAGGCCGAAGCGCGCTGAAAAGTGCCGCGTGAGGTGGCTCTGGTCGGCGAAGCCGGTCGCGGCAGCCGTCTCCGACAACGGCGTCCCCGAAGCGATCAGGGCCTGCGCCTTGACCAGCCGCTGCCCGACCTGGAAGCGGTGCGGCGAGGTCGCGAACGCAGCGCGAAAATGCCGGCTCAAGGCAAAGCGGTCGAGGCCGCTCACCCTCTCCAGTTCTTCGGAATCGACGATGCGCGGCGCCTCGGCCTTCAGGAACTCGCGGGCGCGCGTGGCGGCACGATAGGCGGTTCTGGGTGCGAGCCGGAGCGGTCGGGCGTCGCTGCGGGCCGACAGAAGCTCGGCCAGCCGCGCCACGATGGCGTCGATGGCGATCGGCTCGAGCGCCTGCGGGAAATGCGCAAAGGCGTCGCGCAGCAGGTGCCCCAGCGCCGGATCGTCGGCCACGACCTCGCGCACGAACGGCGGCGGCGCGCCTTCTAGGGCGGCACTCACCGAGGCCGGATCGACGTAGAGCATGCGGTAAGCGAAGCCCGCGTCGACGGTGGCGTGTCCGTCATGCGCCTCGTCGGGATGGATCACCATCACCTGGCCCGCCGCACTGGTGCGCAGCGCGCCGCGATAGTGGAACGACTGCGCGCCCCACAGGGTGAGGCCCACGGCATAGGTCTCGTGGCGGTGCAGGTCGAAGGCATGGCCGCCGAAGCGCGCCGTCAGCCGTTGCAGCCCGGCGCGGGTGGGATCGAAGCGGATATGGTCGGAGGCGCACATGCACAAACGTTCAAGACCTTTCGTGCAGCATGCCCGATATGGCACCCATGATCTACGAAACCAAGACGGCCCTGATCCTGCGCAAGGACCTCGCGACCTGGCAGATCGCCAACATCGCAGCCTTCCTGGCCGGCGGCCTTGCGGCGACCCATCCCGAGATGAAGGGCGCGCCCTACAGGGACGCTGCCAGCCGCGGCTACACCGCCCTGATCCGCGAACCCGTGTTCGTCTATGGCGCCACCCTGGAGGAGCTGCAGCGCACCCATCTCCGCGCGCTCTCGCGCGAGCTGGTGCCGGCGGTCTACATCGAGGCGATGTTCAAGACCACCAACGACGCCGACAATCGCGCGGCGTTCGCGGCGGCGCCCGCCGATGCGCTCGATCTCGTCGGGCTGGGCATCCATGGCCCGCGCAAGACGATCGACAAGGTCACCAACGGCCTGAAGTTCCTGGCCTAGGAAAAGATGACGCCCAGTGCACCAATTTCCTGGGACACCTCGGATGCCGATGCCATAAGGGTTTCTGGCGATTTGTACCGGATTCCGCCACCCCTCCGCGCAATTAAATTACGCCACGAAAAGCCGCGCCCCCGTCGGCAGGGTGCGCGCCTTGTCGAGCGCTTCCATGGTCGAGCGGTAGCCCGTTTCGATGGCGGCGTCGAAGCTCGTCCAGTCGAGCAGGTCATAGCGATCCACCGGCGGCACGATCATCAGGTCGGCGGCGGCGCGATCCTCGGCGGCGCGCGCGGTGCTCGAGATCAGGGCCGAGCGCAGCAGGATGCGCACGATCGAGGGAATCGGCAGCGTTTCCTTGCGCTTCCAGACGAGGCGGCGGAAGAACTCCCAGGCCGACCATGAATCCTCGACTCCTTCGCCGGCCGACAGGGCGCCCGCGGTATCGACGTCGACGCCGATCGTGAGGCCGCGGCCCATCCGGCGCATCTCGCGTACCGGCAGGTTGTCGATGACGCCGCCGTCGACATGGACCTGGCCCGCGTCGTTGAACGGCGGCAGCACGCCCGGCAGCGAGACAGAGCCGCGCAGCCAGCGCCACAGCCGGCCGTTCCGGTGGACGTCTGCCATCGACGTCGTGAGATTGGCTGTCACGCAATAAAACGGCAGGATCAGGTCCTCGATATCCTTGTCGCCGAACGCCGTGCGCAGGAGTTGTGTCACGCGCTTTCCCCGGAACAGCGAGACGAAGGGGAAGGTGTAGTCGCTCAACGGATTGGCAGTGACGAAGGCGCGACGGAAGCGCATGGCCAACTCCTCGTCCGACCAGCGCGCTGCCACCGCGGCGGCGATGATGGCGCCCATCGAGGTGCCGCCGGTGAGATCGATCGGCACGCCCGATGCCCGCAGGGCTTTCACGACGCCGATGTGGGTGAAGGCACGCGCCCCGCCGCCCGCCATGACGATGCCCACCGCATGACCGGTGATCAGCCGCGCGAGGCGATCGAAGTCGCCCGGCAGGTCGAGCCGCACATGATGATGCTGGCCGTAGATGCCGCCTGCCAGCTGCGGTGCGGACGACCCGGGCGACGGATCCTGGCTTTCGTGCAGAAGTACAAGCTCGCGGCGGCGGTGGAAGACGGCGCCGGCCTGGGAGGCCTCGATCTCGAAAGGCAGGCGCGTCGGCTGGCTGTCGTCGGCCCGGCGCACGACGATCAGGCAGTCTGCCTGGCGCAGGCAAAGCTCTGTCCACGCGGTTTGTGTCGGATCGGCGCGATAGAGCACGAACGACGAGCTCATCTCGCACTGCGCGAACCACTCCGGCTCCTCGGCGAGCGACTCCGGTCCCAGCATCTGGACCTGGTCGCCGATCCGGCCGAGCGCATTGGCGAGCAGCACCGCGAAGCGCGCGGACGGCACATCCGGACCGGCCGGCAGCACCGCAAACGTGCGCGGCTGGCGGCGGCGCTTGGACGGTCCCATGGCGTTGCGCACGGCGACGTTGCGCATCAGCGCCGGCAGCACTTCGGGATGACGGGTGGTGAGCGTCTCGAAACTGTTCCGACCAAGGCGCCACACTTCGCTGTCGCGTAGTGCCGCGACCGAGCGCGTGCGCGGCGTGTGCGACAGCAGGGACATCTCGCCAACGATGTTGCCGGGCGTGATCTCGGCGATCAGGACGGGCTCCTCGGTGCCGTCTTCCTCGTCGTGCCGGAACACGCCGAGGCAGCCGCTGGCCACGACATAGACCGCGTCGGCGGCCTCGCCCTGGCGGAACAGCGGTGCGCCGCCGGGCAGCACCATCAGCGCGAGATTCGCCTCGACCGCGGCCATGCTGGCGGTATCGAGATCGGCAAACAGCGGCGCTCGGTGCAGCGCCTGGCGCAGGCGCAGCAGGGTCGAATCGGCATCGGGCAGGGTGATGCTCACGCCGGTGTCTCAGCCCGCAGTGAGGCCCGCGAGGGTCCAGCCGATCGTCTGGTCGGCGCGTGTCCACACCATCTCGCGCCACTTGTCGCCGGCCGGGAAGAGCGCTCCTTCATGTTGGCCTTGAGCTCGCGGCCGAGGGGCGAGTTCACGTCGCCGCGCTGGTGCAGCCAGTTGTCGGCGCGCACCGCGCCCAGCACGTCGGGCACGGCATAGGTGCCGTACTCGATGGCGATCGAGGTCACCTCTGCGTCGGGCAGTTCCTGCGGGAAGCTGTCGAGCATCGGACCCGCGACGATCGCCGAGGTCGAGGTGCCGCCTTCGGGCGAGGTCATCTCGCTGCCGTACCACGCCTTGGCTCGGGCAAAAGACTTGGCACCGGGCGGCACGGTGCAGATCAGCTCGCCGTGGCCGAACGGTCCCAGTCCGGTGTGATAGTCGATCACGCCCACGCGCTTCGCGCGGCTCAACTCCTCACGGGCGATCGCGCGAATCGTGCGGTTGCTCCAGGTCGGCTTGGAGCCGCCATAGAAGATGCCGTCGACGTGGGTGTACTGGCCGCCGGTGATGGCGCCCTGCAGGGCGAAGGCGCCGTTCTTCTGGGCATAGGCATCGAGCACGCGCTGCGTCGACTCGAGTTCTTCCTTGGCCCATGTCTTCGGCAGGATCGCGTCGGCGAGGGCGAGGTAGCCGTCGTTCTTCGGATAGCCCTTGTCGTGATCGACAAAGTTGCGGTTGAGATCGACATTGTCCTCGTTGACGCGGCGCGTCCACGCGAAGCCGTACGGGTTGATGGCGTGAACCAGCAGCGCGCCAGTATCCTTCGGCAGCTTGACCGGCCCGCCGGTGTGCAGCCACGCGATCTGGGCGCCCGAGCCGCAGTGGCCCTCGACGCCGTGCGTGCTCGAGATCATCACCAGCATGTTAGTGGCATCGGCGGGACCGAAGCGCGCGGTGTCGAGGAAGAGCTTGCCGCCATCCGGTCCCTTGGCGTGCGGATTGAAGTACGAACGAAGCGCGCCGCCCGCTGCTGCTGCCGCGCCGCAGAACTTGGTGCGCGCCTCGGCGTAGCTTTCCGAAAAGCACTCTGGAATCGATACCATCACGTCCTCCCGCCGCCATCGTAGCACGTGATGGCGTGCGACGGGGGCATGAGTGGCACGTCCGCTGGCGTTTAGCTGTCGTACTGCAAAAGCGTTTCGACCGGGACCGAGAGCTTCTTGCGGCCTTCGAGGAAGGTGAGTTCGATGACGCAGGCGGCGGCGGGGACGACGGCGCCGACCTGCTCGAGCAGGGTCACAGCGGCGGCCAGGGTCCCGCCGGTCGCCAGCAGGTCGTCGACCAGCAGCACGCGCGCGTTCTTCGTGATCGCATCCTGCTGTATCTCGATCGTGTCGGTGCCGTATTCCAGCGCATAGGTGTGACGCACGGTCGTCCCCGGCAGCTTGCCCTTCTTGCGAAGCATGATGAAGCCGGTGCCGAGCGCCAGCGCCAGCGGAGCGGCCAACAGGAAGCCCCGCGACTCGATGCCGGCGATCACGTCCGGCTTGTAGCGGCGCGCCATCTCGGACATCCGCTCGATCGTCTCGTGCCAGGCCTTGGCGTGCGCGAGCAGGGTGGAGATGTCGTAGAACAGGATTCCGGGCTTGGGGAAATCCGGGATCGAACGGATGTGATCCTTGAGGTTCATGTCGGCGGACATTCTTCTTGTTCTCCTACGCGTAGGCGGGTGGCGGCACGAAGCTGCGGTATTCCTGCTCCAGGAGCTTGGCGAACTGGATGCAGGTGTAATCGTCGTACTGGCGGCCGATGATCTGCACGCCGATCGGCAGGCCTTCCTTCGTCTGGCCGATCGGGGCGGCGGACGCCGGCATCAGCGTGATGCCCGCGTAGCCCGCCCAGAAGATCTGGTCGACCACCGGCACTTTCTTGTTGTTGACCACGATGGTGCGCAGGTGGCGCAGGCCCTGCTGGTCGTGCGGGAAGGCCGCGGTCACAGCGACCGGGCACAGCATCAGGTCGTAATCCCCGAAGAACGCATCCCAGGCGAGGCGCATGCGATGGCGCTTCTCGTTGAGCTGCAGCCAGGTGCGATGCGACAGCGAATTGCCGCGCTGCATCTGGGCGAAGTAGCTCCTGTCGTCGGGCGCGAAGCCCGCGGCGTCCGCCACGGCCTGCGCGTAGACGGCGTCGGACATGCGGGCCGAGGTCGCGGCGCGCAGCATGCGGATATAGACATCGTTCAGCTCGGCAGTGTCGATGGCGGGACGCGCCGTGTCACTCACCTTCACCTTGTTCTTGCCGAGGAAGGTGGCGAGCTTCTGCAGCTCGTCCTGCACCGACTGGTCGACCTCGGCGTTGGGATCGCTCAACAGGACCGCGACCTTGAAGTCCCGCAACTTTTTCTTTTTCGATTTCGGCAGCGCGAGCTTCCAGCCGCGGCCGTCGATCTCGTCGGGACCGGCCATCGCGTCCATCGCGATCTCGAGATCCTCCGCGCCACGCGCGAGCGGACCGACCACGCCGATATCGCCGTAGGCGACGTTGCCCGCCAGCGCATGGCCCTTGGGCGAGACCACGCCCCAGGTCGGCTTGTGGCCGAACACGCCGCAGTAATGCGCGGGATTGCGGATCGAGGCGCCGATGTCGCTGCCGGCTTCGATGCCGGTGAGGCCAGCGGCCAGCGCCGCGCCCGAACCACCGGAGGAGCCGCCGGGGGTGCGCGACAGGTCCCACGGATTGTTGGTCGAGCCGTAGACCTCGTTGTAGCTCTGCCAGTCCGCAAGGTTCAGCGGGATGTTGGTCTTGCCGAACAGGGTGACGCCGGCATCGACCATGCGCTGGGCGAGCAGCGAGTGGCTCTCTGCCTTGTGGTTCTTGAAGGCGGGATCGCCCCAGGTCGTGGGATAGCCCGTGACGTCAAAGGACTCCTTGATCGTCATCGGCACGCCGTGCAGCGGCCCCAGCTTCTTGCCGGCCTTCACCGCCCGGTCGGCCGCCTTGGCCCGCTTGCGCGCGCCCTCGAAGTCGGAGGCAATGATCGCGTTCAGCTTGGGATTATGCGCCTCGACGCGGTCGATATAGAGGTCGAGCAGTTCGAGGCAGCCGATCTTCTTCTTCCGGATGGCGGCGGCGAGCTGTTTGGCGGTCTGGAAGGGGAGGGCGAGCGATTTTGACATGGGTCATGCCGTACCATATTGTTTGGCTCATCGTGAAGAAGCTCCCGGCCTCTACCCTCCGTTTTGCCCTTCCTTTGGGCACCACTTTTTTCATGACCTTCCTGGTCTCCGGCTTCGCGACCTGGCGCGCGATCGGCATGGCGCCGGGCATGGTCGGCACCTGGATGATCTCCTGGGCCATCGCCTATCCCACCATGTACTTCATGATGCCGATCGTGCGCCGCTGGCTGCTGCGCTGGGCGATCGAGGAGAACTGATCACAATTCCTTCCTCGCGAGCGCTCGCGAGCGGGTGCCTGCACTGCGGTTGCCGGCAGCCTATCCCAACCAAATGGCACTCCGTCGTCCCGAGCGCAGCCGAGGGACCTCTCTTCCATGCCTCGACCATGGAGCGTGAAGACATGTTTCTCCACGCGGCCCTTCGGGCCTCGGTTGAGACGACGGAAACCGAGACCTTGTCATCCAGAGCGCAGCGAGGGACCTTTCGCAGTCGATGAGCAAAGGTCCCTCGCTTTGGTCGGGATGACAATGTGCCCGCGGCGAACAGTGTGCGTTGACGATCATGCGCGCCAACCTGGGCGTGTCGAGCCGGGCCTATCGCACCTGCAGGGTGACCCACTGGAGCGGGCTTACCAGCGTGGCGACACTATCGAGAAGCGCCGCCAGTTGATGCTGGCGTGGGCCGACGATTGCGAGTCCGGCGAGCAGACGGTCAGCAATGTAGTCGCTATCCGGGCTTAAAAGTGAAAGGCCGCCCGCGCTGTTCGATCGTTTGAAAATCCTGCGATGTCTGCTTATGGAGGGCGGATTCAATAGGTCAGCGCAACACCACCTAATCTTACTGGATGAGGGGGTGGGCGATGGTGACATCACGGATATGGTTCACGGCAGCGCAGAAGGGTGAGTTGT
>CAIMEE010000332.1 GCA_903839865.1 Enhydrobacter aerosaccus | reverse complement strand
GCGCACGCTGGTGGAGGACCTGATGGGCCGCAAGCCCGAGAAGCGTTACGCCTTCATCCAGGAAAACGCCAAGTTCGCGCGCGACCTCGACGTCTGAGCGTGGCTCTCTGGTACGCGCTCGCCGACAAAGTCCTGCAACGCTTCGATGCTGAAGCAGCCCATGGGCTGGCAATTCGTGCCCTGAAGACCGGCCTTGTTCCGAAAGATCGCAAAGTCGACGATCATCGCCTCGGGGTCGAACTGTGGGGCCGTCGGCTCTCCAATCCGGTCGGCCTCGCCGCAGGCTTCGACAAGAATGCTGAAGTGCCGGATGCGATGCTATCCATCGGCTTCGGACTGGTCGAGATCGGCAGCGTCACGCCACGCCCGCAACCCGGCAATCCACGGCCGCGCCTGTTCCGCCTCCCGGAGGATCGCGGCGTCATCAATCGCATGGGCTTCAACGGAGAGGGGCTCGACGCGGCCCGCAGCCGGCTAGCCATGCGGGCCCGTCGCGGCTTCGTGGGCGTCAACATCGGCGCCAACAAGGACAGCGAAGACCGAACCGCCGACTATGTAACGTGCGCCCGCGCGCTTGCGGCCCACGCCGACTATCTCGTCTGCAACGTCTCCTCCCCCAACACGCCCGGACTGCGCAACCTGCAGGGCCGCGAACAATTGCGCGATCTTCTCAATCGCGTACAGGACGCGATTGCGGGCAAGCCGGTGCCGCTGGTCGTCAAGATCGCTCCCGATGCGACCGACGACGATCTCGACGACATTGTTGCCGTATGCCGCGACCTCAGGATGGACGGCATCATCATCGGCAACACGACGCTCTCACGCCCCGCTTCGCTGCGTTCGGCACACAAGGGGGAAACCGGCGGTCTGTCGGGCGCGCCGCTCACGAGCCTCGCGACCGAGGTCCTGCGCAAGACCGCGCAACGGGTCGAGCAGCAGTTCCCGCTGATCGGCACGGGCGGCGTCGGCTCGGGAGCCGATGCCTACGCCAAGATCCGTGCGGGCGCGACCCTGGTGCAGCTCTATTCGGCGATGGTGTTCGAGGGACCGCCGCTCATCCGGCGGATCAAGGACGAACTCGAGGCCCTGCTTGCGCGCGATGGCTTCGCTTCGGTGAATGCCGCCGTCGGAGCCGACCTCTAGGCCTGCAGCGCGGAAATCTGCCGGCGAGACGGCGCCCTCGCGCCGGCATACACTCCCGCCAAAGGGGGAAAACGTGCCGCTCTGGATACCGATAACCATCGCTGCCGCGCTGTTTCAGAACATCCGCACGACGATGCAGCAGAAGATTCGCCACGTGCTGAGCGTCGATGGCGCCAACTTCATTCGCTATCTCTACGGTGCGCCCTTGGCGCTTGCCATGCTGGCCGTCCTCGTCTGGGGCACCGGCCGGCACGTGCCGTCCCTGCCCTTTGCGTTCCTCTGGAAAGTGACAATCGCCGGCCTTGGCCAGATCATCGCCACGTCGCTGATGATCCACGCCTTCTCGCTGCGCAACTACGCGGTCGGCACCGTCTACTCCAAGACCGAGACGCTGTTCGTGGCCCTGTTCGCGACCTTCATCGCTTCCGAGCCGCTGACCCTGGGATCGTGGATTGGCATCGTCGTCTGCCTGTGCGGTGTCGCCACCCTGAGCGTCCGCGGCTCGTTCACGAATATCCGTGGCGTGCTGGCGGACCTGACGCACAAGGGCGCGCTGTTCGGAATCCTGTCCGGCATCTTCTTCGCCCTCGCCGCGGGCATGATCCGCGAGGCCTCCAAAGACCTGACCAGCGGCGATTTCATGATCCGCGGGATCACCACGCTCGCCACAATGAACACGATCCAGATCGTGCTGATGTTCGCCTATCTCGCCTACAGCGACCGCTCGCAGTTCGGCAAGATCGGCGTCAACTGGCGCTCCTCGATCTGGGTCGGCGTCTTCAGCGTGCTCGGTTCGGCGGGATGGGCGCTCGCGATGACGCTCGAGAACGCCGCCCTTGTGCGCGCCGTCGGCCAGATCGAACTGGTCTTCACCTTCATCGCCTCGCACATCGTCCTGAAAGAGCGTCCGTCTGCCGGCGAATGGCTGGGCAGTCTCCTCGTCATTGGCGGTGTCGTCCTCATCCTGATCGAACGGTGATCCCCAAATGACCGCCATGACTGATCTGCCGCGTCCGCTTACCGGTCTCAAAGTCCTCGACTTCTCGACGACCATCGCCGGACCTCATTGCTCCCGCCTGCTGGCCGACATGGGCGCCGACGTCATCAAGGTCGAATCGCCCGAAGGCGACCTGATGCGCTCGCGGCCCGTCATGCGCGGCGGCGCATCGTCGATGTTCGGCCAGCTCAACGCCGGCAAGCGTTCGATCGTCCTCGATCTCAAGCAGCCCGCCGCGATCGCAACGGTGAAGAAGCTGGTCGCCACGGTGGACATTGTGCTGGAGAATTACCGGCCCGGCGTGATGAAGCGGCTCGGCCTCGACTACCCGGAACTTGCCAAGATCAACCCCAAGCTCGTCTACTGTGCCATCTCGGGCTACGGCCAGACGGGCCCGGGCGCCGGCCGGCCCGCCTACGCGCCGGTCGTCCACGCCTCGACCGGCTACGACATGGCCCATCTTTCCCAGCAGAACGGGCGCGAGCGACCCGACAATTGCGCCATCTTCGTCGCCGACTATGCGTCGGGCGCGTACGCGCTGGGAGGAATCCTGGCGGCGATCCACCAGCGCCATTTAACCGGCCGGGGCCAGATGGTCGATGTCTCGATGTTCGAGACCCTGATCGGCATGTTGCCGACCGAGATCAACCGCTCGCAGTTCGACTTCGAGATGCCGGCGCGTCCGATGTATGGGCCGATCGAGGCGGCCGACGGCTACGTGATGCTCGCCACCGCAAGCGAGCGCACTTTTCAGGACATGGCTGCCGCCGCAGGTCACAAGGAGTGGCTGACGGACCCCCGATTCGAGAAATACGCCGACCGGCGCATGAACTGGGGACCGATGGTCGACGAACTCGAGAAATGGTCGAAGAAGCTCTCGGTCAAGGAGGTCGTGGCCGCGCTCGAGAAGCACGGCGTGCCTTGCTCGCCCTATATGACGCTCACCGAGGCGCTCAAGGATCCGCAAGTCGCCCATCGTGGGTCGATGTGCCTCATCGAGGACAGCGGTGGGACCTATAATTCGCCGGCGCCTCCGTTCCGTTTCTCCGGGTCTCCGCTCAAGAGCGGTCCCCACGTGCCGGAGCTCGGCGAAAACACCGATCAGGTGCTGGCCGAAGCCGGGATACCCCCCAAATGATCGATCCAGGCACCCCCATCCTCGTCGGCTGCGGGCAGATTACCGACTTGACGGGCGAGCCGTCGAGCAAGCGCTCGCGGGTTGCCTTCGCCGCCGAAGCAGCCGCGAAGGCGCTCAATGACACCGGCGCGAAGATCGGCGGCCACATGCTGGGCCATCACGTCGACGCGCTGGCGGTCATGGAGTTCTTCAGCGACAGCAGCCCGCGCTTCACCTCGCCCTTCGGGCGCTCGACAAACCCGCCCAAGAGCGTCGCGCGCCGGCTGCACGCCTCGCCGCGCACGATGCTCTACAGCCACGTCGGCGGGAACATGCCGCAGTACCTCGTGAACCGCTTCGCCGAGGAGATCGCGAGCGGCAGGACAAAGCTCGCGCTGATCTGCGGCGCCGAGCTGCTGCGCAGCACCCAGAACGCGCGCAAGGCCGGGCTCGCGATCGACTGGAACGAGGATTACGGCGGCCTGCCGGAGCGCGTCGGCGACGACCGTGACGGCTTCTCGCAGGAAGAAGCCCGTCACGGCCTCAAGGCCGCCATCCACTTTTACCCGCTGCTGGAGAATGCGATCCGCGGCGGCCTGAAGCGCGATGTCGCCAGTCACATGGAGGCGATGGGCCAGCTCTTCCATCGGCTTGCGCTCGTGGCCAAGAACAATCCGCTTGCCACGCGCCGCAAGGGCTACAGCGCGAAGGAGCTGTCGACGATCTCAGACGACAATCGCTGGATCTGCTTCCCCTATCCGCGCCTGATGAACGCCAATGCCATGATCGACCAGGCCGCCGCCGTGGTCATGACCTCGGTCGAGAAGGCGCAGGAATGGGGCATCCCGCAGGAGAAATGGGTGTTCCTGCACGGCTGCGCCGACGGCGCCGACACCTGGGTCGTGTCCGAGCGTGATAGGCTCGACGCCTCGCCGGCCATCCGCGGCTGTGCCCGACTCGCGCTCGACATGGCAGGCAAGAAGCTCTCCGACGTCGCCGCCTTCGATCTCTATAGCTGCTTCCCTTCCGCCGTCGAAGTGGCAATGAAGGAGATCGGTATCGCCGAGGACGATTTACGTCCGATCAGCGTCACCGGCGGCCTCCCCTATTTCGGCGGCCCCGGCAACAACTACGTCACCCATTCAATCGCCGAGATGATGAACGTCGTGCGCGGGAAGCCGGGGTCCTTCGGCATGGTCACCGCCAATGGCAGCTACCTGACAAAGCATTCCGCCGGGCTCTATTCCACGGAGCCGACCAAAGGGCCGTGGCGCCGCGAAGATCCGAAGAAGTTCCAGGCAGAGCTCGATGCCCGGCCCAAGCGGCACGTCAACACGGCGCCTGCCGGGACCGGGACGATCGAGACCTACTGCGTGGCCTACGGCAAGGACGCGCCGGACAAGGGCTATGTCATCGGCCGTCTCGACGGATCGGGCGAACGGTTCGTGGCCCAGGCGCCGGACGACGCTGCCCTGCTCGGCGACATGCTGACGGAAGAGCAGCTTGGGCGTAAAGTGACTGTCAACGAACAGGGCGGACGCAACGTTTTCCGCCCGATCTAGGGACGGACACCATGCCAAACGTGCTGAATGCCGCACAGGCGGCCGAATTCAACGACAAGGGCTTCACCTACGCCCGCGGCCTGTTCGCCGCCGACGAGGTGAAGCTGCTCACCGAGGCGATGGAAAAGGATCCTGCCGTATGCGGCTCGATCCTCGACCGCCGCGACGGCGAAGGAAAGTCGACGCGCATCGCCCTCTGGAATCGTGCCGGTGACTCGGTATACGGACTCGCTGCGCGCTGCGAGCGCATGGTCGACACATCGGCTGCACTGCTGGGCGGCGATGTCTATCACTACCAATCGAAGCTCACGGCCAAGGAGCCCGAAGTCGGCGGCGCCTGGGAATGGCACCAGGATTACGGGTACTGGTATTACAACGGCTGCATCCGGCCCGACCTGCTCTCGGTGATGATCGCGCTCGACAAGGCGGACAGGAACAACGGCTGTCTGCAGATCGCCGCGGGCTCGCACAAGCTCGGCCGTATCGACCACACGCCGCTCTCGCCGACGCAGAATGAAGTCGACCCCACACGCATGCCGCACATCCTGCAGCAGTGCCCAATCGAGTATTGCGAGCTGGCGGCCGGCGACGCCCTGATCTTCCACTGCAACGCGATCCACCGCTCGGATGCCAATCGCTCCGCCAACCGGCGCTGGACGTTGTTGATCTGCTACAACCGAGTCGACAATGACACGATCATCAAGACCGACGACCGTTACTTCGTGCCGTTGGAGAAGGTCGACGACGGCGCCATCCGCCGCGCGGGTCTGAAGTTCGCCGCCGGCGACAATGCCGAGCACTTCACGTCGCGGCCGTACGTGCCCGACCTGCGCAAGGCGTCCTAGACGAGGGCGACGGGCGACGGGGTGCCGAACAGCCGTTCGTATTCCGCTTCCGGCAGCCCGTAGAGCGTACCCGCGCGCTTCTGGATGATCTTTCGATCGAGGATGTCGATCTCGCCTCTCCTCGCCCGGATGGCCCGCTTCCCTTCAAGCGCATGAAGCGCTTCCGTTACGCCCGCCCGCCTGACGCCGAGCATCACAGAGAGGAACTCGTGCGTCATCGGCACCTTGCTCTCGCCCAGCCTGTCCTGCGTCATGAGGAGCCAGCGCGCGAGCCGGCCTTCCAGGGTCAGGCGCGCATTGGCCACGGCTGTCTGAGCCGTCTGAATGACGAATACCTGGGCATACTTCAGAAGAAGCCGCCGCAGCGATTCGCTCTTCTCGAGTGCGACGCGCAGCGCGTCCGCGTCGATGGCAAGGGCGGTGCCTTCAGCCTGTATGAAAGTCGCATTGGGTGACTGATGATTGCCCAGCAACACCATCAAGCCGGTCATTCCCTCCGGTCCGATCAGACCGGTCTCGACCCTATCCTTGCCAATGCCCGCCGAGACGACCGAAGCAATGCCACGCTCGATAAAGTAGACGCGACGGATCGGGCGGCCGGGTTGCTCCAGTTCCTGCCGGAGCTTCAGCGTGACTGCGCGCAGATGCGGGGTCAGCAATGCGGCGTCGGATGGCGACAGCGCACACAGCAATCGATTACGGAATACGAATTTGGATTTGTCGTTCGCCATGCTCTCGCCTCTCCAGGGGCAAGAGCGCGGAAGCGTCTCTCAGCCGTTCGCGCCCTAAGACGTGACGAACGATGCAATCGATATAGGCACTCGGACCGCCGAAACCTAACACCAAATAGCAACGGCGCCCCCCTGAAGCGCCGCCGCCATGCCTATCCCACGAAACGAACCCGAAGTGACGATGAGTACGTATGCGTACGAACGCTCACAACGCACGTCACTTGTGGGAACGCAGCGACTGGCGCTCAGCCCTTTAGCCGTTCGAGGGCTGTAGCCAGGCGTGCGCGCGTCTGCTCGGCCTGGGTGCGGCGCTCGCGTTGCTCCTCGACGACCTCTTCCGGTGCGCGCGAGACGAAATTCGCGTTGCCGAGCTTGGCGTCGATCTTGACGATTTCCTCGCCCAGCTTCTGGATTTCCTTTTCGAGGCGCGCGATCTCCGCCGCGAGGTCGATTACCTCGCCGACCGGCATCGCGTAGGTGGCTTCCCCCACCACGATCTGCAGCGATGCCTTGGGTGCCGCAGTCGCCGCGGCATCGATACCTTCGATTCGCGCCAGCCGCTCGATGGCAGCAGAATGCGTGGCGAGGCGCTGCTTCGTCGTCGCATCGCCCCCGATGACCAGCAACGCGAGCTTGGCGCTGGGCGGCACATTCAGTTCGGCGCGTGCCGAGCGGATGTCGGAGATCAGTTTCACCAGCCAGCCGATCTCGGCGTGCGCCGCCGCGTCGATTGCCGGCGGTGAGGGCCAGGCCTGGCCGATCAGCGCGCCATGCTCGGCGCGATGTCCGGTCTTATCCCATATCTCCTCGGTGATGAACGGCATGACCGGATGCAGGAGCTTCGCCGTTTCGCGCAGCACGAAGGCCGTGACCGCGCGCGTTTCGTCCTTCTCGGGGCCGTTGGCACCCTGCAGGACCGGCTTGGAAAGCTCGACGTACCAGTCGCAGACGATCCCCCAGATGAACTCGTAGAGCGCTGTTGCCGCATCGTTAAGGCGGTATTGCGTCAACGCATTGTCGACGGCGTCGTTGGCGCGTGCCAGTTCGCCCAGCACCCACTTGTTGACCGTGAGGCTGGCGCTCGCCGGATCGAACCCCGTGGGCAGAACCGCGCCATTCATTTCGGCGAAGCGGGTCGCGTTCCAGAACTTGGTCGCGAAGTTGCGCGATCCCTCGACCCGGGACGCCGCCAGGCGCAGCCGGCCGGCGGAGGACGCCGCCATCGATGTCACGGTGAAGCGCAGCGCGTCGGCGCCGTATTTATCGATCAATTCCAGCGGGTCGATGATGTTGCCCTTCGACTTGGACATCTTCTGGCCCTTCTCGTCCGTCACCAGCCCGTGGAGATAGACCGTGCGGAAGGGCACCTCGGTCATGAAATGCATGCTCATCATCATCATGCGGGCGACCCAGAAGAACAGGATGTCCCAGCCGGTGACGAGCGTGTCGGTAGGATAGTATTTCTTGAGCTCCGGGGTCTCCTCGGGCCAGCCGAGGGTCGAGAACGGCCACAAAGCCGAGCTGAACCAGGTGTCGAGCACGTCGGGGTCGCGCACCAGCTCGACGTCGCTACCGTAGTGCTTGCGCGCTTCCAGCCGTGCTTCGTCTTCCGACAGCGCCACGAAGACCTTCTTGTCCGGCCCGTACCAGGCGGGGATCTGATGGCCCCACCACAGCTGGCGCGACACGCACCATGGCTGGATGTTCTCCATCCAGCGGAAGAACTCGTCCCGCCCGCGCTCCGGCACGAACTTCACCCGGCCATCTCGCGCCGCCGCGATCGGCGCCTCGGCGAGCTTCTTCGCATCGGCATACCACTGCTCGGTCAGGAACGGCTCGACCGGCACGCCGCCACGATCGCCATAGGGCACGGCGTGGGTATGCGGCTCGATCTTCTCGACGAGGCCCATCTCCTCGAGTTCGGCCACGATCTTCTTGCGCGCGTCGAAGCGATCGAGGCCGCGATATTTCTCCGGTGCGTTCTCGTTGATCCGGGCGAACTTGTCGAAGATCTGTATCATCTCGAGCTTGTGCCGGCGACCGACCTCGAAGTCGTTGAAGTCGTGCGCCGGCGTGATCTTCACCGCGCCCGAGCCCTTCTCCGGATCTGAATATTCATCGGCCACGATCGGGATCTTGCGGCCGACCAGCGGCAGGACCGCATGCTTGCCGATCAGGTGCTTCCACTTGGGGTCGTCCGGGTGCACCGCGATGGCCGTGTCGCCCAGCATGGTCTCGGGCCGGGTCGTCGCCACGACGATGAACTCATCGGCGCTGCCGTCGATCGGATACTTCAGGTACCAGAGATGCCCCCTCACCTCGCGCGACTCGACCTCGAGGTCGGAAATCGCAGTCAGCATCTTGGGATCCCAGTTCACAAGACGGTTGTCCTTGTAGATGAGGCCCGCGTTATAGAGCTCGACGAAGACCTTGAGGACCGCCTTCGACAGGCCCTCGTCCATGGTAAAGCGCTCGCGGCTCCAGTCGCACGAGGCGCCAAGCCTGCGGAGCTGGCCGGTGATCGTGCCGCCCGAGAAGGCCTTCCAGTCCCAGACCTTCTCCAGGAACTGCTCGCGGTTCAGGAGCGTGCGATTGCCCTCGACGTTTGCCCCCTCGACGGCAAGGCCAATGTTCTCCTGTTCGAGATTGCGCACCACGACCATCTGCGTGGCGATGCCCGCATGGTCGGTGCCCGGCTGCCACAGGACGTCGTCGCCCTTCATGCGGCGCCAGCGGATCAGCACGTCCTGCAACGTGTTGTCGAGCGCGTGGCCCATGTGCAGGCTGCCCGTCACGTTGGGCGGCGGAATGACAATGCAGTACGGCGGCCGCTGCGATTCGGGGTGCGCCTTGAACGCGCCGGAGTTCTCCCATTCCGGATATCGGCGGGCTTCGATCTCTTTCGGATCGTAGGTCTTGTCGAGCATTTGTTGCCTCTAACGAAAAACGCCACGGTTGCGGCACCGTGGCGTTCTATTTGGACGGTGCCTGGGGGTCAGCGGCGGGTCAGCCGCGCGATCTCGCGTTCAACGAGCTGCTCGACCATCGGCGGCAGGCTGCGGTCGATCCATTCCTTCAACATCGGGCGCAGCATTTCCTTCACCAGGTCCTCGATCGTCTTGCCGCCATCACCGATGGCCATGGCCGGCATCGCGGTGGGCGCCGCCGCGGCGGGAGTCGCCCTGCGCTCCTCGACCACCTGGTTGAGGCGATCGAAGGCGGAGGTGGCGGCACCGGCTGCGCTCGACGCGGCGAGCGGCTGGTCGAAGGACGGAGCCGGCGGGGTTGGGCTCGGTGCCGGACGGGGAGAAGGCGCCGTCTCGAACGGCGGCTGCGGCATCTCGCTTGCGCTCACGGGATCAATCCTCTGCATTGGAATTGGTGTCGGCGCCACGGGCTCCGGCTGAGTCGCAGACAGCGTAGGCTCCTCGATGAGATCGGTGAGCAGCAGCACATCCTCGCGGCTGCCGTTTCCGGCGGTACGCGGCCCGGCCGAACGCAGATCGATCGGAGCGTTCGCCGGCTGCACGGGCGGCGGGGCATTGCCGCTCACCTGCGCGCGGGCTTCGTCGTCGGAGATGATCTTACGAATGGACGCCAGGATGTCGTCCATCGACGGGTCGTTATCGGCACTCATGGCTTGCTCCCGGAGCTCTCGTTCCAGAGCCCAATCCAGCGAGAACCTACTTCCTTATAGTACTTCTCTTCATCGTAGAATTCGACAGGCAATCCGAGGGTCCTCGCGGTCAACCGGCCGATGCCCGCCAGCACCGTATAGAAGGCGACCTGCACGTCATGCCGGGCCACGATCAGGCTGACCTGCGAATTGAGCAGTTCCTGCTCCGCGTTCAGCACGTCCAGCGTGGTGCGCGAGCCGACCAGCGCTTCCTGGCGCACGCCGTTCAGCGCGACATCGTTGGCTTTGACCTGCGCGGTGAAAGAGTTCACGCGCGAGCGCGCCGAGTCGAGGTTGCGCCAGCCGCGGATCACGTTCTCCGCCGCCGTGCGCCGCGCGCTGTCGAGTTCGTTGCGACGCTGACCGACCAATTCCTTGGCCTGGCGGATTTGCGACCACTCGCTGCCGTTCTGATAGATCGGCACGGTTGCCTGCAGGCGCACACCATACTGATTGAAGTTGTCGTTTGGTGTCGCGAGCTCGAACTGTTGCTGGATGTAGCCCACGAGGTTGACCTGAGGCAGCAGCACCGACGCCGCGCTGTTCACGCCGTACTGCGCCGCCGAAATGCGATACTGTGCGCTGACGGTGAGCGGGCCCCCGTTCATCGCCAGCGACACCGCCTCTTCCTCGCTCGCCGGCAACGCGCCGAACAGGGGCAGTTCACCCATCTTCCCCGGCCTCTGGCCAACGACATGCACGTAGACTGCCTCGTCGATGCGGATCTGCGCTTCGGCGAGGACGAGATCGGCCTTCGACTGCTCGAGACGCGCCTCGGCTTGCGAGACGTCCGTGATCGTGAGCTCGCCCACGCGGAAGCGTTCGCGCGTTGCCTCCAGCTGCTGAACGAGCACGCGCACGTTGTTGCGGCGCACGTCGACGATGCCGAGATCCTGCACGAGGTTCGCGTAGGCGGTAACCGCCTGCAGCAGCACGGTCTGCTCGGTGCTGGCGAGCGACGCACGCTGGGCCTGGATGTTGGCTTGCGCGGCCTTGGTGTCGGCGACGGTCTTGCCGCCACGGAAGATCGGCTGGGTGACCGTCAGCAGCGTCGTCTTGCCATTCAGGATGTAAAAAGTGTTCGCCCTGCTGACCGGAAATGAGTCGGTCTCGATCTTGTTGAATTCCGCCGACAGCGAGACCTTGGGGCGCCAATTCGACAGCGCCTGCTGCAAGGTTTCATCGGTCTGGCGCAGCAGCGCGCGACCGGCCAGCAGGTCGGGATTGCTGTTGTAGGTCGAAGCCATGGCTTCGACGAGGCTTTGCGACCAGGCCGCCGACGATCCGCCCATTGCGACCACCAGCGCACTCGCCAACGCCGCTCCGGTTTGCCTCAACACGGGCCGGATACGCATGTAATCATTACCCTCATTGCTGGCGGGAACAGTATCAGCGCCGCTTCAGAAGGTGAAGCGAGCCGGTGGCGCGAACCCGGGCAATACCGGCGTGCCTGCATCGAAGAGTGCTCGCCCGGAGGTCACACCGCCCTCTTTCACGACAAGTTGTGCCACACCCATGGCGCCCGGCCCTCCGGCCAGAACGGTGACCAACCGGCCACCCTCGGCAAGCTGGTCGAGGATCGCGGGCGGGATCTGCCGCACCGACCCTTCGATCAAGATAACATCGTAGGGGCCGGAAGCCGCCATGCCGGCTTCGGCCTGGGCCGTGACCAGGGTGACGTTCCGAAGGCCCAAAGCCTTGATGGTCTGGTCGGCGGAACCAGCCATCCCGGCGTCGCTTTCCACCGCCACGACCGACTGCACCAGGCTGGCAAGCAAGGCCGCGCCATAGCCCCGTCCGGAGGCCACAACCAACGCCTTGTCCCCGGGGCCCGCCTGCAGGGTCTGGATCAGACGGGCCAGAACCATGGGTTCCATCAGGAAGCGGCCATTGCCCAGCGGTACATCCTCGTCGGAATAAGCCACCGATTTAAGGCCGTCAGGCAGGAATAGCTCGCGCGGCAGTGCGCCCACCACGGCCAGAAGCTGGGCGTTGTTGACGCGGTTGGGTCTGAGCTGGCCGTCGACCATGTTGCGACGTGCGAGCGCGAAATCCGTCATTGGCTAACCCCAAATTGTTGCGCCTTTTATAGGGTGCCCGCGGCAAG
>CAIMEE010000331.1 GCA_903839865.1 Enhydrobacter aerosaccus | reverse complement strand
GGCATGACCATGATGCTGGTAACCCACGAGATCGGCTTCGCCCGGCGGGTTGCCAATCGCGTCGTCTTCATGCACCACGGCAAGATCTGGGAGCAGGGCCCCGCCGCGGAGACCCTGGGCAAGCCCGCAACTCCCGAACTCGAGACCTTTCTCAGCGCCGTTCTGCATTGAGGGGGAACCCGCACAACGAACGAGCGTTAGGCTCCGATGACAATGAAACCCATGTTTGCCGCAGGTCTCGCCCTGTCCCTCGCGCTCGCCGCGTGCGCTCCCAAACCTCTCGCGGAAAAAAAGCCCGCGCCCGACTATCAGATGAAGGTGGCGCAAGTTGCTCCATCGACCAACAAGCAGCTCTGCTATGACGAAGCGTCTCTTGCCACTTATAATGCACGCATGATGCAGCAGGAGCTGGCCGTGGGCACATTGTCCTGCCAGAACGCCGACGGCAGCCGCATGTTCAGCAAGCAATATGGCGACGTGCTGGCCAAGTTCAGCGGCGATCTCTCCGCGAATGCCGTCGAGATAAAGGCCATCGCCGCCAAGCGGCGCCTAAACATGGATGTGCTCGTCACCGAATTCGCCAACCGTGAGGCGCAGCGGCGCAACGAAGATCCGGAGTACTGCTCTCGTCTCAAGCGGGTTTTCGACTGGGCCCTCTCGCCTGCCGTGACATCGCTCAACCAGGTTCCGCCGCCGCACGATCTCGGCCCCGAGATGAACGCGCTTCCTTGCGCGAAGTGAACGGTCTCGAACAATAGGAAGCAGCGGCGCGGCTGTGCTATTGAGAGCGTCGCGCCATGCCCATTTCGACCCGCCTCGTCGTCCGGATCTCCGTCGTCCTGCTCGCCATCGGCCTCATGACGCTGCTGGCGATCGTGGGGACGACGATCTAGCTCAACGAGCGCGCCCAGGTCTATTTCAACGACGTGATCGAGGCTCGCGATACGCGTAGCGCTGCCGTGGAGCTGCGCAGCGGCCTGGAAGCAGCCGAATCGAGCCAGCGCGGCTTTCTCGTGAGCGGCAACGAAATTTATCTCGCACCCTTCGACAATGCCAAGGCGTCGGCCCGCCGCCAGTTCGACAGGCTGCAGCAACTGCTGCGGCCCTACTCCGAAACGGCACCGATGCTGCAACGGCTCTCCGCCGTTGTGGATGCCAAGTTCATGGAAATGGACCAGACGGTCAGCCTGAAGGATGACCGTCGCGACGAAGAGGCGCTGGCGCTGCTGCGCACCAATCGCGGCAAGGCTTTGATGGACGAAGCGAACGTCTTCCTGTCGGGCATCATCCGCACCGCCGACGAGCGACTGACGGAAGGCGTCGGCGAGCAAAAAGAGAACGCAGCGAGGCTGCGTCTGATCTCGCTGCTGGGTGCGCTCGTCATCGTTCTGGTCGTCGGCGGCGTCGTAATCACCGTGGCCCGCTACACCAGCGAAATCGCGCAGGCGCGCGACGAAGTCCGCCGCCTTGCTTCCGGCCTCGAGGAGCGCGTGCAGTCGCGCACCGCGGATCTTGCCAAGGCGCGCGATCATGCCGAAGTCCTGGTCGCCGAGGTCAATCACCGCGTCGCCAACAGCCTGTCGCTCGTCGCCTCGCTCGTGAAGCTGCAGGGCAACGCCCTCACCGACCGCGCCGCCAAGGACGCGCTGGACGAGACCTACGCGCGCATCTTCGCCATCGCTTCCGTCCACAAGCGCCTCTACAGCGCGGGCGACGTCCGCTTCGTGGCGCTCGACGAATATCTGTCGGGCCTCCTCGACCAGCTGTTGACATCGATGCGTAACGAGGGACTGGGCGCCTGGCTTCGGTACGATCTCGAACCGTTGAAGCTCGCCACGGATGCGAGCGTGAACCTGGGTGTCGTCGTCACCGAATGGGTCACGAATGCCTTCAAGTACGCCTATCCCGATCGCAGCGGCGAGGTCCGCGTACGCCTGAAAACCTTGCCGGACGGGCGTGCTGAACTCCTCGTCGAAGACGATGGCGTTGGCCGCCAGGGCGGCATCGTGAAGGGCACGGGCGTCGGCACCCGGCTGGTCACGGCGATGGCCGGCACGCTGAGAGCGGAAGTCGAATATCTCGCGCGACAGCCCGGCATGGGCGCACGATTGGTGTTCCCCCTCCCCACCGCCTGATACACTGGCGGGATGAAGAGGTTCACGGCAGCCCTGATTTGCGCGCATGCCAGCAGTGCTGCCGTCGCGATGGCCCAGGACGGCCCGCCGGGCATTACCGCGCCAACCGCATTTCCTTCCTTCAGTTCCGCCGCTGCCGCCTGCTCGGCGCCACCCGGGCTTCAGAAAGTGCTCGGCTTCGCGCAGGACAACGAGCGCCAGTTCATGCAGGGTGTCTCCCGCGGGCTCTCCCTCGCG
>CAIMEE010000330.1 GCA_903839865.1 Enhydrobacter aerosaccus | reverse complement strand
CGTCGTCCAGCATGGAACCGAGGCGGCACTGGATTTTCAGTACAACGAAACCGGCCTGCGGATCGAGCTTTCGTGGCAGGGCGAGCCGCTCGTCCTCGGCGCAACGGTCAATCCCGAAGCCGCCGCCATAGACCCATCGCCGCAGTTCGGTGGCCGCTGCCAGCCAGTCCCGCTGGTTGACCCGCCGCCGCAGCGTCGATGTCTGCAGCCGTCCAGCGCCGAGGTTGAACGTGAAGTCGACGATCGCCGCCAGCCGCCCCTCGGGCTCGGTGGCCAGCACCGGGCAGAAGCGCAGCGTCGCATCGAACGCGGTTACCAGGTCCCGCGCCAGGTAGGCTTCCCCCTCGGCCACCGAGATCGGCGGATGCGTCGGGTCACAGAGACGGCCGTAGCCGATAGGGGGAAGCATCGCGCCTCGGCGGCAGGGACCAAATCCGAAGCCGCTGAAGAAATTTCGCGATCACGTGGCGCGTCGCCAATTCCGCTTGCGTGGATCTGCGGACACGAGTTGTATTGCTTGAATACCTAGGACGGGGAGAGGCTTCAATGAAGAAGTGTTGTAGGACGACCTTACTATTTCCTGTGCTCATGGCGGCAATCGCCCTCGGCGGTTGCGCCGTCGGCAATCGCTATGATTACGCCGGTTCGATCTCCGGTCTTCCAATCTCGGGCACAGAAAAGGTTGCCCTAGAGGTCGTAGATGCGCGCCCCTACGTATTGAGCGGGGACAAGAAGGCGGATTTCATCGGATTGCAACGCGGCGGCTTCGGTAATCCCTTCGACGTTCGTACGGCAAGCGGGCGACCAATGGCCGCTGAAATGCACGACGCGATCTCGACCGCCTTGCAGAAGCAGGGATTCTCCGTCGTCGGCGCCAAAGACCCGGCACCTCGAAAGATGGAGCTACGCGTTGCCGAATGGAAGACGGATGCGATGCTCCATTTTGAGTTGCGCTGGGACCTGACCCTTAACGTCTATGACGACCATGGCGGACTTTTGGCCAAGAGCGCGAGCAGCGGAAAGGAGGAGCAGGGCGCGGGCTTCCAATCGCAGAATTCGCAAAACGCGGCTAGATATTTCGAGATGAAGTTCACCGAGCTCGTTCGTGATGAATCGGTCCGTAAAGCGTTCCTGCCAGCTACGAAATGAGAACCCTTAAGAGGCGGAAACTATCAATGCACGCACTTAAACGATACTTCGCGACATTCTGCATGGCGATCACTGCTCTAACGCTCAGTGGTTGTATTGCCACGCGCTCCGGTCAGCTTTCCATTTCACCAGAGGCGGCCCTAAAGGCTGTCTATTACGTCGAGCAGAGTCCAAAGGATGGGCGGAACCTGTCCGCGACGATCGCGTCAAGAATGGAGGCTCGAGGGCTGAAGGCGAGCGCGGGACCTGCTGGGCCGTCGGATGCCACATATGTTGTAAATTACGTTGACCATTGGGCCTGGGACATGCGCATGTATCTGCTGGACATGCGTATCGAACTCAGGGATGCGAAAGACAGATCGATCGTCGGATTCGGTGACTCGCACCAGTCGTCGCTCGCCGCGATGGGCAAATCCTATGCCGACGTCATCGACACGGCATTGGACGAGCTGTTTAAGAAGAAATAGCTGAGGCATATTAGGCGTCGTCTGGGGGGCGGCCATGCCTGGACGTCGGTGAGACGCATTCAGGCTTGAGCTAGGGTGTCCGGTAAAGTGAAGTCTTCGTCTGCCTGCGACGAGGCAAACGTTGCTCCCGAGGTGCCGGCAAGTAAGCCTGCCGTGGCCGCGATCCTTGGCCAAAATGCGGGAGTCACCTGCCCCCCAACCGCGTCCCAGTCTCGGCAAGGGGGAGCCGGCACATCGCCCAGCGCAACCCAGGCGATCCTGAGGAAGGGGCTGGGTGCCCATACCGCCGCAGTGACGTCTCGCCCGCAAGGCATCGTCGCATCGATCTGTGCCCCACGAAGCTTGAAATGGCAATGAGCGAGAGCTGTAAATAGGTCGAGCCCAAGGAGCTTCGCCGCAGCTTCCTTGAGTACCCATAACTCCGTAAACGCCGCTGCGCGATCCTCCGCCGGAAGAACTGCGAGCGAAGCGGACTCACCTGGAGAGAATGCAAATTCGGCGAGCGCGAGGACGTCGCGTACGCGTACCCATTCGAGGTCAATGCCGGCGCTATTCGCTGCGGTAAGGTATGCGACATGGCCACCAGCATGCGACAGGTGCGCCCCGCCAGTCGGATCAATGCCAGTCGCTTTCAGAAGGGCGAACAACGCAGCACGCATGCTCCGATCCGCCGACGGCTGTCGTGGCGGCGGTTCGGGACCGCGCGCGGGCCGGGCGAGCCAGAGCGCCGAACGTTGCTTAGTGCCGGCGCCGTCCGAACCTGCGATCATGTGACACTTCGGCTAGGAAGGCGGTAATCGACCTCATGGGGCGGCGACAGGACTGGTTTGCATGGCGCTTCGTCGGGACCGCGCTCAGCTTCACGACCTTCGGTGTGGTCGGTCTGGTGCTTGGTGGCCTGTTCTTCCCACTTTCCCGCCTCGTGCCCATGTCGGCGCAGCGCAGGCGCGCGTTCGGAAGCCGGCTGGTAACAACCTGTTTTCATGGCTTCATCGAGTATATGCGGCGCCTTGGGGTACTGACCTACGAATTCCGCGGTAGGGAACGCCTCGGTCAGCCAGGCCAACTGATTCTTGCGAACCACCCATCACTCATTGATGTCGTGTTCCTGATCGGATTTACGCCGAGCGCCGGCTGTGTCGTCAAGGCGGCCCTGTGGCGGAACCCGTTTACCGGCGGTGTGGTCTCAAGCGCCGGCTATGTCCCGAACGCCCCGACCGACGCGATGATAGAGGGTGCGAGCCGAGTCCTTGAGGAGGGGCAGTCCCTCATTATGTTCCCTGAAGGCACTCGGACACGGCCAGGCGAAGCATTTGAGTTTCATCGAGGCGCTGCGGCGGTCGCCGTACGGGCCGCGAAGCTAATCACGCCTATCTACATCACCGTCGAGCCGACGACACTCACAAAGCAAGCCCCCTGGTGGCGAATCCCGTCCCGCCGACCGCATTTTGCGCTACAGGTTGGCGACGATATCGATCCCCAGTCCTTCCGCGAGGGGAGGCCTTCGCCTCAGGCGGCGCGGGTGCTCAACGCCCATCTGATTAGGGACTTCACTGAGCACCTTTCCGGATCTCCATCTCGCGCTTAAGCCCTTAAATTTGGTATAATTCTGGAGTCAGGTACAAGGACTGCCCAGGGGAAGGGAATGACGCGAGACGAGATTTTGGCCAAGGTCCAGGAAGTACTCGCGGAGCTCTTTGAGATCGATCCGGTTCGCGTAACCCCGGGAACCGAGCTTTACAAGGACCTTGAGAT
>CAIMEE010000329.1 GCA_903839865.1 Enhydrobacter aerosaccus | reverse complement strand
TCACCCTCGACGAAGCGCTTCATCTCATACTCCGAAGCAGTGTCGGCGAGATGCTAACTCACGAGAGGGTTTTCACACAGCCTCGGTCCAAAGCAGACATTGCCGACGCTCTTACCGCCATCAGCGCTCGAGCGCCCTCCGGCGATTGGGTGATTCTAAGCATGTCAGCTTACGCGAGGTAATGTTCTTGCGTTTGACATAGGTCATTGGCCCGGACCGGCGGCAGAATAGCCTACGCTCTGGTTTCTGGATGCTCGCTCGAACATGGACGGAAGGACGCTCGATGGCCAAGACGCGCGACGACAAAAAGCTTGGCCGCAAGACTTATGAAAAGGAGCTGCGGAAACTCCAGGAAGAGCTTTGCTACTTGCAATCCTGGGTGAAAAAGACCGGCGAGCGGGTGGTCATCGTGCTTGAGGGCCGCGACGCTGCCGGCAAGGGGGGCACCATCAAGGCGATCACGGAGCGCGTCAGCCCGCGCGTCTTTCGCACCGTTGCTCTTCCGGCTCCTTCGGATCGCGAAAAATCCCAGATGTACATGCAGCGCTATGTCGAACGCCTGCCCGCCGGGGGAGAAATCGTCATTTTCGATCGCAGCTGGTACAATCGCGCCGGCGTCGAGTATGTGATGGGTTTCTGCTCACCCGAGGAACATCAACGCTTTCTGACCCTGTGCCCACTGGTCGAGCACTTCATCGTCGATGCGGGCATTCGTCTCATCAAGATCTGGCTCGAAGTCGGACAAGAGGAGCAGGAACGGCGCTTTCGGGCCCGCATCGAGGATCCCATCCGGCAATGGAAGCTGAGCCCGATGGATGTCGCCTCGTATCGCAAGTGGTACGCCTACTCCAGAGCGCGCGATATGATGCTTGAAAGCACGGATACGAAACATGCGCCCTGGCATCTCGTCGACTCGAACGACAAGAAGCGCGCCCGGCTGAATTGCATCTCACACATACTGTCGCGCATTCCTTACCAGCACGTCGACCACGAGAAGGTGAAGCTGCCGGAGCGATCCGAGAAGAAGAAATACGACGATTCGGCATCTCTCGCGAATCGCAAGTTCGTCGAGCAAAGGTACTGACGCCGGCGTCCACTATCGATTTTCTCACCGTGCGGCGCTCCATCTCGGGTGCGACGGCTTCATGTTTGGAGGATCGTCATGTTGAAGTTGCTGTCGGCAACGGACCTGCAGGCCAAGATTGCCCAAGCCGAAAAGGACAGAGTTTCTGCCGTGAACGCGGCCGAGGCCGAGAAGAAGGAGTTCATCGACAGAATCAGCAAACCGTCAGGGCTGTCCGACGACCAACTGGTCGAAAAGGCTTCCCTGGTCATCGCTCGAGCCGTCGACAACAGACTGACCTCTGTCGAGGTCCTTCGCTTCCCGAACAGTCTATGCACCGACATGGGGCGCGCGATAGATCAGGGCGAGGCTGGCTGGGAAGAGACGCTGACCGGCATCCCGAAGGAAATACGCCAGTTCTGGCAAAGGCACCTCGAACCACTGGGCTACGACCTGAAATACCAGATCGCCGACCGTCCCGGCGGCGTGCGCGGCGACGTTGCCTTGGTATTGAGCTGGGCCTGATCGCGCTACGCTGGACGGCGTCCGGCTGCCGCCTGTACGTCTGGAGTACCTTCGCCTGCTTCGGAGGGTTTCCGGTGACGCGGTTGGATTCGAGAGCGGGATTATGATGTTCCTCGCAACGTTCGTCGTTCTGGCCTTTTTATATAGCCTCGTGTCTCGGCGACTGGCAGCGACAGCGCTCACAGGCCCGATCCTTTTTACGCTTGCCGGGATCGCGATGGCGGCGATTGCCCCTGCCGGGTTCGGCGGCAACGGTAATGCCTCGGGCTTCCTTCATTTGGCCGAGCTCGGCCTGGTGCTTCTGCTCTTCAGCGACGCCGCGCATACCGACCTGTCGGTGCTGTGGAACATTCGCGACCTGCCGGCACGCCTGCTCGGCATCGGGCTACCTCTTACACTCGCCGCCGGAGCGTTGGTTGCGTGGCTGGTATTGCCAGGCCTCAACCTGTGGGAGGCCGCCATCCTGGCTGCCATCCTGGCGCCGACCGACGCCGGTCTTGGCCAGGCGATCGTTACCAGTCCGCTCACGCCCCTGAGGATCCGCCAGGCGCTCAACGTGGAGGCTGGCCTGAACGACGGACTTTCGGTGCCATTCCTCCTCTTCTTCATAACCTTGGCCGCAGCGAGCGAAGGCGCACACGGGAGCCTCGGGCGTTACATCGTCGAACAGCTCGGCTACGGCGTCGCCGTTGGCGCTTTCATCGGGCTCGGCGGCGGCTGGCTGCTGGGCTGGGCTTCGCGTCGCCAGTGGATGTCCGAGTCCTTCAGACCGGTCGGTACAATCGCTCTACCGCTATTCTGCCTGCTAGCCTCCGAGGCGGTCGCCGCCAGCATGTTCATTGCAGCCTTCGTTGCAGGCCTCGCGGTTCAGAAGGGATACAAGGCGGCCAGTAAATTGAGCGTGGCATTCGGCGAGACATGGGGACAGCTCGTCAACCTGTCGGTTTTCTTCCTGTTCGGCACGTTGGTGTTTCGCTACTGGCACCAGCTCGACCTCACCATCTGGGCCTACGCGATCTCTAGTCTGACGGTGGTGCGCATGCTGCCGGTTGCGATTGCCTTGATCGGCTCCGGCCTGTCCCGTCCGACAATCTTGTTCATGGGATGGTTTGGCCCACGCGGCCTGGCCTCGATTGTACTGGGGCTGGTGTATCTCGAGAGCGAGATCAGCTTGCCCGGCGAGCGGGTCATCCGGCTCGCAATTGTCGCCACCGTATTTCTCAGCATCGTCGCTCACGGCTTGAGTGCCCGGTCTGGCAGCGCGCTCTATGCCCGCAAGATAGACGGCCTGGGCGAGGACACGCCGGAGCGGCGGGACGCCAAGCGCATTCGCGCGTGAACATTGACCAGACATCGGGAGTGCAAGACCCCAAATGGGATATCAGAAGTCGAACGCCGTGCGGCTCGTCTACCTCGCTTCGTTGCGTGACGGCCTGCGCGTGACCTGGCCAATACTTTCGGGCCTGCTGATGTTCAAAGTCGGCCTTGGCACGATCGTCGGAATGGTCGAAGGATGGAGCGTCTGGAAGGGCATCTATTTCGCCTTCATCACGGGACTGACGATTGGCTACGGCGACCTCGTTCCTAGTCGGTCTCTCACGCAGGTGCTCTCGATCATCATCGGGTTCTCGGGTATTCTCCTCACCGGTGTGGTGGCTGCTCTGGCTGTGCGAGCCTTGCAAGCGGCCGCAATAGCTCAATCCGAGTCAGAGGACGCAGCGGGGACCAAGGGCTGATTGGCCAACAGGCAACCAGGAAGTACCTATTGGCTGTTTTGGTTAACCATTGCCGGATCATGTGGGGCGGCCAACTGAAATCCCCATGCCCCTCTGCGGCATCGACCGCCGGGAAAGTCCGCTGTTGGCCCTTAGCTGACGTCGATCGATGTCGTCCCGATGTCTGCTGTTGAGGGCATAGCGGACATCACGCCGACGAGGAGCGATGTCGCCTTTTGACCTGAGTCGGACATTCGTCGCGCCCATGCACTTTATTTGAAGGCGAGCCATTGAAGATTGCATCGATGGTTGAGGAATACCTGCCTCTAGCTTGGCGGAGTTTTGACAGGTGTTGAGATTTGCCTCTTTTCGTTCCGCCAAGCTGACGGCGTAGTGCCGGTCCAGGAGCGGAATGCGCGGGTGAACGTGCTGGCATCGGCATAGTTCAGCGCCGCAGCGATCTCGACGAAGGGCAGTACTGTGTCCGAGAGCAATTGACGTGCGAGCTGAAAACGCACTTCACTCAACATCTTGGCCATGGTGGTGCCTTGCTCGACCAATCGCCGATTGAGGGTGCGCCTGTGCATGCCGAGCATTGTGGCCACGCCTTCGACTGACACGTCGTATTGAACAATCAGCGCGAACAGCGCGCGACGCACCTTGGTCAGCAGATCGAAATCCTGCTGGCTGAGCGCCAGGGCAATGCTGTGCTGCAACACCTTTCGCTTCTCCGGGTTGGCTCCGGGCACGCGGTGCGCGAGCCACTTGGATGGAAAGACGAGAGCTGTCCGATCCGAGTTGAACCTGAGAGGTGCTTTGAAGAATCGTCGGTACGGCCGTCTGTCCGCAGGAGATCGGTGGGCGAACTGTACTTCGCTCGGCGCCCATTGAGGTCCACACAGGGCGCGCATCAAGTTGCAGGCGACAGCAATGGTAAAGTCGGCGACCTGAAGTCCGCCCGACGTGTATCCTCTGAACAAGGAAAGACTAAGGGTCGCCGCGCCGTCGCGCACAATCAGGGAAGGAACAACGGCTCGACCGTTGAGGTGCAAAGTGAGAAGCAGACCGCGCAGCGCCGAGCCGACATCGGCCGAATGCACCATCAACAGTCCGATCAAGCCGAGAGACGCGGGTCTTACCCTTTGGCCGACCATGATCCCGAAATGCGGACGACCGGTGCGTTCAGCGCAGAGGCTCAGCAACCTCGCCCCGGTCTCCACCGGAATCGTGTTTTCAGGATGGGCCAGCACGTTGCGCGGCAGTCCGACGCGATCAAGCAATGGTTCGATCTTCAGCCCGCATTCCGACAGCACTTGGGGTAGCTGCTGCAGCGGTGCCACGCGCACCGTGCCAGTCTGGACATGCGCCATGCCTGTCAGGTCTCGAATCATGGCCAATCCCCTAAACCACAGTGCGCCTCAAGAGAAGCAGACGCGACGCGAGAATCGGCTGTTTGTCGCGATCCGCAAAGATTGTCGCAAATTGCTAAGCGAAGTGCCTTTGGCTGTCGTAGCTTCGTCGTGACCCGGGCGGGAGGTCACAACACCATCAAGCTCCGAGCCTGAGGAAGTGATTTGATATGAATCAAGCCCCAGTCGATGTGGCCGCAGTATGATTGCTTTGATTAGGGAGGGAATCTTGCTGAAACCTGCTCACGCGGTCGGCTGCATTGCTTCACTGACGTTGCTTGCCGCCACCCTGCTCGCCGGCACTTCACTCGCCCAAGCGCAGCAGACGACGGGCAAGCCCGGTTCCCCCGGGGCCACCATCACGATCGACGGCAAGCAGTTGCCGCCGCCACCGCCGAAATTTGGCGGCGTGATCAAGGAGAAGGCCTCGGAATCGACGTCGTGGTGGGCACCGCGCGTCGTGCCGCCCAAAGGGGCGCCCAACATCCTGCTCATCATGACGGATGACGTCGGTTACGCCGCACCGTCCACATTTGGCGGTGTGATCCCGACACCGGCGCTCGACCGCATCGCCGCCCAGGGGCTGCGCTTCACCGATTTCCACTCGACGGCACTGTGCTCTCCGACGCGCGCCGCCCTGATCACCGGCCGCAACCATCACTCGGTGGGCAACGGGGTGGTCGGCGAAATATCGACGGGGTTTCCCGGCTATGATTCGATCATCCCGATCGACAAGGGCACCATCGGCACTACCCTGAAGGCGAACGGCTACGCCACCTCGTGGTTCGGCAAGGACCACAATACGCCGTCTTTCCAGTCGAGCCAGGCCGGGCCCTTCGAGCAATGGCCGAACGGCATGGGCTTCGAATATTTCTACGGCTTTGTCGGCGGCGATACGAGCTGCGATACGAGCCAGTGGCAGCCGAACCTGTACCGCAACACGACGGCGATCTACCCCTTCCAGGACAATCCCGCCTGGAACCTGGAGACTGCGATGGCCGACGAGGCCATCCAGCACATGAAGCAGCTGAAGGAACTCGCGCCCGAAAAGCCTTTCTTCGTCTACTACGTCCCGGGGGCGACCCATGCGCCGCATCACCCGACGCCAGAGTGGATCGACAAGGTCAGCGCAATGCATCTCTTCGACGAGGGCTGGAACAAGCTGCGCGAGACGATCTTCGCCAACCAGAAGCGCCTCGGCATCATGCCGGAAAACGCCAAGCTGACGCCGTGGCCGAAGGAGCTGCCGCAGTGGGACTCACTCAGTTGGGAGCAGAAGAAACTGTTCATCAAGCAAGCGGATATT
>CAIMEE010000328.1 GCA_903839865.1 Enhydrobacter aerosaccus | reverse complement strand
TTTCCAACACCGGGCCGTGATTCCGGGGCGCGGCGGGCGGTCAACCGTGGATACCTTTTCGGCGACATTCCAACCGGGCGAGCCCATTGACCTGGCGCCTGGCACCTTTGGCTGGACGCCGCTGACGTATGTCGGTGAGGTCAAGGAGGCAAAGAAGCAGTCCTCGCCGTTCTTCGGGCTGATCGCCCCAGGCATGCTGTGGATCGACGACGTGACCCTGGAGAAGGTCGCCGACGATACACCGCTCACGCCCGAACCGGTGCTGGGCAAGGAAGAAGCTCCCATTGTCCCGCCAGCCGATCTCGGTGCTGACCCGGTGCGTTGCCCGCTGTGCGGCTACCGTAACCCGCGCGCCCATGCCGCCTGCTACGCCTGCGGTTCCGCGCTCGCCGCGAAGACGGCTAAGAATAGCAACCTGCCGCCCGTGCAGGTGCTGTTATCTTTTGAGGAGACCCCCTGTCCGTACGGCAAGACCGTTACGGAGCATGCCACGGAAGGCAGCAAGGCACTGCGCCTGGACCAGGGTTACGTCACCATCGGCAAGAACATGGACTGGAGCGGCTATGACATGTTCAAGGTGGACGTGTTCAACGAAGCCTCCGAACCGCAGTTCATGAACGTGGAAATGCGCGATAACGCCACGCGCGACTACTGGACACGCGTCAACTATTCCACGGTCGTGCCGCCCGGTGCGAGTACGCTGATCATGCCGATCAAGCAGATCTTTGTTGGCGAAAAATCCCGCCCCGGCCGCCCGCTGATTGCCTCGGCGGTCACCAGCCTCTCATTCGCATTCGCAGGCAAGCCCGCGGCGCCGCTCTACCTGGACAATGTCCGCGTGGAGCGCGATGACACGGTGGAGAAGGTGGTATTCGACGGTCTTTGTGCTTATGACTTCGGCATCGGCGGCAGTCCGGTCATGGACGGTTTCACGCAGGTCACACCTGCCACCCTGTACTCCAAGGGACGCGGCTACGGTTTCCAGAACGCCCGCATCTGGCGGTCCTTCGACGCCCTGCAACCCGACCCGCTCTACCAGGATTTCGTCTGCGTCGAGTCCGGCAATTTTGCCATCGATGTGCCGAATGGCGATTATCATGTCTTCCTGAACATTGATTCGCCGTCGGGTTACTGGGGCGACTACCAGACCTACCGCAAGCGCGTGGTCCTGGCCCAGGGCCAGCCGGTGTCCACCGACACCACGACCTTCGACGATCAGGTGAAGAAGTACTTCCGTTTCTGGGACACCGAGGATCTGCCGACCGAGAACACCTTCGACAAGTACCAGAAGCAGTACTTCCATGAAAAGGAATTCGATGTCACGGTGACGGACGGCCAGTTGCGCATCGGTTTCCAGGGCGAGAACTGGGCCTGCAGCCTCTCCGCGCTGGTGGTCTACCCGAAGGCCAAGGCGACGGAAGGTCAGAAATTCCTGCAATTCGTGCAGGACCGCCGGCGCTTCTACTTCGACAACTACTTCAAGCGCATTCTGGCAAAGCCGTCCGGCGAGCCGCTGGCGCCGACCGACGCCGACAGCAAGCACGGCTTCGTGACCTTCACCCGCGACTATATGGAAAACGTCTCCTACACCGATACGCCGCGCGCCGGCGAAGCGACTGCGCCGCTGCAGGCCGAGGCCTTTGCCGGCGAATACGAGCCGGTTACGCTGGCACTCGTGCCGTTGCAGGACCTCGGCGCGGTGACGGTTGCGGCGAGCGAACTCAAGGGCAAAAGCGGCGCCGCCATTCCGGCGTCGGCGATTGACGTCGGCTACGTCTCCTACCGCGTTACACGGGTGACCATGGAAGGTTCGGTCTACACCATCGCGCCGCGCCTGATCATGCCGACTAATACCGTGGCTTGCCCGCAGGGCCAGACACGGCGCTTCTGGCTGACGGTGCGCGTACCGGCGGACGCCAAGCCCGGCACGTACGAGGGCGAAGTGACCGTTACGCCGGTCAAGGGTCGCGCGGCGAAATTACCGCTCGCCGTGCATGTGCGCAACGGCACGCTCGACGGCGCCGATGTGCCCGCCGGCCCCTGGGGATACAACATCAGCGTGCCGTGGTACGACAATGATCCGACCGCGAAGGCGTACGCCGAATCCATGAGCCGCAAGAGTC
>CAIMEE010000327.1 GCA_903839865.1 Enhydrobacter aerosaccus | reverse complement strand
GGCCGGAAAAGGGATCCTGACTCCGACCAATCCCTCCAGAATGCTGCCGTTTTGGCCTCCTTGATCGCCGCGGCCATAAATCTGCGGCTTTTGCACCGGCTGCTCGGCGTCGATCTTGTCCGATAGATTGGGGGTGGGCAGAGGCATGCTCGGGTCAGCCAATTGAGGATTCATCAGCTTGTCTACTGCAGCCGCCCCGGACGGATTTGTACTTGCCGGGAGCCCCGGCGCGATCCTCGGATTTTGCTTTAAGTCCGCCGCGTAAGCCGGAATCGAGCCGAGCGCTGCCAGCACCACCGCGGCAAGACGCGCGGCGGTCCTTCTGGCAGGCGTCGAAATCGACATTTCTAGGGGCTCCTTGGGTTCCGGATGGCAATTTTGCCTATCAATCAGATGGTGTGTTTTCACTCCGTTTTGTGGCGGCATTTTGTATCGTCGGCCCGGGGACACTGCGATAAATCGTCCACCGAGACTGCCAGAAACAGGGGAAACACCATGGGCCAGTACAGCAAGGTCGAGACCGACGGCCGACTGATGATCGTCACCATAAACCGGCCGGAGGTTTACAACGCCTGCCACCCCATGGCGAACCAGGAATTGGTCGACGCATTCGACGCGTTCCAGACCAACCCGGACCTCTGGGTCGCGATCATCACCGGTGCCGGCGACAAGGCGTTCTGCGCCGGCAACGACCTGAAATACCACGCCGAGATACAGGCCAAGACCGGCAAGCGCCCGGTCCATCCGCTGAAGGGCTTCGGCGGCCTCGCCAACCGCTTCGACATGGACAAGCCGGTGATCGCTGCGGTGAACGGCATCGCCATGGGCGGCGGTTTCGAGATCGCGCTCGCCTCCGACATCATCGTGGCCGCCGACCACGCGAAGTTTGCGCTGCCCGAGCCGCGGGTCGGCCTCGCCGCCGGCGCGGGTGGCATGCAGCGGCTGTCGCGCATGATCCCGCTCAAGAAGGCGATGGGCATGATGCTGACCGGCCGTCACGTCTCGGCCAAGGAATGCTACGAGCTGGGCTTCGTCACCGAAGTGGTGCCGGCGGCCGAGCTGATGGCGGCTGCCAGGCGTTGGGCCGCGCAGATCCTGGAATGCTCGCCGATGAGCGTGCGCGCAACCAAGCAGGTCGTGATGCGCTCCCTCGACGTGCCGTCGCTCGAGATGGCGATGCGTAACCTTACCTATCCCGCGTTCGTGGCGATGACGCAGAGCGAGGACACCGTCGAAGGACCCCGCGCCTTCGCCGAAAAGCGCAAGCCGAACTGGAAGGGCAAGTAGTCCCGGACCGGGACCGTTCATGTTTAATAAACATCCGGAAAACATGAGCGAGCCCCGACAAGCATCTCCGCCCTGAATGAATTCAGCACGATAGCGCGCGTCGTTCACCGCACCTCTCCAGGAACGGCGCGAAAAAATACGAATGCGAGAGAATGTGCGCGTGCCCATCCTTCGAGACGCGGTCCTTCGGATCGCTCCTCAGGATGAGGTTGTGCGCGAATGTCCTCATCCTGAGGAGCGCGAAGCGCGTCTCGAAGGATGGGCAACAGTCGAGATGGATGTTCATGCGCGCGAGCCTAGGCGTGTCGCGCGGGAATACCTATTACGGTCGTTACTG
>CAIMEE010000326.1 GCA_903839865.1 Enhydrobacter aerosaccus | reverse complement strand
ACCACCGATGTCGGCCAGCTCAAGAACGGCTTTCCGCGCGAAGCGAATTCCGTGGTGAAAGTGGGCGGCGTGCGCACGCTGTTCCGCATGCCCGACCTGCTGTCGATCGGCCTGGGCGGCGGCAGCCATGTGCAGCTCGATCCGCTGAAAGTCGGGCCGCTGTCGGTCGGCTACAAGCTCCTGAAGGACGGCATCGCCTTCGGCGGCAGGCAGCTCACCACCACCGACATCGCCATTGCGTCGGGCGTGCTGTCGCTCGGCGACAAGAGCAAGGTCGCCCATCTCGATGCCGCGACCTGCCAGAAAGTGTTCGCGGAAGCCGCGCGTCTGTCGGAGGAAGCGATCGACCGCATGAAGACCGAAGCGGGCGACATCAAGCTGATCGCCGTGGGCGGCGGCGCCTTCCTGATCCCCGACAAGATGACGGGCGTCAGCGAGGTCATCCATGTCGAGCACGGCGATTGCGCCAATGCGGTGGGCGCGGCCATCGCCCAGGTCTCGGGCGAGTGCGACCAGATCTTCAAGGACATGACGCGGCTCGAGGCGATCGCGGCAGCGCAGGGTATCGCCAACGATCGCGCGGTGGCGGCGGGTGCGGCGCGCGACACGCTTTCGACCATCGAGAGCGAGGACATGCCGCTGGCTTACCTGCCCGGCAATTCGGTCCGCGTGAGGGTCCGCGTGGTGGGTGACGTCGCCGGAAGCTAGGTAATTTTGTTGCGTCGAGGGGGTGGCGGAATCCGGTACAAATCGCCCAAAACCCTTGTGCCATCGGCATCCGAGGTGTCCCAGAAAGTCGGTGCACACGGAGTCATAAATTTGCCTACACGACCTCCGCCGGCGCAAGGCGACAGGCGTGGTTCGGATCGCCCTGCTCGACCTGCACGGTGACGTGGCCGATGCCGAACGTCTCCTGCATGTCGTGGCAAACGCGGCCCAGCAGCTCGTCGTCGAGGCCCGCGCCCGGCCGCACCAGATGGGCGGTCAGCGCCACCTCGGTCGTACTCATCGCCCAGATGTGCAGGTCGTGCACTTCGGTCACGCCGGGCAGCGCTGCGAAGTAGGCATCGATCTTCTGCGGGTCGATGTTCGCGGGCACCGCGTCGAGCGCCAGGTTCACCGAGGCCGACAGCAGCGACCAGGTGCTCCAAGTGATCACCAGGGCGATGACGATGCTGACGGCGGGATCGAGCCAGAGCCAGCCGGTGAACATCACGGCGACCGCGGCGATGACGACGCCCAGCGACACGGCGGCATCGGCCGCCATGTGCAGGAAGGCGCCGCGGATGTTGATGTCGTCCTTGCCGCCGCGCAGAAACATCAGTGCCGTGGCGGTGTTGATCGCGATGCCGATGGCGGCGACCCAGATCACGGTGAGCTCGGCGACCGGTTCGGGCCTGGCGAGGCGCTGCACTGCCTCCCACAGGATCATGCCGACGGCGACCAGCAGCAGCACCGCGTTGAACAGCGAGGCGAGGATCGAGCTGCGCTTCAGGCCGTAGGTGCGGCGTGCCGTCGGGCGGCGCTTCACCAGCACGGCTGCGCCCCACGCCATCAAGAGGCCCAGCACGTCGCCCAGATTGTGGCCGGCGTCGGCCAGCAGCGCGAGCGAGTTGGCGAGGAAGCCGTAGACCGCCTCGACGATCACGAAGCCCGTGTTCAGCGCCACGCCCACGGCGAAAGCGCGGTTGAAGTCCTTTGGCGCATGGCTGTGGCCATGACCGTGCCCATGGTCGTGATGGTCATGTGAATGACCGCTGTGATCATGATGATGTGTGTGGGTTGCCATGGATGCGCCGTTATAGCGTTACTGAACTCTCACTCTTGTTTGATCTTGGCGCGAATGCAGCCGTTTGACCATCAAGGCGTTGACACTGTCCCAAAGACCGACGAACAGGAGGAACAACCATGAAGATCGCATTGCTCGCCGCCGCCGCCGTTCTGGCTTTCACGCCGGCCGCGTTTGCCGAAGTCGTGAACTACAAGGCCGATCTCAAGGCCTCGAGCGAAGTGCCGGCCAACGACAGCAAGGGCTCGGGTGCCGTCACCGCGACCTACGACACGGCAACCAAGAAGCTGACCTTCACTGCGACCTACAAGGATCTGACCGGTCCCGCGACGGCCGCGCATTTCCACGGCCCGGCCAAGGCGGGCGCCAACGCCGGTGTCGCGATCCCGGTGAAGGACATGACGCCAAGCCCGCTCAAGGGCGAGGCGACGTTGACCGACGAGCAGGCCAAGCAGCTTGCGGATGGTCTGATGTACTTCAACGTCCACACCGCCGCGAACAAGGGCGGCGAGATCCGCGGTCAGGTCACGAAGTAGGCCCTACTTGCTGCGCCGGTAGGCGAAGCAGTTGTCGAGCTGGGGCATTTTGATGCCCTGGTAGAACGTGAGCGCCCCGGGCGCCGACAGAAGCAGCGTGGTGGTGACCTCACCGCCCGCTGCTTTTTTCGTCTCTTCGATCAGGCGCTTGCCGATGCCCTGGCCCTGGCAGGCCTTGTCGACGGCGAGGTCGGAAAGATAGCAGCACCAGCAGAAGTCGGTGAGCGAGCGGGCGAAGCCCACGAGCCTGCCGTCCTGGCGTGCGGTCACATGCAGGTTCGAATTCCTCAGCATGTGCTCGATGCGCGGGCGGTCGTCGACCGGCCGGTTGAGGCCAGACTTGCGGCAGACGTCGATGAATTCGTCGGCGGGAATGAAGGGCTCGACGGCGTAAACGGTGTTCATTGGCTCAACCATCTCCTCAGGGCTGCGGCGAGTTCGACCGGCTTCTCGAGCGGCGCCATGTGGCCGCAGTCCTCGAGGACCACGAGCTGCGAATGCGAGATATCGGCGGCCATCTCCTCGGCGCGCGCGAGCGGAACGGTGCGATCCTGGCGGCCGGAGATCACGAGCGTCGGCACCTTGATGTCGACCAGCAGCGGGCGGCTGTCGGCGCGCGCCATGATCGCCCGCTGCTCGCGCGCGAAGCCGTCGGCGGCAATCACCTGTGCCATCTCGACGATCGGTTGGGTCACAGACAGATCGGACAGCCGCGACGGATGGATCAGGCTCGGCATCAGGGTCGAGGTCACGCCGTGGAAGCGGCCGATCTTGCTCTGGTCGACGAAGGCGCGGCGGCGCGCCGTCGATTCCGGCGAGTCGGGCGAGGCCTGCGTGTCGATCAGGGCCAGCCGCTCGACGCGCTCCGGTGCGCGCCGCAGGATCTCGAAGGCGACGTAGCCGCCCATCGAGAAGCCGCCCAGCGAGAAGCGCTCCGGCGCGAGGCCGAGCGCTGCTTGCGCCATGTCCTCGATCGACTCGCAGTGGTAGAGTTCCGGCACGACGACGTGGGCAGCGTCGCCCAGTTCGGAGATCAACGGTTCGAACACGCGCGCGGTGTTGAGCAGGCCCGGCAGCAGGACCAGGGTCGGTCGTGCCACGGTCTTTTAGACCTGCACCTGGTTGCCGAGCTCGATGGCGCGGTTGGGCGGGATGCGGAAGAAGGTCTTGCTGGCCGAGGCCGAGTGGGCAAGCGTGATGAACACGTTGCGCCGCAGACGCCCCATGCGGGAATGCGTCGCCGGCACCAGGGTTTCGCGGCCGAGGAAGAAGCTGGTCTCCATCTCGTCGTAGGCGATGCCGTGGGGACGGCAGCCGCGCAGCGCGGCTGGCACGTCGGGCTGCTCCATGAAGCCGTAGTGCACGATCATCGAATAGAAGCCCTTGCCCAGGCGCTCGATCTCGACGCGGCTGGTCTCGGGAACGCGCGGCACGTCGACGGTGTCGATCTGCAGCACGATCACGCGCTCGTGCAGGATCTTGTTGTGCTTCAGGTTGTGCAGGAAGGCGAGCGGCGTCGACGAGGCGTCGGCGGTGAGGAACACGGCGGTGCCGGCGACGCGCAGCGGCGGATGTTCCATGCGTGCCAGGAATGTCTTGAGCGGCAGCGCGGACTGGCTCTGCTCCTCGACCACCACTGCGCGACCGCGGCGCCAGGTCGTGATCGCGAAGAACACGCAGCCCGCCACGAGCAGCGGCAGCCAGCCGCCGTCGGGGATCTTGAGGGCGTTGGCGATGAAGAAAGCCAGGTCGGGAATGGCGAGGGCGCCGAAGACTGCGAAGGCGAGAATCGGCTTCCAGCGCCACACCAGCAGCGCCACCATCGTCGCCAGCACCACGTCGACCAGCATGGCGCCCGTGACCGCGAGGCCGTAGGCGCCGGCCAGTCTGTCGGACGAGCCGAAGCCCACGACCAGGGCCACGATGGCGCCCATCAGGATCCAGTTCACGCGCGGGATGTAGATCTGGCCGATCTCGGTTTCGGAGGTGTGCTTGATCTCCATGCGCGGCAGGTAGCCCAGCTGGATGGCCGCGCGCGTCAGCGAGAACACGCCGGAGATCACCGCCTGCGAGGCGATGACGGCAGCGAGAGTCGACAGGATCACGAGGCCCAGCACCATGTTGCGCGGTACCATCTCGAAGAAGACCTGCTTCACGACCAGCGGGTTCTCGATGATCAGCGCGCCCTGTCCGAAGTAGTTGAGCATCAGGCCGGGCAGCACGATGAACATCCAGGCGAGGCGGATGGGCTTGCGGCCGAAATGGCCCATGTCGGCGTACAGCGCTTCCGCGCCGGTGACGGCCAGCACGATCGCGCCGAAGGCCCAGAAGATTCCGAGGCCGCGGTCGAGGATGAGATTGACGCCGTAGATCGGGTTCAGCGCGAGCAGCACGTGCGGATATTTGGCGACCTGCCAGGCGCCCAGCACACCCAGCACCAGGAACCACAGCAGCATGATCGGTCCGAACAGGCGGCCGACCCTTTCGGTGCCGCGCGCCTGCAGCATGAACAGCCCGACCAGGATGGCGAGTGACAGCGGTACCACGTAGCCGGCCAGGGCCGGCGCCACGATGTCGAGACCTTCGACGGCGCTCATCACGGTCATGGCCGGGGTGATCATCGCGTCGCCGTAGAAGAGGGCGAGGCCGACGACGGCCAGCAGGGTGATGGTATTGCGGATGCGTCGGCTGCCGCCGTTCAGGCCCTTGGTCGCCAGCGTGGCCAGCGCCATGACGCCGCCTTCGCCCTTGTTGTCGGCCCGCATGATCAGGGTGACGTATTTGATCGTCACCGTGAGCGTGACCGCCCAGAACAGGATCGACAGCACACCCATGACGTGGCGCGGCGTGGGCGTCATGCCCGATCCGTGGGTGAAGGTCTCGCGCAGCGTATAGAGCGGGCTGGTGCCGATGTCCCCGAACACCACCCCCAGCGCCCCCACGACCATGGCCGACACCGCCGATTTGACGGGCGATGGGGTCAGAGCGGGAGCGTCGAGCTGCGGTGTTGGGCGGCCGTCGTCTGGAGCCATGATGTGAAATGCCGCCGAAGTCGGCGGCGGGCGAGGGTTTGCGCCTGCCCTCTCAAGCTGTCAACGCGCCAAATCCCTACGTGCTCCAAGGAAATGTCTTGACTTGAGGAGGGCGGGGCGAGGCCGTTACACCCCGCGCCTGACGGTTTCGACCCCGGCGGCAAAGGCCTGCTGCAGCAGCCAGACATCGCCTGCGATCGAGACAAAATCATAACCCAGCTTCACGAACTGGGCGGCCTGTTTGGCATCGACGGCGAGCCGGCCGACGGACTTCCGGTGCTTCTTCGCGGCGGCGATGGTCGCGGCCTCGGCCTGGACGAAGGCTGCGTCGTCGAAAGCGCCGGGCTTGTTCAGGGCGACCGACAGGTCGTTGTGACCGAGCCACAGCATGTCGACGCCAGGCAGTGCCGCGATCTCGTCGGCCGCCGCCGCGCCGCGCGGATCCTCGACCTGCAGGATGATGGCGGTGCGGGCATTCTGTTCGGCAAAGCGCGGCAGCAGCCCTTCGCTCCGCACAGCGAAGCGTTCGTGCGCCAGGCCCAGCGCCACGCCGCGCGTGCCGTCGGGCCAGTACTTGGCGGCGTCGAGCACGGCCTTGGCCTGCTCCACCGACGAGACGATGGGCACCATGATGCCGTCGGCGCCGGTGTCGAGGGCGCGCGAGATATGGTGTCTCTGCTGGCTCGGCACCCGCACGATCAGGGGCAGCTCCGCCGCCTGGCAATAGCGCACCACCTGTCGGACGGTATCGAAGGAGAAACCGGTGTGCTCCATGTCGAGCACCGCGTAGTCGGCGCCGGCCGCCTTCAGGATATGGCCGATGCCCGGCGTGGCGAACTCGAACAGGAAAGTCCCGATCTTCGTCGCCGGCGTGTTCACGAAAGCGCGCAAGTTCGATCCCGCCATTGTCATTTCCCCCTCTTTGTCCGGATGCTAGCGTCCCGCGTCCAAATTAGACACACAGCAACAAGGGAGTTGGCAATGAAGCTCTATTACATGCCCGGCGCGTGCTCGATCGGCATTCACGTGATCCTCGAAGAGATCGGCAAGCCGTACGACCTGCAGAAGATCGACGGGGCTGCGCAGGAACAGTACGGCGAGGCTTTCGTGAAGCTCAACCCGAAGTCCAAGGTGCCGACGCTCCAGAAGGACGACGGCGCGGTGCTGACCGAGTTCCCTGCGATCGCCACATGGCTCGCGCGCAAGAACGCGGACAAGGGCCTGCTGCCGGCCGATGCCGACGGCGAGGCCAGCGTGCTCGAGGCGATGGATTACGTCGTGTCGACCATGCATATGCAGGGGTTCAGCCGCATGTTCCGCCCGGCCAACTTCGCGCCCACCGAAGCCGACCATGACAAGGTGAAGGCACGCGGCAAGGAGATCATGGAGAAGGGCCTTGCCCTCATGGACAAGAAGCTCGAAGGCAAGGAGTACATCGCCGGCAAGTTCTCGATCGCCGACGCCGCACTCTTCTACGTCGAGTTCTGGGCCGCGGCCCGCATGAAGATGACCCTGCCCAAGAACTGTGCGGCTCACTACGAGCGGATGAAGAACCGCCCGGCGGTGAAGCGCACCATCGAGCAGGAAGGCCTCCAGGCGGCCTTCGCCTAAGCCGCGGACAGAAAAGTTGACCGCCGCGGACAAGCGCTCTTAATCGGGGCGCATGTCCGCGGCGTTTCTTTATGGCTTGGTAGTCCTCTCGGCGATCGCTCACGCCGTGTGGAACGCCATGATGAAACACGCGGGCGACCGCGCGATGATGATGGTCGCGATCCGCAGTGTCGGATTGATCCTTGGTCTCGCCGCCCTGCCATTCGTTGACTGGCCTGCCGCTGCGAGCTGGAAGTGGCTGGGGCTGACGGTTCTGGTCCAGTTCGCCTACTTCGTCCTGCTGGTCCGGTCGTATTCGATCGGCGACATGAGCGTCGTCTATCCGCTCGCGCGGGGTCTTGCGCCGGTTCTAACGACGATCGCGGCGTTTCTGTTTGCCGGCGAAGCATTGAGCGCCGGCCAGATGGGGGCAGTGGCGCTGATCTCGCTCGGTATCATGGTGTTGTCGGTGGGCGCCGGCGCTAGCCGTCCAGCAGTGGGATTTGCGTTGGCGACCGGGGCGAGTGTCGCGGCCTACAGTTTCCTGGCCGGCATGGGCGTGCGGACCAGCGGGACGGTTCTGGGTTTTCAGGCCTGTCAGGAAGTCGTGAACGGCGCCGTGGTGCTGGCTTATGGAATGACGCGCCGGGTGGAGTTCGTGGCCTATATCCGCCGTCATGCCGCAGTCGGCGCGTTGGCCGGATTGATGTCGGTGATCGGCTTCCTCGCCTTCCTGACGGCGGCGCGAAGCCTGCCGCTCGGCCCGACGACGGCATTGCGCGAGACCAGTGTAATCTTCGGCGCGGTGATCGGCACCTGGGTATTGAAGGAAGGCTTCGGTCTGCGCCGCATCACGGCGGCGATATTGGTCGTCACCGGAATAGGGCTTCTCGCAATCCTGCACTGAACTACTGGGGCTCGATCTTCGCGAGTTTGATGTAGCGGGTCCACAGCACGCGCTCGCGCTTCACGAAAGCATCGGACTTGGCGATGTCCCAGTCGGGCGGCGGCGGCGTGATGCCGATCTCGAGCAGGCGCTTGTTCACCGCCGGCCGGTGCAGGATCTCCATCACCCAGCCGTTCAGCTTGCGCTGGATCTCGACCGGGACTTCCTTGCGCACGGAGAAAGACAGGAACGCAATTGCTTCAAAGCCGGGATAGGTTTCTGCGACGGCTTCGAGATCGGGGAACTGCGGCGCGCGTTGTGTCGACGTGACGGCCAGCGCCTTCACCTGGCCCGAGCGCACATAGCTCTCGCCGATCACGACATCGGGAAAGGTGACGTGAATGCGTCCACCGATCAGGTCCTGGATCGCCGGCACTGCGTCCTTGTAGGCGACCTCTTCGAACGTCACGCCGCTTTGCTCGGCGAACAGCGCCGACGGCACGCGTGAGGAGGTATTGCCGTAGCCGGAGAAGATCGGCTCCTTGCGCGCCTTGGCCCAGGCCACGAATTCCTTCACCGTTTTGTACGGCGCATCCTTGGCGACCAGCATGAAGCCCGGAATCGTGCCGTCGACCGCGACGGTGGTGAAGTCGTCGGGATCGTAGCTCATCTGCTTGTAGAGACTGGGATTGGCCGCGAGGCTCGACGTCGAGCCGTGCAGGATCGTGTATCCGTCGGCCGGCGCATTCTTCACGATCGCTGTGCCGATCATCGCGGTGGCGCCCGGCTTGTTCTCGATGATGAAGGGCTGCCCGGCCAGGGCTTCGAGTTCGTGCCCCACGATGCGCGAGACGATGTCGCCCGATCCGCCGGGGCCGAACGGCACGACGATCTTCACTGGTTTGGTCGGCCAGGTTTCCTGTGTGCGAGCGGTGCCGTGCAACAGCGCGGCGCTGCCGAGCAGGCCGCCACTGAACAAGCCTAGAGCGTTTCTTCTTTTCATGCCGCCAGCGGAGACCGCCAGCGCGACGCCGTCAATGGAGCTGGTAAAGCCCCGACGCGAACTTGAATTCCGCCGGCTTGATCAGCCTGGTGTTGGCAACCGTCACCTTGTGGAGCTTGCCGTCCAGGCTCTTGTCCCAGAAATCGAGGAATTTGCTGAGGTTGGGGAAGCGAGGGGCAAGATCGAGGTTTTGCCAGATGTAGCTTTGCAGAACGTGGCGATGATCGGGCATCCAGTAGAGGATTTCGGCCGTGGTCACTCTGTAGTCGTTCAGCTGCGCAACAAAATTGGGGTCCATTGAGCACTCCTTGACGCGACGCGAGTAAAGGAATAGTCACGCACCCTTAACGAAAATTCATTAAAAAACGTTCCACATCAATGGCTTAGTAGCAGGCAAGCTGGATTGCTGCTAGTGCGAGATGACTTTGTGAAATTGGGCGGAACCTTTTGCCGGTCGCCTTGACTCCCTCCCTCCATAACCCTACATCCCGTCCGCCATTGGCACTCATCGACTGAGAGTGCTGACAGGTCCGTTTTTCGCGTGGGGCCGTTCCGGTCCCGCAGGGTTCAACTGGGTAATTTGGAGGAAGCAGCATGAAGTTCCGTCCGCTTCACGACCGGGTCGTGGTCAAGCGCGTTGAAGAAGAAGGCAAGACCAAGGGGGGTATCATCATCCCCGACACCGCCAAGGAAAAGCCGATGGAAGGCGAGATCGTGGCCGTTGGCCCGGGTGCTCGCGACGAGAAGGGCAACCTGGTCCCGCTCGACGTCAAGAAGGGCGACCGCATCCTGTTCGGCAAGTGGTCGGGCACCGAGATCAAGATCGACGGTACCGATCTGCTGATCATGAAAGAGTCGGACATCATGGGCATCATCGAAGGCTCCGCCTCGATGAAGAAGGCCGCTTAACAAGCGCCTCGCATCGATCCAATCAATCGCAACAGTTCAAGAGGAATAGAAAATGGCAGCCAAGGAAGTCCGTTTTAGTGCGGACGCTCGTGAGCGCATGCTCCGCGGCGTCGACATTCTCGCCAACGCCGTCAAGGTGACGCTGGGTCCGAAGGGCCGCAACGTCGTCCTCGACAAGTCGTTCGGCGCCCCGCGCATCACCAAGGACGGCGTCACCGTCGCCAAGGAAATCGAGCTTGCCGACAAGTTCGAGAACATGGGCGCCCAGATGGTGCGTGAAGTGGCCTCGAAGACCAACGACATCGCCGGCGACGGCACGACGACGGCGACCGTTCTCGCCCAGGCGATCGTGCGCGAAGGCGTGAAGTCGGTCGCGGCTGGCATGAACCCGATGGACCTCAAGCGCGGCATCGACCTCGCGGTCGAGGCTGCCGTCGAGGACATCAAGGCGCGCGCCAAGAAGATCACGGGCACCGATGAAGTCGCCCAGGTCGGCACCATCTCGGCGAACGGCGACAAGTCGATCGGCAAGATGATCGCCGAAGCGATGAAGAAGGTCGGCAACGAGGGCGTCATCACGGTGGAAGAGGCCAAGAGCCTCGACACCGAACTCGACGTCGTCGAGGGCATGCAGTTCGACCGCGGCTATCTCTCGCCGTACTTCATCACCAACGCCGACAAGATGATCGCCGAGCTCGACTCGCCGTACATCCTGCTGTTCGAGAAGAAGCTCTCGGGCCTGCAGGCGATGCTGCCGGTTCTCGAGGCGGTCGTGCAGTCGGGCAAGCCGCTGCTGATCATCGCCGAGGACGTCGAAGGCGAAGCCCTGGCGACCCTGGTCGTCAACAAGCTGCGCGGCGGTCTCCGCGTCGCGGCCGTCAAGGCTCCGGGCTTCGGCGATCGTCGCAAGGCGATGCTTGAAGACATCGCGATCCTGACCGGCGGTCAGCTGATCAGCGAAGACCTCGGCATCAAGCTCGAGAACGTCACGCTCGACATGCTCGGCAAGGCCAAGAAGGTCATCGTCGAGAAGGAAAACACCACGATCGTCGACGGCTCCGGCAAGAAGGCGGACCTCCAGGCCCGCATCGGCCAGATCCGCGCGCAGATCGAGGAGACCACTTCGGACTACGACCGCGAGAAGCTCCAGGAGCGCCTGGCCAAGCTCGCCGGCGGTGTTGCGATCATCAAGGTCGGCGGCGCCACCGAGATCGAAGTGAAGGAAAAGAAGGATCGCGTTGACGACGCCATGCACGCCACGAAGGCTGCCGTGGAAGAGGGCGTTGTCGCCGGCGGCGGCTCGGCTCTGCTCTACTCGATCCGCGCCCTCGACAAGATCCGCACCACCAACGACGACCAGAAGGTCGGCATCGAGATCGTGCGTCGTGCGCTCCAGTCGCCCGTTCGCCAGATCGCCGAGAACGCCGGCTACGACGGCGCCGTCGTTGCGGGCAAGATGCTCGAGCAGAAGGACACCTCCTACGGCTTCGACGCCCAGAAGGGTGAATACTGCGACATGGTGAAGTCCGGCATCATCGATCCGGTGAAGGTCGTTCGCACTGCGCTGCAGGATGCCGCTTCGGTGGCCGGTCTGCTCATCACGACCGAAGCAATGGTCGCCGAGCGTCCCGAGAAGAAGGCCCCGATGGGCATGCCGCCGGGTGGCGACGGCGGAATGGGCGGCATGGACTTCTAAGTCCACGCCTCTTCAGGAATACGTAAAGGCCGGGGAGCGATCCCCGGCCTTTGTCTTTTGTCTTCCGGACCGCGAGCCTCCGGCTCGCCTCATGAGCGAGCTGTAAGCTCGCGGTCCGTAGGACCTTGAATTGCGGTGGTGTGCGACCATATCGCCGGTCCATCGGGGACCCGGACCCGAGGTCCGGGAGGACCGAAGCGCGGGGGCCTCGGGAGACGCTGCACGGTGGGGCAGATCGAGGGAGGCAGATCGGGCTGGGCAGTTGGCGCAATTAGCGCTACCCCGCTACCCACCCCTCGCACCGTTTTTCCGTTATTTTAACGGGACATGAGTCATCCCATTTCCATCAAGGGCGTCCTGATCCACGACGGCTGCGTGCTGTTGTTGCTGAACGAGCGCGGCGAGTGGGACCTTCCGGGCGGGCGGCCGGACGAAGGTGAAGCGCATCGCGCGGCGTTGAAACGCGAGGTGCGCGAGGAGGCGGGACTCGATGTCGAGGTTGGCGCCGCGCTCGAGGGACATCTCTTCGAAGTCCTGCCCGGTCGCTTCGTACGGATCGAGGCGTTTGCCTGCACGATGGCCGGTTCGCGCGAAGTGACGCTGAGCCACGAGCATCAGGACGTGCGCTGGGTGCCGCTGTCAGACCTCGGCGAGACGATAGAGGGGCGTCCTTTGCCGACAGGCTATCTCGGCGCGATCCGCCAGGTGATCGACCAGCCGCGGTCGCCCAGCGAGCGTGAGGTCTGAACCTTCAGGAAGCGGTCGTGCGCCGCGGCGGCGCCGAGCCAGAGTTCGTTCCAGGCATCGAAGGCGGCCAGCGGATCGGCGAGGGTGAGTTCGCGCACGGCGCGCCAGCCCTGCGAGGCGACGATCACCGCGCCGTCGCGCTCGGAGGTCTCGATCTCTTCGCCGCTCGCCGTGAGGATGGCCGACAGCCAGCGGCCGAAGTCGCGCGCGCTTTGCAGGTCGCCGCGTTCGACGTCGGTCGGCAGGTCCATGTCGCGCGCCGTCTCTTCGTGGAACTGCAGGCCGACCAGGCGGGCGACCCGGCCCAGTTCCCTCTGCGCATCGGTGGCGCCCAGCAGCTCCTGCAGGGTCGGCAGCATCGTGCGCAGATATTCGATCGCGTAGGCGCGGAAAGTCTTGAGCCGCCGCTCTTCCGGCCAGTTCTCCGTCGCGAGCTTGGGCTGCCCGCTCCAATCCACGCGCGGCATCTCCTCGGTGCCGTAGGCGAAGCGCACGCGCTCGTCTTCTTTCAGCGGCCGGTCGTGCTCGATGTAATAGCCTTCGAGGCCCGGCATGCCATCGACGGTCATGCCGGTGCAGACGAAGCCCAAACCCGGCTTTCCAAGCGAGACTCCGTTGTGGCCGTGCCAGCCGTGCAGCATGGCCGCCGACACCGCATGCGGGATGGCCGCGATCGCGGTGCCCTTCCAGATCCAGCGCGGCGGCGGATAGCGCACCCACGCCTTGCGGTCGCTCTCCTCGAGGTAGCCTGTCTTCACGCCGCCCAGCGCGTTCGAATGATAATGGTAAAGCGCGCAGGTAGGCGCGGCGGGCAGGCCCGCAAGGCCGAGCTTCTGGATGCCGGGCAGGAACTTCTCGAGATGCTGGCGTCGGAAATGCCGGAACACATAGTCGCGCGCCGAGTCCTCGCCGCGCCGGGTCACGAGGCCCAGCACCAGCGACGTCATCAACGCGTTGTAGAGCGTGCCGACCGCGCGGTACGCCGCCAACTCAGCCATCGGTGTCAGCCGCTATGGCCGTCGACCAGGATCGCCTTCGACTTGCCGGCTTTCAGGCGCATGGCGAGGATCGGCTTGTAGTGCTCGGAGTCGTAGAACTCCTCGGCCTTGGCGTAGGTCGGGAACTCCAGCACGACGATGCGTGACGGTGTCCAGCCGCCTTCGAGCGTCCGCGTCTTGCCGCCGCGCACGATGAACTTGCCGCCGAACTTCGCGACCGCGCCCGGCGTGTGCTTGCGATACTCGGTCATCAGGGCTTCGTCGGTCGTCTCGACTTCGACGATGATATAGGCCGCCATCGTTTCCTCCTCAGTCGCGTTCCATCGGCAGAGTGGCGTCGTTCGACCATTCCTGCATCGAGTTGTCGTACACCGCCACGTTCTTGTGACCAAGCAGCGCCGTCAACACGAAGGCATCGACGGTGGCTGCGATCCCGCCGCCGCAATAGACCAGGATCTGCTTGTCCGGCGCGGCGCCGACGCCGTCGAACGCCGCACGCAGGTCGGCGATCGGCTTCATCGTTTTGTCGGCGCCGAACAGGCTCGCAGCCGGCACGCAGGACGAGCCCGCAATGCGGCCGGCGCGGCCGTAGGCGACGCCGCCGATGCCCTTGTGCTGGTCGTGGCTGAGCGCATTGAGGGTGAGCGTGTCCGGTTTGCCGATCGCGCTCCGGATCGCCGTCTTGTCGACGAAGAGCTCGGGCCGCGCGCGCAAGGTCAGCGTCGCCGGCGGATAGCTCGAAGCCTCCGTCGAGAGCGGGCGGTTCTCGGCTTTCCACTTGTCGAGGCCGCCGTCGAGGATCGCGGTGTCGTCGAAACCGATGGCGCGCAGCATCCACCAGAAGCGGGTGGCCCAGGTCGGTGTACCGTGGCTGTAGAGCACAACGAAGGTGCCGTGCCCGATGCCCGCGGCGGCGAATGACCTGGTCAGCGTCTCGAGCGGCGGCAGAGTAAAGCGCAGCGGCGAGGCGGGGTCGGAGAAATCGGCGCCGAGATCGAGATAGGCGCTACCGGGGAGGTGGCCCTTGTCGTAATTGGCGCGCCCGCTCTCGGCGGTGTAGCCGCCTTCCGGACGCGGCCTGAGATAGGTCGTGCAGTCGAACACACGCAGCGCCGGCGCGCCCATTTGGCGCGCCAGATCCTCGGTCGAAATCAAACTGGCGGAATGCGCCATCTCGCTCTCCCTGCTTGGGGGAGCAAAGACTAACGCGCGGGCGGCGCTACTGTCTCTCTATTGCAGCCCACCAGCATCAACGCTTTGCGTTGATGCTTAGATCGTCTTCTGCGGCAGCGGCGGCACGATGATCGTCGACGGCTGGGCCTGCTGAACCGGGGCAGGAGCGGCCGGCGGCGTGAGCTGCGCTGTAGTCTCCTTCGGCGCGGCGGCGGATTCCGTCGTGGTCTTCTTGGTGGCCTTGGCCTTGCGGGTGGGCGTCGGCACAGCCGGCTTGGCGGCGGCCGAGGCATGGACGCGCTTCAGGCAGCTGGCCTTGGCCGAGGTGCTCTTGAGGTTGTTACAATAGGCCGTGGTGCCGACCTTGGGCTTGGCGGTTGGGGCCGCAGCTTCCTGAGCGAACGAGGGGGCAGCAAACGCGACCGCAGCCACGGCCGCCAGGCAGGCGATCATGAAACGCATGAAACTTCTCCAGGGCCGCTATACGGGAAGGGGACGGTGCGGCCTCAATTGTGAGAAAATATTATTGCATTCTAGTATCTTATGTCAAATTCTTAATGTTTCACTGGAGATGACGCCCTGCAGGCCATTCTGAACGTCGCCTTCCCGATTTTCGGGGTCATCCTGGCCGGTTACCTGGCTGGCCGCTGGCGCATCTTGGGCGGCGAGGCGACCGGGGCGCTCAACGCCTTCGTGAGCTACTTCGCCCTGCCGGTGCTGTTTTTCGGCACGCTGGCGCGCACGCCGGTGGCGGCTGTCCTCGATCCGCAGCTGATCCTGGGCTTTGGCGCTGCCGTCGTTGCCACTTTCGGGCTGGGCATGCTGGTGACGCGACTCGTCGGCAAGGGCGGCCTCGCGGCGATGAGCCTGCAGGCGATCGCGGCCTCGTGGGGCAATGTCGGCTACATGGGCGTGCCGCTTTGCATCGCAGCGTTCGGCGACCGGAGCTTGCCGCCTGCCATGCTGACGGTGATCGTCACCGCGGTGCTGTCGATGGTGTTCGGCGTGATGCTGATCGAGCTCGAGGTCGCGGCCGGCCGCGGCCCGGTGCGAACCTTCCTGCGCGCGGCGTTCAACGTGGCGCGCAATCCCCTGCCGCTGTCGATCGCGCTCGGCATGTTCTATTCCGGTCTGGGGCTGCCGATGCCGGTGCCGGTCGAGAAGTGGATCGACCTGCTGGGCGCGGCCGCCGCGCCGTGCGCGCTGTTTGCGATCGGGCTCTTCCTGTCCGACAAATCGGTGAAGAGCGGTCTTGTCGAAGCCGGGCTGATGACGGTGATAAAGCTTCTCGTGCAGCCCGTGCTCGCGTTGCTGATACTGCCGTTCTTCCTCGATCTCGGTTCGATCGCAGGCAAGGTGGCGCTGCTGATGGCGGCTCTGCCGACCGCGGCCAACGCCTTTGTGCTGGCGCGGCAATTCGATATTTCAGTGGAGCAGAATACCGCTACGGTATTGCTGTCCACGGGCTTTTCCGTGGTAACCGTTTCTGCTCTGCTGGTATGGCTGCGCGTGAGCTGAGCTGAGGGAGAAGAACATGCTTCAGGAATTCAAGAAATTCGCCTTGCGGGGCAACGTCGTCGATCTCGCGATCGGCGTCATCATCGGCGCGGCCTTCGGCAAGATCGTCGAGTCGCTGGTCGGCGACGTGATCATGCCCGTGATCGGCCGCATTGCAGGCGGCCTCGACTTCAGCAACTACTTCCTCGGCCTCACCGACGCTGCGAAGGCGGCGCCGACCTACGATGCCGCCAAGAAGGCGGGCGCGGCGTTGGGCTACGGCACGTTCATCACGGTGTCGATCAACTTCCTGATCGTGGCCTTCGTGATGTTCATGGTCGTGCGCGCGATGAACCGCCTGCTCAGGAATGAAGAGACGGCGCCGCCGCCGCCCGCGCTGCCCTCGAAGGAAGTGGTACTTCTCACCGAGATCCGCGATCTCCTGAAGGCGCGATAGCCCGATCCAGCTGCCTCGCCAACCCGTCGGAAATCTTCGTCAACGGCAGGCGGCATTCGGGCGAGGCGATCAGGCCCTGCCGCCACAGGCAGTATTTGATCGGCATCGGATTGGCCTCGGCGAACAGCAGCGGCACGAGAGAGGCGAGCGGCGCCCAGGCGGCCCGGGCACCGGCAAGATCGCCGCGCTGGAAGGCACGCGTGACGTCGACGAAGCCCTGGGTCATCAGGTGGCTCGCGGCCAGGATGCCGCCCTCGGCGCCGTTGGCCATCATGGTGAAATGCAGCGCGTCCTCGCCGGTCAGCACGGAGAAATCGGCCGGCTTGCGCTGAAGCAGGTCGAGCGACTGCGCGATCGAACCGGAACTGTCCTTGGCGCCCACGATGTTCGGCACCTGGGCCAGTTCGAGCATCGAGTCGTTGGAGAGGTTTACCGCCGTGCGATAGGGGATGTTGTAGATCAGCACGTCGCGATCGGTTTCCGCCGCGATCGTTCTGAAGTGCGCGATCAGCCCGTCCTGTCCTGGGCGGTTATAATAGGGGCAGACCGACACGATGCCGGCGAAGCGATGCCGCTCGAGCCGCTTGAGTTCCTTGGTCACCTTGCGCGTGGCGTTGCCGCCCACGCCCACGAGCACCGGCACCTTGCCGGCGCGCGCGACCGTGCGCTCGACGATCTGGTCGATCTCCGATTCGTCGAGTGTGGGAGATTCGCCGGTGGTGCCGAGCGGGAACAATCCGTGGACGCCGAAGGCCAGGTAATGGTCGATCAGGCGCTCGTAGCTCGCGTAGTCGACGGCGCCGTCCTTGAACGGCGTGATCAGGGGGACCCAGAGGCCCCTGGGATTTGAGTGCGGCATGGCTGTCATGGAGACAGGATGGGCTGGACAGGCATATAATAAAAACGAATGTTTTGGATATTATCGTTCGGAAATACTTATGATTGATCTTCTGCGCACGTTCCTCGCCGTTGTCGATACCGGTGGCGTCACGGCGGCAGCCACCGCGCTCAACATGAGCCAGGCGGCGGCGAGCCAGCAGATCAAGCGGCTGGAAGAGATGTTCGACACCCCGCTGTTCGCGCGCCAGGGACGCAAGCTCGTGCTGGCGCCGGCCGGCGAGCGGCTCGAGGCCGAGGCGCGCCGGCTCGTGGCGCAGAGCGACGAGCTGCTGGCGAGCATGCGCGCGGCACCATTCGAGGGTGAGGTCCGCTTCGGCGTGCCCTACGACATCATCGGCAGCTTCGTGCCGGCCATCCTGCGCGGCTTCGCGAGAGCCCAACCGCGCGTGCAGGTGAGCCTGGTCTGCGAGGATTCGCGCATCGTGCTGAAGCAGCTGCGATCCGGCGGTGTCGACCTCGCGCTCACGACCGAGACCGATTGCGGCCGGCACGGCGAGACCTTGCGTACCGATCGCCTTGTCTGGGTCGGCGCGCCGAGTGGCGATGCCTATGCCAAGGATCCGCTGCCGGTGTCGCTTGGCGCGCCCTCCTGCACGTTCAGGCCCGTGGCGATCGAGGCGCTGGGCAAAGTCCGTCGCGACTGGCGCGCGGTCTGCGAGGTGAGCCGCATGGAGCCGGTGCATGCAGCGCTCGAGGCCGACCTCGCCGTAGCGCCGTTGCTGCGCTCGTCGGTGCCGGAACATTTCGTGATCCTGGGGCGCGCGGCGCGCCTGCCGCCACTGCCCGAATTCCGCATAAATCTCTATGCACCCCCGGGACTTAGTCCGGCCGCGCGCGATCTCGCCGATCACGTGCGCGCGCGTTTTTCGGGGCGGCCGAAGTAGGTTGCGACAAGTCGTTTCGCCGGCAATGACAATTGATACCAAACGCCCTCTGCCCAGAGCAGCCGGCGGAACTTATCTTGGCACTCGTAATTCGAGGCGTCGCATGAAATTCATTCTCGGCTGGACCTTCAAGCTCGCGTTCCTGGGAGTTGTCTATCTGGGCTTCACCAGCGGGTTCCGCGTGCAGCTGCCGGAGACGGTGCTGGGGTACAAGGTTCCGGAGTCGGCTCAGCAGTTCGTCGATCGCTCTTCCAAGATCGCCGACTTCGGCCAGCAGACGCAGACGGGCTTCAAGAGCATAGCAGCCGGATTGAAATAGCCTTTCGAGGGGGCGTAGTGGGCCTGAGGCCGCGGTCTTCGGACTGCGGCCTCAGGCCCGCTTTTTTTGTGCGCCGGTGTGCTATTGTCCCTCCCAGGGGTTTATCTGGGGATCGTCGACGTGAAGATTTTCTGGGCGGTTCTGGCGCTGGTGGCGCCATGTCTTGGAGCGTGTCAGCTCCCGACCAACGTCGCGATCAAGCGCATCGATGCGCTGCGCTCGGCGCAGGACACTTGCCTGCGGGAAAATGTTGCGCAGTTCGACGATCGTGCATCCGATGCGCGGCAGGTCGGCCGGTATGTGGCGATGTCGTGCTCTGTGCAGACCGAGAAGCTCGTCCAGTATGCCGTGCCCTACGCCACGCGCCAGGAATACGCCGCGTTCCAGAACGACGCCCTGGTGCGGGCGACGGGTTACGTGGTCAGCTCGCGCGGTGCTGCATCCTGATCTTGCCGGCTGACGTGCCGGCCGGTTTCCCCAAGGCGGCGAAGCCCAGCCTTTCGTAGAGCGCACGGGCGCGATTGTTCATCATCACGTCGAGCGTGAAGGCCTTGCCCTTGCGTTGGGCGCGCTCGGTCATCCATTGCAGGAAGCGCGTCCCGAGCCCCTGGTTGCGCCGATCGGCCTCGAGATAGAGATGGCCGAGATGGATGTCGAAGCGTGTCTCGCTCACGTGCAGCCAGCCGGCATCGGACTTGTCGACCACCATGATCGAGGCGCCCTCTTCGCCCAGCGCCAGCTCGACCATCCGGCGTTGGGCCTGCTCATTCCAGCCTGCCACGAGCGGCGCCATCGCCTCGCCATAGATCCGCCAGCAATAGACGAAGTCGCCGGGAGTCATGCGTCGAAATTCGAAATTGATCATGACAGCAGCGGCGCTTCCCAGGCGTTGTAGCCGTAGACCCAATCGGTGTCGGTGACGCCCTTGCCCCAGATGTTCTGCCGCGACGTGAGCTGTATCTTCGCTGTGCGTTCCTGGCGGTTCCTTTCGTAGCGCCGCAGCGCCGTCGCGACGCCGGATCTGTCGACGTCCTCGAGACAGCGCGCGAGTACGGCGCCGTCCTCGATCGCCATTGCCGCACCCTGCGCCATGTAGGGCGTCATCGGATGGCAGGCGTCGCCCAGCAGCGCGACATTGCCGTCGATCCAGCGCTCGAGCGGCTCGCGGTCGACCAGCGGCCGCTTGTGCACGTCGGGTGCTGCCCCGACGATTTTCTGCACTTCGGGATGAAAGCCCGAGAAGGCCTCGCGCAGGACTCTCGTGTCTCCCGTTGCGGACCAGGACTCGATCTCGAAGCCGGGCTCGGGTTGGCTGGTGACGAAATAGATCTCCGAACGGTCGGGCTTCACCGGATAGACCACGATGTGGCGATCCTCGCCCCACCACTTCGTACAGTTCTCGACCTGGAAGTCGCCGAGGAGATGCGCAGGATAGACGGTGCGATAGGCGATGCGCCCGGTGAAGGTGGGCTCGGACTTGCCGAACAGGATATCGCGCGTGATCGAGTGCGTGCCGTCGGCGCCGATCGCGGCGTCGGCCTCGGCCACGTGCCCGTTGGCGAAGCCGAGGCGCACCGTGCCGTCGGCTCCCTGTTCGATGCCGCTCAGGCGATGGTCGAGCTTCACGTGTTCCGGCGGCACCGCGCTGACAAGCGCCGCATGCAGGTCGCCGCGATGGGCCAGCAGGTAGGGCGCGCCGTATTTTCCTTCTGCCGGCGAGCCGAACAGCATGTCGAACAGCACCTCGCCGCTTTTCCAATCGCGGTTGTTCCACGATCGCGGATAGAAGGTGTCGGCGCGCAGCCGGTCCTCGAGGCCGAGGCCGCGCAACACGTGCATGGCGTTGCAGCCGATCTGGATGCCCGCGCCCAGCCGTGTGAACTGCCTGGCCTGCTCGTAGACCGTGACGCCGATGCCGACCTTGAGGAGAGCGGCCGCGGCGGCCAACCCGCCCATGCCGGCGCCGACGATCGCAACGTGGAGTTTTCGTTCTGACATGGCGGCAACGATGCCACACGCTCAACGCGGCGGCAGCAGCTTCTTGGCCTGCATTTCCGCGAACGCCTTGCGAAACATCGCTTCGGTGTCGATCACCTCGGTGAAACCTGCCTGCATCAGCTTGATGGTCGAGACCAGGGCCGGCGGTCCGGGCTCGGTGCGGCCGAAGCCCATGGTGTAGTCGGCGTACTCGAAGGAGAGGCCCACGAACTCCTCGAGGGTGCCCGAGGCCAATCCATGCTGCTTGCGGATCTCCGTCCATTCGGCTTCGCGCGGCCGGATTTCCCTGTCGAGCGAAAGCGGGACGTGATCGCCGGCGGCGAAGCCGAGCGCGTCGGCAATGGCGGGCCAGACGTTGGGCCAGGTGAACACATCGCCGTTGGTGACGTTGAAGATCTCGTTGCGCGCGCTGGCCGCCTCGCCCGACCAGGCGATGACGCGCGCCAGCACGTCGGCGTCGATCGCCTGCGCCACGCGTCCGACGCCCGCTGGATAGTCGAGCGTCTTCTTGCCCGCGCGTCTCATCATCGCGGCGTAGACGCCGAGTGCCGGGATCACGTTCATCGCGCTGCCCTCGGAGCAGCCCACGATCAGCACCGGCCGCAGGATCGACCAGCTCCAGGTCTTTCCCTGTTGCCGCCCGCGAATGAAGCGTTCCTGGTTCCAGTAGAAGTTGGGCTGCTCGTGCATCTCCGAGCGATTCTCGCGCGCCGGCACCGCGATCGGCCGCACGTGCACGCCATAGGCCTTGGTGCCCTGCAGGAGGGCCACGTGTTGCAGCGACGGCTGCTCGACCGCGGCGAACAGGTTGGCGAGCATCGCCTCGTTGGTGCGGATCTGCTCGTCCTCGCGCCAGCCCGCGACCAGTCCCGGCCGTTCATGCAGCGCCGCATAGACGAGGTGCGTCGTTCCGGCAAAGGCCGGCGCCAAGGCCGCGCACGCGGCAGCGTCGGTCAGGTCGAGCGGCAGCCAGCGCGCACCGAACATGTTGTCGGGCTTGCGCCGCGACAGCGCCACGACGTCGCAGCCGGGTCGGGATCCGTAGTGTTTCATCGCGGCGTAGCCCACGAGGCCGGTCGCGCCTGCAATCAGGATTTTCTTTGTCATCGGAACTCTGTATCACGCCGTCATGCGCTTCATCACACTCCCGACCTTGCTGCTCCTCGCCATGATCGGTCCGGCGTTCGCCACCCCGTTCGACGACGGCATGGCCGCCTACAAGAGCGGCGACTGGGCCAAGGCGTTCGAGATCCTGAAGCCGTTGGCTGCGCTCGACAATTCGCAGTCGACCGTGGTCCAGCTGCGGCTGGCCCACTTGTACGAACGCGGCCAGGGCACGCCGAAGGACCTGGCGGCTCCGGCCAAGTGGTTCCAAAAGGCGGCTGAGCGGGGCAGCCCGACGGCCCAGGCCCATCTCGGCCGGCTCTACCGTTTGGGCACCGGCGTGCCGAAGGACGCGGGGCAGGCTGGTAAATGGTCCATGAAAGGCGCGAGCCAGGGCAATCCGATCGCCCAGAGCACTCTGGGCTACATGGCCCTGGAGGGCATGGGCGGTCCGGTCGATGTCGCCGGCGCTGCGGGCTGGTTCAAGAAGGCGGCCGATCAGGGTGATGGCAGCGCTATGATGGGACTGGCTGCGCTGTACGAGCAGGGCCGCGGCGTGGCGAAGGACCCCGTGCAGGCCCGCAAGTGGTATGCACTCGCCTCGGTCGACGACGGAGAATACGACGCCGAGATGCCCGTCCGGGCCAAGAAGGCCGCCGAGGCCCTGGCCGGCAAAATGACACCGGCCCAGATCGCCCAGTCCGACAAGTTGGTCGCGGAGTTCAAGCCCGCGAAGCGCTAGGTCGCGGTACTGGTTTGGATACTGGCCGCGCGCCCCATTTTATGCTTTTATGTCAACGGATTAGGAATGGGGATTCCTCGATGTTGAAGCGACTTGTGGTGCTGGGTACAGCGCTGCTGATGCTGGGTGCCTGCGACGGACCGCGCACGGTGGCGATGACGCCGACCGGCGGGAAGATCGTCGACTGCTCGTCGCTCTTCGATGGCCGCCGCCCGGGTCCCTGCTACGACGGCACCGACCGCACACGCCGCGTTCCCGACGATATCACCGACCGTACACGCCGCGTCCGCGACGACATCACCGACCGTACGCGCCGCGTCCGCGACGACATCACCGACCGTACTGTCTATTGCGTCGATGTGGGTGCAGTCATCACCGCGCCGTCCTTCATGGTGTTCTTCGACTGGGACAAGTCGACCCTCACGGCCAAGGCTGTCGATACGATCGGCCTGGCGGCTGCGGCCTACAAGAGCAAGGGCGGCGCGCGGATCGTCGCGACGGGCCACACCGACACGTCCGGCCCGGACCTCTATAATCAGGCGCTGTCGCTGCGGCGCTCCAACGCGGTCAAGGACGAGCTGGTGCGTGACGGCGTGCGTGCGGAAGACATCTCCGTGGTCGGTCTCGGCGAGACCGCGCCGCTGGTGCCGACCGGCGACGGCGTCCGCGAGGCCCAGAACCGCCGCGTCGAGATCGTCGTCCGCGGCAGCGATCGTCAGGCCACGCGCTAAACCAGCTAGTCGACCTTCGCGCCGGATGCCTTGATCACCGGCGCCAGGCGCTTCTCGTCCCTGGCACGATAGGCGGCGGTGTCCGCCGGGTTCATCCAGATCGCCGTCGCCCCCTGCTGCTCGAAGGCGGCTTTCACCGGCGCGCTGTCGAGGGCCTGCTTGGTGAGCGCGGCGCACTTCTCGACCATCGCCGGCGGCAGTCCCGCCGGTCCGCAGATGCCGCCCCATGAGGTGATCTCGAAGCCCGGCAGGAACTCCGACATCGTGGGAAGATCCATCGCCGCGGGATGGCGCTGGGCCGAGGTGACGCCCAGCCCGCGCACCTTGCCCGAGCGCATCAGCCCGAGCGGTCCGGGGATATTGTCGAACATCATGTCGACCTGGCCCGCCAGCAGGTCCTGGTAGGCGGGTGCGCTGCCGCGATAGGGCACGTGCAGGATGTTGACCTTCGCGAGCTGCTTGAAGATCTCGCCGCTCAGGTGCGGGCTGGTGCCCGAGCCGGACGAGGCGAAGGAGTATTTGCCGGGATTGTCGGCGCAGAGCTTGATCAGCTCGGGCACGGTCTTCGCCGGCAGGTCAAGCCGCACCATCAGCATGTTGGGTACCGCCCACATCATGGCAACGGCGGTGAAGTCCTTCTCCACGTCGAATTGCAGCTTGGCATAGAGCGTGGGCGCGATCGCCTGCGAGGCGATGGTGTAGAGCCCGATCGTGTAGCCGTCGGGCGCGGACTTGGCGATCGCGTCGGTGCCGATATTGCCGCCCGAGCCCGCCTTGTTGTCGACGATGAACTGCTGTCCGGTCAGCTCCGAGAGCTGGTTGCAGACGATGCGGGAGAGCGTGTCGGTCGGCCCGCCTGGCGGGAAGACGTTGATGTACTTCACCGGCTTGGTCGGCCAGGCGTCGGCCGCACGGGCGAGGCCGGATGCCAGGAACGGAGTCGCAAGAACGAACGCGCGGCGCTTTAGGGTGAATTTACCCATGGTGACGTGTGCTCCCTGTGTCTCTTTATCGTTGAGACGCAGGATAGCACAAAAACTGCAATTAGCGCTTGCCGATCCCCATACGCTTGTCCTTCTTCACGGTCTTGGGACCGCCTTTGACTGCGTTCTCGGCGATCTGCTTGGTCGACGTGTTCTTGGCGTCGGCTTGGGGGGATGGCTTCTCTGGCTTGATCTTGATCATCGCCAGTGAACGTGCGCTCCCTTTCGGGGTTGCGCAAGGCTAAGCTTCGGCCATGGAGTTTGGCCTGTTCCACGAGTTCCAGCAGGCACCGGGCGAGGGGCCGGCGCGGGCGTTCGCGCAGTCCGGTGATGCCGAAGTTTCGCTGACGGGCTAGAGCTGGCCCGCCGGCAGCAGGATCTCGAAGCGTGCGCCGCCGGCGGGGCGGTTGCCGGCGGAAATGCGGCCGCCCATTTCCTCGAGGATGCGCCGGCAGATGCGCAAGCCAAGCCCCGTGCCCTTGCCCCGCGCCTTCGTGGTCACGAAGGAATGGAAGAGCTGCGACAGGATCTCGGGCGGGATGCCCGAGCCTGAATCCTCGACGGCGATGCGCACCCAGGTGATCTTCCCGTCGTGCATCGTGTCGGTGCAGAGCTCGATCGAGCGGCCGCCCGCGTCGCGCGCATTGTTCATCAGGTTCACCAGCACCTGTTCCAGCCGCCCGATGTCGCCCACGACGGTGGGCAGCGGATCGGCCAGCCGCTCGATCAGGGTCATGCCGGCTTCGCGCACGCCGTGGTCGGTGAGGTCGATGGCGCGGCGCACGGCCTCGTTGGGGTCGAACGGCTTCGGTGCCTCGGTGGCGGTGCCGCGCACATAGGCGCGCAGGTCGCCCACGATGCGGCTGGCCTGCTCGACCTGCTGGCCGATGCGCTCGAGCTTGCCGTCGATGAACTCCTGCGTGCCCTTGTTGCCATCCAGGCCGGAAGCCGCGAGTTCCTCGCGCGCCAGCATGCACGACAGGTTGATGACCTGCAGCGGCTGGCTGATCTCGTGCGCCATGGTGCCCGCCATCTCGCCCACCGTGGCGAAGCGCTCGGCGTCGTACAGCGCCTGCTCGGCCACGCGGCGTTCGGTGTCGTCGACGCCCAGCAGCACGATGCTGCTCACCTGGCCCTGCGCATCGACCACCGGCGTGGCCGTGATCGCGATCAGCCGCTCGCGCCCGTTCGGGTCGGCGAGCTTTATGGCAAGCCGCGTGCGCTTCTTGCGCGCCGGATCGATCGGCACGTCGATCAGCGTATGCAGCGGCCGGCCGACGGCATCGGCCTCGGAGATTCCGGTAAGCGCTGTGAAGCCCGAGTTGACCATGGTGACGTCGAGATCTTTGTCGACCATCGCGATCAGCGCGCCGCCCGAGCCCACGATCGAGCGCAGCCGCGTCATCTCCTGCTCCAGCCTCGCCTCGAGCTGCACCCGCCTCGCCTCGAGCTGCACCCGCTCCTCGACGTCGCGGATCAGGCCGGTGCTGACCAGCCTGCCGTTCTGGTCGAGGCGGCGGCGCGCCCGCACCTCGACATGGCGGCCCTTGCCGCCGGTGCCGATCATGGTGAAGCGCGCGAAGGTGCCGGGATCGTCGGGATGGTACGGGCGCGTCGTGGTGCTGCGCACCCGCTCCTTGGTGTCCTCCCCGATGTAGTCGAGAAAGTGGCTGCCCACCATCTTCTCCGGCGGCACGCCGAACAGGTCGGTGGAGGCGGCATTCACGAAGGTGAAGCGGCCGGTTTCAACGTCGAGCCGGTAGGCCACGTCCGCGAGCGAATCGACCAGCGACTGGTACTCCGCGCGCGCATGCTCCAGCTCGGTGACGTCGCGGATCACGCCCACTTGCGCGGCGTTCGGATCGTTGCCGCTGTTCTTGCGGAAGCGCAGCTCGACCGGCCGGATGGTACCGTCGGCCGCCTTGATGCGGAAGTTGGCGCGGCGCTGCTCGAGGCTGGGCGAATAGTGGCAGGCGCGGCCGCCCGCCATCACGCGCTCGACATCCTCCGGCACGATCCAGTCCTTGAACCGCGTGCCGATCACCTTCTCGGGCGCGGTGCCCAGCAGGCCCGCGGCGCCGGGGCTCACGTAGGTGTAGTTGCCGCGCCAGTCGACGGCGTAGACCATGTCGGAGAGCGAATCGACCAGCGTCTGGTAGCGCGCGCGGGCCTCCTCGATCTCGAGCTCGTGGCGTTTGATGTCGGTGACGTCGATGCGCAGGCCGACGGTGAGGCCGCTCGCCGTCGCCTTCTCCGACCACTCGTACCAGCGCCCGTCCTCGGATTGCCGCTGGCGCTCGGTGGTCTTGGTGCGGAAGCGCTCGATCCAGTCCTGGACCGGCTGCGGACCCTGGCCGGCATCGACGAGGCGCCGGGCGGTGTCGTTCGCCAGCATCTCGTAGGTCTTGCCGATCGCGCCCGGCTCCTTGAGCGCGGGCGTGAGCTGCTGGGCCATGGTGTTGAACATCTTGAGCCGCTCGTCGGAGTCGTAGACCACGACGCCGGCCGGCAGCGCCTCGATCACCTCATCGAGCAGGTCGCGCGCGGCACCGGCGTCGCCCGCCGCCGCCATCGCCCGCCGCCATTGCGCGTGGTAGTCCATCGACGCGCGGCCGACCAGCAGGATCAGGATCAGCCCGGCGCAGGCGAAGCCCGTCGTGCACAGGGTCAGCACCACCAGCGCGTTGATGTAGTCGTCGACCAGCCGGCCGATCGTGGCGTCGGTCGAGCGCGTGGTCGCGAGGCTGAGTTCGCTGATGTCGTCGCGCAGCGACAGCAGCTCGCGCAAGGTGCCGGGATCGAGCGGCCGGCTCTCGCGGGCGACCGTCGCCACCGCCGCGCCGACCCGGCGCACAAAGGCGAGTTGCGTGGCGCAGGTCGAGGCCAGCATGGTCTGCGGCGGCACGTCGAAGTCGCGGCACAGCACCTCGAGGGAGATGATGAAATTCTTCCACGGCTCGCCGCCGGTCTGCAAATCCGCGCCGACGGGACGGTTGGCGCCCGACCGCGCCAGCAGGTCGCGCATCAGCAGCCGGCTCGCATTGTCGAGCGCCAGAACCTCGCGCGCGCGGCGGCGCTGCGGATCGACGTCGGAGCGGTGGACCGACACGGCGATGTCGGCGAAGGCCACGAGGCAGCAGGCGAGGCCGACAGCGCCGGCGGCGGCGGCCCACAGCACGCCGCGCGTGCCGAGCGCAAGGCGGGCCTGGGCGCCGAAGGAGTAGAGAAGCTCGAAGAACCTGGGGCCTCGCGACCCGGATGCGTCAGCGAATGCGCTGGATGCCATGATCGTTTCCCCGTCCGTATATGCGCGCAGCGCGCCGTCGTCGTTTACGCGCTCCGCGCGCGGGCGCGCGGCGGCGCGGCCGTTATCCTACCGCCGGCTGCCCAGCCCGCCCGCGAGCCAGCCCTTCTGCTGCGGGGCCTCGGCGCCGCCGCGGCTCTTCTGGACCAGCTTCAGCACCGCGGCGCGCAGCGGCCCGAGCGGCACCGGCTTGTTCACGAACACCGTGATGCCCAGCGCCTCGAGCGTGTTCTCCGAGAGCCCGTCGATGCGGCCTGACATCATCAGGATGGCCGTGGTCGGCAGCAGCGCGCGCAGCGTCTCGGCCAGCGTCACGCCGGTCATGTCGGGCAGGTTGAAGTCGAGCAGCACGACCCGCGGCTCGTGCAGCCGGGCCTGGTCGCGCGCCTGTGCGCCGTTGTAGGCCTTCTCGACCGTGAGGTCGGCGCGGCGCAGGAATTCCGCCATCTCGTCGCATTGCATCGCGTTGTCCTCGACAATGAGGACGTCGCAGCGTGGATCGGCCATGTCGTCTCCATCGGGAAGAAGCAAGCAGCGCACTGCAATTATAGCGCAGTTGCAGCGAAGGACGAAGGCGGCCGCGCCGCAAAGCCCCGCATATCTGGCCATGCGCTGCGATTGATACAATTTCGGACGTGTCGGAAAGCGTACGGTCACCGCCCCTCGGGCAAAAAAGATGACACGGCGTGCACCGACTTTCCGGGACACCTCCGATGCCGGTGGCATAAGCCTTTCTCGCGTTTTGTACCGGATTCCGCCACTCCCCTCCCGCAAGAATCTTTCGCGCGCCGTGTCGACGATGGAAACAGCTTGAAGACTAACAGGCGGACCGTTCATACCGCGCGGCACGGCGTGGTGCCCTCGACTGGCGACAGCGTCTTCCCTTCGAGCGATGAGGTTTTCTTGGCGGTTT